>NZ_JBSXOK010000075.1:0-157713 GCF_056859415.1 Zunongwangia sp. L-65
CTGGATCGTAGAGCGCTCGCTTAAGGCTTCAAGGACTACCTTAACCTTAAATGCTGATGTGTGTTTCCTCTTGTTCATAATACAGTAAATTTAATTAAAAATCTAATTCAAATTACTGTCCGAATTTTGGGGGGAATTATAGAGCTCGATAAAAAGAGAGTTTAAATTTAAAATTTCCCATTTCCCGTTGCTTTTAAGTTTTATTTGATACTGAATTAATATTATATTGAATCGAACCAAATATTTATCATTTAAATACGCTATTACTTGATCAAATTTGGTATTACTATTTTTTCCGGAGTCATACATCCCTGAATTGTATTCCATAATTATAGTATTGTATGGAAGGATAATACAGAATTTTGTATCTTTGCATAATCACTTCCAAGTGTTGAAGAATTTATTTATAAAGCATAGCTATGTCAGTAGTTATGCTTTTTTTTATGCTTATCGAAGATTATATTTCCGAGTTTTCTTTTAGAAGTTGTAAGGCTTTTTCTGAGTCCACCATTATAGTTCTACCATGTTGAATAATGGCATCATCTATAATTCCACTTTTCTTTATTCTATTGGCGGTTGAAATACTGCGATTAATTAGATTGGCGATTCCTCGGATGCCATATACATAAGTCTTCTTTTGGTTATTTTTAGAAGATTTTTGGCTGGATATTTCCCCAGATTCAGACTCAGTATTATTCTTTAAGAGTGAAATAAATTGCTCTCCGGTCATTTGCCAAATAGGCTTATCTAATAAATTTTCTTGATTCATTTTTAGTCATTTTGAATTAATATTTTTTTGATGTCGCGACTAAAACAAATCAAGAGAAAAAGTAAGTAATTATCGAGTGTAGGAAAGTGTAAAACAAAAATAAATCATATTTAAAAACCTGAATTTAAGTATTTTAAATATGATTTGTAAAGATTATAAGTGTATGAAATTTTATGCGTATTGGAAAGGTTCAAAGAGTATCATTTTTACTATTTATTTTATAATATGAAATTATTATAATACCTATTAAACTCTTTGTCGATCTTTAAGTGTAAGTCTTTTTTGTTTTCATTTCCAACCTTTCTTTTTTTCTCATAAGTTTCCCTTTTAAACCCAAAGTGTTGTATCATTTTTTCTTCCCAGATATCTTTCTTCCCAACAATTACAAAATCTTTTAATTTGTGAATTGAGTACATTATATACATATCTGTCTTAGGTTGTTTAATAAGGAATGTATTATCAATTTTACGCTTAATAGTATCGATCTCTAATATGAAGTTTTCAACCGATACGTCTTTTAGTAAGTTTAAATTCACAAAAATATTAAAGGCTATAAATACAGCGTTAGAATCTTTAAAAGCTCTATCCTCTGTGGGAATGGAATTCTGCATTTTTGAAACTAGAAGTTTTAAGTCATCTAATTTTTCAATAAAAAATTTAAAATCAACGGTTAGTATAAATTCAAGTTCGTCCAATTTTTGTTGATTAGATTTATACGCTTGATCTTTAATATCTACTTGCTTCTTATAAGCTTTTTGGGCTGTTAGGACTTCCTTTTCTAGATTTTGTAAGTGGTTTTCTGGAATATCATTATTATAAGACCTCCGTTCATATTCTTTATCTAAATCTCTATATTCTTTGCCTAATGATGTTGCTTTATTAATTTTATTTTGCAAAATATCATCAGAAAATCTTAAAAACTTTCTTAACCTTTCACCTGGATTGAATGCATCGAAAACTTGCTTATTCTTACCATATGAGTTTTTTATATTATCTATAGTGGTTTCTAACTGATTTAACAGAAATACACGTTCACTAGATTGAAGTAGATGGTTGTGGGTATCTTTCAGATCCCGTTTTGAAAATTCTGAAATATGTTTCAATATCGAAATATCAATGTCTCCAGAATTCTCAATTTCTTTAAAGCCTCTATCTATATACTCCAAGGATACTAGACAATCCATATTTATTAAAAATTTAATTTTTTCATTTCAATTTCCTTGGTTTTCTCAGATACTTCGATGTAGGGTATCATTGATTTATAATCCGAATGACCTGTCCATTTCATAATTATTTGGATTGGGATATTTTTGGCAATACATAGACATATAAAAGATCGACGACCTATATGACTGGTCATATATTCATATTTTGGTTTAGGCGAATCATATCTTTTATTTCCTATAAAGTAAGTTTCAGTAATTTCCTCGTTAATTTTTGCTAATTCTCCTAGTTCCTTTAAATATTCATTTGTCTTTTGATTAGAAATTACAGGTAGGGCCTTATTTTTTTTGAGAGGTATATCTTTATATTTATCCAGGATAGATTTTGTTGTGTGGTTAAAATCAATAACCAAATTATCTAATGTTTTTACAGTAGTTACTTCAAATTTGTCTTTTTTGATATCGGACTTTTTTAATTCATATACGTCTGAATGTCTAAGTCCACTGTATGTAAGGAAAAGTAGTACATCACGAACTCTAGAAAGATATTGTTTGGTTTCAGGAATATTAGTCTGGATTATTTGATTAATCTCATCTTCAGTTAAAAATATAACCTGCTTCTTTACTATTTTTAATTTGGGTTTGAAATTGAGGAATGCATCATTCGTAGTATACTTTTTTGATAAAGCATATCGCAAAAACCAGGTAATAAATTCAAAGTATTTTTTAGTGGTTGTATTTCTCATTTGCAGTTTATTCATAAAATAAACCAATAGGTCACTTAATCCTTCGTGAGTTAAATCTTCAAATTTTAAATTTTGATTATAATCCTGTAGGTGCGTTTTTAAAGTGTTAAATTTGGTATAGGTATCTTCCGTCCAGTTATTGATTTTCCCATTGTAATTTGTAAAATCATCAAAAACTTCAAAGAAAGATAATTCAGTAGATTTTTGAATTATTCTTTTCTTAGGAATCTTCTTATTCCCGGATCTAATTTGTTCGAAGGCTTCTTTAATTTCAGTTGTAGTGGGGATTTTTTCTTCTATTTGAAATTTAAAAAACAAAGAATTTATCTCTGATTTTTGTTTTTCAATATTCAGATTGATCTCTTCAGCTATCTGGTCATTACCATTAACAGTTCCTTCAATCACCTTTTTGTTTTCACTATCCCATTGATCCAAATTTATACGAAAACCGCTATATAAATTTATTCTCTTTCCTGAATAAGTTAACCGGAGAAAAATAGGGGCATTTTCTTCTACTATGACACCTTGCCTTCTTCTTTTTTCAATAGCAATAGTGATTTTTTTCTTTATTGTAATCATTGGCTGTAAATATATACAGCCAAATCTACAGCCACTTTTTTTGATATTCAAAGAAATTCAATAAAAGTTTTAGAATTTATTTTTATTTAAAAAACTGAAATACAATGAAATAAGTATTTAGTGATTCTTCTTGATATTATAGGTGAGAGAGCCTCTTTCTCCGCTAAAAAGCCCCGTATCGTAATGATAACGGGGCTTTTCTTTTATAGATGCTACGATAGGTGCCAGCTTCTTAAATTTTATGGGATCAAGTCCAAAATGGATCAATTCTAAAATCTGGGTTTTTACGATTTTAAGAATATAATTTAATCAAGCGATATATAGAAATATTCGGTATTCCTCACTCCTCTAAATCGTGATCTAAAAGCCTTAAAAGAAGAAGCTAAGGCAAAACAATGCAGTTTAAATCTTTACATAATAAAAGTATTGGTTAAGGACATAGGTAATATCCCCAATGAGGCTACTAAAGCCGCTATTGCAGAAGCTCGAAATGGAAAGTTAGAACGAATTGATAATATAGATTATTGGTTAGAAAAGTTATGATTTTTTACTCTGTTCTGGTATTACATTAATAGTTTCTCGGACAGTTATATTTATATGTAAAAACATATAAAATATTTCTTCTATCTTAAATTATATGTAATTACATATAATTTACTATATTTGGTTAAAATTATACGTTAAAACATATAATGGAGGAATTGGCGTCATTTGTAAAAGCGCGGAGAAAAGAAGTAAACTTAACGCAGGAAGAGTTTGCTGATCGTGCCGGGGTAGCGTTGACCGTTATTCGAAAAATTGAACAAAACCAAACAAATTTAAATTTGGATAAAGTCAACCAGGTTTTAAAAATGTTTGGTCATAAGCTCGCACCGATTAATTTAAAAGAGATTGAAGCTCATGAGGCAAGCTAGGATTTTTTATGATACTATTTATTGTGGACAATTAACAGAGACCAATGACGGCGAGTTTGTGTTTAAATATGATGAGGGTTATGTTCGTAATTATCCCGATCAATTTATCACATTTACGATGCCTGTTCGTAAAACAGAATATAAAGAAAAACGTCTATTCGCTTTTTTTGAAGGTTTGATTCCTGAAGGTTGGTTACTGGATATTGCTTCTAAAAATTGGAAAATCAATAGAAATGACCGGATGGGATTATTATTGGCCTGTTGTAAAAACTGTATAGGCGCAGTAAGTGTTGAACCAATACCTACTGAAGATGAATAAGTGCTTATTTTGTTATAAAGAGCTTTCTGGAGAAGGAGACTTTCATGAAGAGTGTAGCTTAAAATTCTTCGGAACAAAAACGCCTCCTAAAATTCCCTATTCAATTCAGGAAATGACAACACTGGCCGAGCAGGTTGTAGAACGTAGTATTTCTGTTCCTGGTGTACAGCCCAAATTATCGATGTCATTATTTGAAAATAATAACGATCAGCGGCTTACGGTGTTAGGAGCATTAGGCGGAAATTATATTTTTAAGCCACCTTCCGCAGATTATCCTGAAATGCCCGCAAATGAAGATGTCACTATGAAAATGGCAGAGTTATTCAACATTTCGGTCGTTCCGCATTCATTGATTCGGCTTTCTTCAGGCGAGCTATCTTATATCACAAAAAGAGTAGATCGAAAAGAAGACGGATCAAAAATCCATATGATCGATATGTTTCAAGTCGTAGAAGCTTTCGATAAATATCGAGGATCGATGGAGCGCATCGGAAAAGCTATCAATGAATATGCTGAAAACACCTTATTGGATCTTCTTCGGTATTATGAATTAAGTATTTTTAGTTTTTTAACGGGAAATAATGATATGCACTTAAAAAATTTCTCTTTGATAAAAGCAGATTATGGGTGGACGCTTTCTCCGGCTTATGATTTACTGAATGTCTCCATAGTAAACCCAGACGATGAGGAAGAGTTAGCTTTGACGCTTGCAGGGAAAAAGAAAAAAATTACTAGAAAATTGCTAATTGACTTTGGTCTCGATTTAGGACTAACTCAAAAGCAAATCAATGGCGTCTTTAAACGCTTTAATAAATCCAAAAACAAGACTATAGGTCTAATTCGAAATTCATTTTTAAGTGAAGAGATGCAAAAAGCGTATATCAACATGCTAGAAAATAGATATAAAATACTTCTGCGCGAATAAATAGTAGCGATTTTATAAGGAAAAGGTTCTAAAAAAGATAATAAGTATAAATGGACTACCCCTAATTTGTAGTCCGTTTAGTACAATTTTTTGAGTTATTTTCTTTTTCTGCTACTCTAGAATTAGAATTGTTTATTGGAATCAAAAAGGATTTACAATAAATGTGAAGCTGCCAACTTTACGCTTTCCCTTCGTCTTTGATTAGTTTTTCTTTTTTTAAAAGATCAAAGAGTTGAAGCACTTCTTCAGTCATTACATTTTTGCTAAACGCTCTTGGTCTTTAGACAAGTCTTTGGCTTGCTTTAGTAATTCTTCGTAAGCTTCTTAATAGATAAACTACCTGCGTTATAATCTTCAATTATTTTATCGAATCGCCTTCTTTCAGTTTATAGATTCGTTAACAATTAATTATAAAATAGTTATTCTGTATAAGAACATAAAAACAAGCGATATTTATAAGGTTTTATTAGTCAGTTATTTGCGATTTTGTTCACTGATTTCCTATTCATTTTTAGATAATAATGTCTTTAAAGATTGTTAACGAGTTTGCTAAAACCGTTTAATAGGTTTGCGACTCACTTAAAAATAATATCAATGAAGCATTTTTATCTATTACTATTTGTATTCATTAATCTCTCGTGGACAGGTTATAGTCAACAGGAAATATCGGGAGTGGTTACCGATCCTGATGGTCTTCCCCTGGGAGGAGTTAACATAAGTGTTAAAAACAGCAATCAGGTTGGAGCTGTTACTGATATTGATGGTAATTTTTTAATTAACGCGGTACAAAATGATACGCTTATATTTTCCTATATTGGTTTTAAAACCCAGGAAGTTGCAGTAGGAAACAAGAATAATTTTACAGTAACTCTTCAGGTAAATACCGAATCTTTAGACCAGGTTGTAGTAACTGCACTGGGAATTACAAAAGCAGAAAAGAAAATTGGTTATGCCACACAGGAAATAGAAACCAATAATTTGGAGAATTTACCGGTGCCTAATGTCGCTAATTTGTTTTCTGGTAAAGTTGCGGGACTTCAGGTAAGTAGTCCTCCTGGGATGTTTCAATCACCTTCATTCTCGTTACGGGGAAAGACGCCTTTAATTGTTATTGACGGAATCCCGGTAGAAACTGATTTTTTTGATGTTCCTCAAAATAATATTGCAGCTATAAATGTTCTTAAAGGAACTGCTGCTTCTGCACTATATGGATCCAGAGGACGAAACGGTGCTATCCTGGTTACCACCAAGAGCGCTACGCAAGATGGGTTAAGCATAGAAATATCTCAAAATGTCATGTTTTCAGCAGGTTATGCTATTTTTCCGGAAACCCAGCATGAATATGGAAATGGCTCTAACGGGCAGTATGAATTCTGGGATGGTGCCGACGGCGGTATTGCCGATGGTGATATGATATGGGGACCAAAATTTGATGAAAATTTATTGATTCCGCAGTGGAACAGTCCGATTGTAGATAGCCAAACCGGAGAAGTTATTCCATGGTATGGTAGCGTGACCGGTACGCAATATGATAACAGATCCAGGTATTCAAGACAGCCTTTACCATGGGTTAGACACGACAATTTAGACGATTTTCTAAGAACAAGTATAATTTCCAGTACTAATTTCACCGTAAGCCAAAAGAGTGAAAAAGGCTATTATCGCATTAATGGAAATTTTTCGCATAATAGAGATCGCGTACCAAACTCTAGTTTATCACAAGGAGGACTAAGTTATAAGTCTTTAACGCAGCTATCTGATAAGATGAGTTTAACCAGTAAGCTTTCTTACAACAAAGTTTATTCTCCTAATTATCCAAATTATGGGTATAATCCTAGCGGACATATGTATACCCTTTTGATTTGGATGGGAGAAGATGTGAATGGGCAGGATCTTAAAAACCATCAATGGGTACCGGGAATGGAAGGATACCGGCAGGCAAACTGGAACTATGCATGGTATAATAATCCGTGGTTTGGAGCCAATCATTATCAAAAAGAATATAATTCAGATTTATTGAATGCTCAATTAAAATTAGCTTATGAATTTGATGAACACTTCAGGTTACAATTAAGAGGATCTGGAGTGTTAAAATCAAATTTTGAAGATTTAGAAAGTCCAAAATCTTATTTTAATTATAGTGCGCCAAGAGAGGGATCTTATCAAACCTGGAATACAAGAAGGTTAAATATCGATTATGATGTACTGACCACTTATGATAATTCCATTTCAGAAGATTTTAAAATCGTAGTGAATGCCGGTGCATCAACATTTTATAGAAGGTACCAACAAGAATTTGCGGCAACCGATGGATTAACGGTACCGGGAGTTTATAATATGGGAAATTCTACCGGACCGGTAAGAGCTGAAAATAATTTATGGAAAAAAGCGATTAATAGTGTGTATGGTACTCTGGATTTAGAGTTCTTAAACACCTATTTCATTACGATGTCTGCCAGAAATGACTGGTCTTCAACTTTGCCTAAAGAAAACCGATCCTATTTTTATCCTTCATTATCGGGAAGTGCTTTAATAAGTAATATTTTTGAAATGCCAGAGGATATCGAATATGTAAAATTATTTAGTTCCTGGGCCAGGGTTTCCAGTGATCTGGATCCTTATCAACTTTCAGCTTATTATAATAGTTCAGGGAATTTTGCAAATGTTCAGCGTCTTGTATATCCTTCCGGTATTGTTAATCCAAATATCTCTCCGGAAACTTCAACCTCTTTCGAGGTAGGATTGAATACTTCGTTCTTAGATAATCGTCTTGCTTTTGATGCTACTTATTACAATACGGTAGATACCGATCAAATTATTAACCAGCCTATTTCCCTTGCTTCCGGATTCTCTTCCAGAAAAATTAACGGAAATGAATATACAACTAACGGACTGGAGCTTTCCTTAAGATTCAAACCCATTGTTAATGAAAATCTTAAATGGTCGGCGCTATTAAACTGGTCGAAAAAAGTAACCAAACTAACAGAAATTACAAGTGGGGAAGATAAGTTTGGAAACCTTTCTCTAAATGATCGTATCGATAGTTACTACGATCAGGAATGGATGAAATCTCCAGAGGGAGAAGTTATTTTGAATGCTTCCACGGGCTTACCTACCAGAGACACGTATTTATCTTATTTAGGGCATTTTGATCCTGACTGGACTTTTGGTTTTGTAAATGATTTTAAATATAAAAACTGGAACTTAAATATAGCCATGGATGGCGTTTGGGGAGGTGTCTTGCGGTCTCAGGTTGTTGAAAAAATGTGGTGGGGAGGAAAACATCCTAAATCTGTTCAATATCGTGATGAAGAATATGCCGCAGGAGAAGCTATCTATGTGCCTAAGGGTGTAAATCTTGTGAGTGGTGAGTTGGTAAGGGACGTAAGTGGTAATATTGTTTCAGATAATCGTGTTTTTGAAGAGCATACCACTCCTATTAGCTGGCAAACCTGGTCGCAAAATTATCCATATCGTGCCCGAGTGACCGAGGATGAAAGTGAAACTTTTGCGAATGTTTTTGATCGTTCTTATTTAAAATTGAGAAGCATTAGCCTAAGCTATAATTTTACTGATCTTTTAAATAGTAAAACCATTAAAGATGCCAATGTGAGCTTTAATGGCTATAACCTGTTTGTACTAAAAAAAGGAGACTATTATACAGATCCCGACTATAAAACGGGTGACAATAATAATATTCAGGATCCTTCTTCCAGATATCTTGGTTTAGGAGTAAACTTTAAATTCTAAGCCTCAACTTAAAAAATCATTTCATGAAAAAATTAGTCATATATACCTTAATTATTCTTTTAGGTTTTATTACAAAAAGCTGTCAGGATTTAGATGAGCTTAATGAAAATCCTAACAACGTAAGCCAAACTCATCCCCAGTTACTACTTACAGAAATTTCGGCTGAAGCTTTTCAGGTTGCCGGTACCAGTCCGCTTTATGCTTCAAGAATGCTTATACAAACGGGAGAAGAGAACGATTATCAATATTTTAAATGGGGTAATGGTAGCTTTGGAGAGTTTAATGATCTAAGACAGGTTACTAAAATGATTGAAGAAGCTGAACGCATTAGTAGTCCTAATTATATTGCTATTGGTAAATTTTTTAGAGCTTACTATTTTTATCAATTAAGCCTTCGGTTTGGGGATATTCCCTATTCTGAAGCTTTAAAGGGCGAATCTGAAGATGATTTTGAGCCATCATATGATTCTCAGGAGACCGTTTTTGAAGGAATCATTACTGAACTGGATGAAGCGGCATCTATGATAGAGGAAGATGTGGCTATTGAAGGTGATATCATTTTTAACGGCGATGCCAGAAAGTGGCTAAAACTTATTAATGCTTACGAATTGAAACTATTAATAAGCCTTTCCAATAAAACTACTGCCGGATCAATAAATATCGTAAGCAAATTTCAAGAAGTTTATGCGCGCGGGATGATGATTAGCTCCTTAGAAGATAATGCACAATTAGTTTTTCAGGATCAGCAGGATAGTCGTTATACCGAATTTAATTCGAGTAGTTACGGATCAAGTATGTATATGTCAGCTACCTATATTGATTTATTGAAGCAATTAAAAGACCCGCGTTTATTTATCGTAGCCGAACAAACTTCAAGTGCTGCATCGCAGGGATTAGATATCAATAATTTTGATTCCTATAACGGAGGAAGCCCTTCGGAAAACTACTCGGTAATCAATGAAACCCTGGTTGCCAGTGGGAACATATCAAAAGTTAATGCAAGATATTATACCGATCCTACGACCGAACCGCATAACATTTTAAGTTATTGGGAGGTCGAGTTCATACTTGCCGAAGCTTCGTTGAGAGGCTGGATAAATGATCAGCCAGCTACACATTTTGAAAATGCTATTCGTGCAAATTTTGAGTTTTATAGATCGAATGCGAGTGCATACTCAGAATATTTAAGCGTAGAAGAAGTGGAAGAATACCTGGGCCAGGCTGCTTTAGGTCTTGAGGGTACTGAGGAAGAACAACTGGAAACCATTATCACGCAAAAGTATATTGCCACCTTTTTACAGGCCGGGTGGTCACAGTATTACGATTATCTAAGAACCGGTTATCCTGAATTTGATTATCCTACAGGGCAAACACCACCGTACAGGTTTGTTTATCCGGTAGAAGAATATAATAATAATACGAAAAATCTGGAGGCCGCAATAAACGCTCAATTTGGCGGAAACGATGGGATAAGACAACTTCCCTGGTGGCTTGATTAATTTATAGAAATAGCAGCATCTGTTTTTACGATGCTGCTATTTTATAATTATACGCTTTAAAAAAACGTTATTCAAAAAATTAATTATCATTTTTGATAATTAGATTTCAAAAAATATAAGTTATGGAGTCAAGAAGGTCATTTCTGAAAAAAGCTTCTTTATTAGCTGGATCCACAGCACTTTTTAATTCGATGCCACAATCGATAGCTCGGGCTTTAGCGATAAGTGCTGATCCCGGAACCACTTACTTAAATGCAGAAAACATCGTGTTTCTTATGCAGGAAAACAGGTCTTTTGATCACTGTTTTGGGCGTTTGCGTGGTGTACGTGGATTTAATGACCCCAGGGCGATAGACACTCCTACTGGGTTGCCAGTGTGGTATCAGCGTAATAATGCTGGTAAAACTGCAACGCCATTTCGTCTGGATATAAAAAATACCAAATCCACCTGGATGGGATCACTTCCTCATGGTTGGGAAGATATGGTGGCTGCAAGAAATAATGGTAAGATGGATAAATGGCTTGAAGCCAAAAAATCAGGGAATCCCGACTATGCCAAAATGCCGTTAACGATGGGATATTACGACCGGGAAGATCTTCCCTTTTATTACTCTTTTGCAGATGCTTTTACGGTTTGTGACCAAAGCTTTTGTTCTACGTTAACGGGTACCAGTCCCAATAGAAATTACTTCTGGGCGGGAACTGTTCGTGAAGATGCACATAATCCTTCTTCAAAAGCCCATGTAGATAATGGAATGATCGATTTTAAAAATGTGAGCTGGAAAACATATCCAGAACGCCTTGAAGAAGCCGGGATATCCTGGGGAGTATATCAAAACGAACTTAGTATTCCCACAGGTCTGTCTGGAGAAGAAGAGTTTTGGCTTGCTAACTTTACTGATAATGATTTAGAATTTATAAAACAATATAATGTTCGTCTTCATCCCCAGCACAGGGCATGGATGCAGTCAGAATTAGAAAAACTATTAAAAATTGAAAAGTCAGAAAAGCATTCAGAAAATAAACAAAAAAAATTAACGGCTAAAATCGCTAATCTTAGGAAAGATCTTGAGGTGTATAGCGAAGCTAATTTTAATAAGCTAAGCGATCACCAAAAGGCAATCCATAATAAAGCCTTTATCACCAATAAAAATTATCTGGAATATCGAAAACTCGAACACTTGAAGTTTGAAGATAAGGAACTTAAAGTGCCAAAGGGAGACGTGCTTCATCAATTTCGAAACGATGTAGATAATGGGGAATTACCTATGGTATCCTGGTTGGTAGCCCCATGTGCTTTTTCAGATCATCCCGGTTCGCCATGGTATGGCGCCTGGTACGTATCTGAAGTATTGGATATTTTAACGAAAAATCCGGAGCAATGGAAAAAAACAATTTTTATCGTTACCTATGATGAAAATGACGGTTATTTTGATCATGTACCTCCCTTTGTAGCGCCTAAACCGGGAAGTGGTGCGACTAACAATATCCCTACAGAAGAAGAGTTTGTAGACGGAAAACATAATTTAGGTTTAGGTTTTCGGGTACCTATGATAGTTGCCTCACCATGGAGTAGGGGAGGGTATGTAAACAGTGAAGTTTTTGATCATACCTCCTCGTTACAGTTCCTGGAGCATTTTATAGAAAAGAAAACAGGTAAAAAAGTTATTGAAGAGAATATTGGAGATTGGAGACGGGCTATTTGTGGTAACCTTACTTCGGTATTCAGGGATGCTGATAGCTCAGTACCAAAAGAAATGGCGGTAAAAAGGGACGCCTATATCCAACAAATTTATGATGCGAAAGAAAAGAAATTGCCTTCGGATTATAAAATGTTAAGTGATACCGATTTGAGGGATTTAAGAAATAAAGATCAACTTAATAAATTATTGCCGGCGCAGGAGCCGGGTACCAAACCTGCTTGTGCTTTACCCTATAATTTGTCATTAGATTGCGGGTATATGGCTTCAAAAGATAAGTTGGAACTTACTATGTCCTACCAAAATACGCTATCGAAATCTAAAAAAGGAGCAGCACCATTTCAGGTATATGATATGACTTCTTTACTTCAGGATGCTAAAAGGTCCTGTTATGATTTTACCGTAAGTGAAGGTGAACATATAAAATATGATTTTCCTTTCCATTCCGATAAGTTCTTTATCAAGGCTTATGCTCCTAATGGTTTTTACAGGGAATTTCGAGGGCATAAAAATCAGCTTGCAGCCACTACTATTACATTGAAAACAGCAGGTAATAAAGAAGGGATGCGTGCAGTTTTTCAAATTGATACAAAACAAAAGATTAGTGTTGCTATCATCGATAAGTCGTATAATAGAAAACCGGTGAATGTAGTTTTAGAAAAAGGAACCCATCAACAGGAGATAGATGTCCATGATTCATTTGGCTGGTATGATTACAGCATTTTGATAGCGGAATACGCTGATTTTGAACAACGTTTTGCCGGCCATATCGAAAATGGAAAAACCAGTACTACTGACCCTTTAATGGGAAGATCGGTTTAAAATTCAAAAAAATATGCGACATTTTACAGGCTATTAGTTTTGTTGTGTATTCTTAACATCTTACTATAGTATCGATTAAGATTTGCCGATATTGGATTAGATATAGGTGACAATGTCACTACCAGAAATTTGGTAAATTACCTTAGAGCAAACCATAAGGTAGTTTCTGGAAAATTATCTCATGGCTTTCTAACTTTTAATAGAAAGCCATGAGATATAAAATTACTATTCTTTACGCATATAAATATTACCTGAAATAGTTTCAAGTTTTGCTCTTTCACTACCATTACTAACGATACCTTGAATTCTACTGGATATAGAAGAGTTTTTATGAGTTTTTATTACGTTAATATCAAGATCAGAATAGATAGTTCCGGTTAGGGTTTTGGCATCAATTTCGGCTTTCTTCATTGTAATATCTAAATTTCCACTAATTGTCTTTAAAGCAAGCTCTCCATCATACTTTTTTAGCTCCACATTTCCCGATATCAAATCTGTTTCCAGTTTACCTGAAAAGTTTTCTGAAATAACATTTCCGGTAATGCTCTTTATTTTAAGCCTACAGTTTTTAGGCACATAAACCACATAATTAATTTCAGTTTTATGATCACAATTATTGAGTACAATATTATTTTTTTGCTTGAAGTAATCTCCAAAGTCTGAATAAATAGTGATGTCTTTAGAAGAGGTCTCACTTTTTAAACTGTAAGCATCATTACCTTCCCCATTTTCTATCAGAACATTTGCTTTGACATTGATATTCTTTTGATCCCATTGTACCACTTTGATTTCAGAAGCAAATTTAAAGTTTAAATTGATCTGTTCTATTTTAGCTATTTTAAATTGTTCTTCAACCTGTCTTTGGCCCTGGGTAACCGAAGTAAAAAGAATGAGCATTGTTAATACGATTAGATGTTTCATAATGTTCGTTTTTTGATTAATAAATTTGATTATTTTTTTCTTAGATAAATATTTCCTACAGAAGCTTTTAAGCTCATTTTTACCCCTCCATTATTAATATCTCCCGTAATGGCTTTTTGACCGCCAATGGCCTTAAGTCCGTCTTCCCTTGGCTTGATGAGGTTAAAGTTAGAATATACCGATCCCATAGTAGAATTGAGTTCTACCGATGCTTTTGTATTGGAGGGTAAACTTATATCGATCATACCCGTAGAAGAACTGATGGAAATCGGAGCGGTTTGATTAACACTGCTAAATACCACATCAATGTTTCCCGTAGTGCTGTGTGCTGTTATGGGGCCGGTCACATTGTTTAGTTTTATATAGCCTATATTGGTATTTATTTCTAGCTCGTTGCTTAAATTCTCAATCTTCACATTACCTAAATTTCCGCAGTTTATCTTTAGGGCTACTGAGGCCGGAACGCTTATAGTCAATCCCCTGCGATTATAAAAAGATTTAAGGTCATTTATCCGTAAACTTTCCCCATCTTTCTCCATATACATCCCCACTCCGGTATTATCCTCCCCACCAGCGTAAATAGGAGTGAGACCTTTAGCTTTTTCATCAATTGAAGAATCTTTATCATTCCAGGTCGATCCCGTTTCTTCTTCTTCACTTTTACAGTTGCTGCAACCTTCCCTGATAATAAACTCATTTGATACTCCCTTTTTTATAAATATGGAAGTGTTGGTTTCGATTTCTATTCTGGAGATACCGCTTAGTGATTTTTTAAACTCCTTTTGGGCCATGCCTACGCTACCAATAAGCATAAGCAACATACATAATATGCTTGTTTTTTTCATTACTCTTGTTTTTTTGATTGATTATAAAATTTGTGCAAGTCCCTGATTAACCTGATACTTTACGTATTGCGGTACTTCGGGTTGATTTAATAGTTTTTTCATGGGCTTTACCGAACGTTCATCCTTAACATGCACCAGAAACTGAATGATTGCAATCTGAACTTCAGGATTCTCTTCGGTTTCCAGCGTAGTGATAAAAGCATCTTTTACGAGCTGATTCTCCTGAAATCTCGATAATGACCCAGCTGCTGCCAGCCTTACATTGATATTATCATCTTTTTGTAATCTTCCGATGATGGCTTCCAATACCTGATTGTCTGGCATTTTTATATCTTCTGTATAATTGACGGCCTGTATTCTTTTACTGGCAGAACGATTATCAAGCATAGCTAAAGTCATATTGGTTTTAAGCTGCTGTGATTGTTGCTGTAACTGGACGATTTGTTTTTGTGCCAGTGCCTTGCCGCGATACTCTCCGTAAAGATAGCCTCCAAGCAAAAGCAGGATAGAAGCGGCAATTTGAAAAGCTGTTTTCCAATATAGTACCTGTACTTTGGGTTCATGATTTTTTAATTTCTGCTTTTCCCGTTGTAGCATGTCTTCAAAAGAGGTAAAGTGTCCGGTCTTTGGTTGTTCTGAAGAAACAACCTTGATAGTTTCCGTTAGCCTTCTAGTTTCTTCCAGTTCTTTTCTGCAAGCTTCGCATTGGCTTAGATGCTTTTCGAATTCATGGATTTCTTTTTCAGAAAGCTGTCTTTCCAAATAATCAAAAATTCGTTGTTCTATTTCGTTACAATTCATATCTCTACAGATTCAAAAAATAATTTTTTTAATTTCTTTAGGGTGCGGTGAGCTTTTATTTTGATCGCATTTTCCGTACTGCCTAAAACTTCTGCTATTTGCAGATAGCGCATTTCCTGAAAACGACTAAGGACTATTATTTCTCTTTCTTCAGGGGTTAATTTTTGCATTACCAATTTGAGTTTTATGATGTCATCATTCGTATCCTCTTCGTCTTCTTTAATTTGGTGAATTATGGTATGGTCCTCATTTTGATACTGGTTTTTTTGAGCTTTAAAATAATCGTAACTAAGATTGCGGGCAATCCTAAAGATCCAGGAATCAAACTTTCCACCCTGGTATGATTTGCGATATTTGATAGCTTTATAAAATGTGGTTTGCATTAAATCTTCACAGATATCTTTATCGCGAATCATCTGTATAAAAAAGTTATAGATCCATTGATGATATCGTTCATAAAGTATCCGCATCTCATCCAAATGATCCTTAGCAACCATGCTCATCAATTCTTCGTCGGTTAGGTTTTTCAAGTTTTTGATGTTGTTTACTCCTCGATAATCGAGATTAAATGCTCGGGTTCCTGTCTCTTGTCGATAGCTATCGGGAGCGGAATGCCTCGAAATAAAAAATGATGTTTTGATACATGCCTCATTGCCCTAAGCTCTTTTACTATAAAGACCTCAGATTTTTAAAAAGGTTTCACAACGCTTATTTTTTTATAAAGTATTTTAGTTACAGGTATATTGTACTACCCTCAATAAGCTGAGGCAATCTTATAGGAATCAGAAAACTTTTTGCAATTTAGAGGTATGCTCATAAGTATAGGGATCGTGTATTCTAGCTTCTGGCATTGCCAATAAATGATTTAAATTAGATAGCAGATGTAATTATAGAAACTTTTTGGAACGGAAAGTAAGAGCACGGATAATACGGGCTATTATATATTACGAATATTCATATGTAGAATATGTGAAAAACACTTTTGAATTGCCAGTCCAAATACAGATTTCGATGAGGTATTTCAGTTAAATATGATCAATACCAAAATTTTACCGGCAGTGCCCAAAACCATTGAAGGTTATAAAACCGATACTCAGATTAGTACTTCACAACAAGTGAAACCAGGGAATTTCTAAGGCAAAAAGTTTAGAATACCGTCCCAAGTTCGATGCTTTTAAGTTATTTCAGCTATTAAAAGAGTAGCATAATGTGAAATATTTGATAAAGCCTATTTGAAAATTGCGCTTATTCTTTTTCTATACTATCTTTTAGAAAAAAGAAATGAAAAGCATCAGAACACGAAATGTGGTTAGACTGTTAATGGGTTCAGCTATGGTATTTGCCGGTATAGCACACCTCACTTTTAAACGAAAAGAATTTCAGGCTCAGGTGCCCCGTTGGTTACCAGCAAATCAATCATTAATGGACGTAACGGTGCTTTTCTCTGGTATTGTTGAGATAACTCTGGGGGTATTAATGATTTTATGGAAAGAAAAACGAATTAGTACCGGATTGATGTTAGCCTTGTTTTATATTCTTATTTTTCCGGGAAACATATCCCAGTATACGAATAGGATTGATGCCTTTGGATTGGATACAGATACCAAACGTTTTATCCGTTTGTTGTTTCAGCCTTTATTAGTCTATGGAGCTCTTTGGTCTACGGGAGCAGACAGGTATTTAATTGAAAAGTTTAATAAATAAACCCGGTGTATGCTCTAGAGGTAGAAACCATAAAAGCTTTTGAAAATCTTGGTGAATTTCAATAATCATCAGTAACGGATTATTATATTTTTTAGAGGCAATTCATAAAAAGGTCGAAAGTTTAAGATACAATAACGGTCCATGGGCCGGTTATTTTTTAATTTAGCTGTTTCACTTTCTTTCTCTTTTTCGCCATGCTGCATTGTTTTACCAGTGATTGAACATAATAAAACATTAAGGAATAACTTTATCCGGAAACATTACCAAGATTAAATTCTGCCATTTGCTTTCTGAAAACCGAAGACGGTCTATAAGCGCTTTGAAACTCACAAATATCGATTTTTTCACCTCTTTTTGTATTAAGGATTGATGCGTAGTTTACTCGACCCATGGAATCAAAGGCTAGGGAAGGATGCCTCGAAGCAAAAAGTAATTTCCTAATAAGTGTATTTATTGATTTACGCAGATGTAGTGTACTGATCTGCTAAGATTTATAACAGATAAAATCTGTGACTTTAAAAGTTGTTGGAATCATTCTATAGCCAGTCATTTTAACCTCTTCAATTGGAAGGTATATTAAATGTTTCCCAGGCAATGTTTGATAGAAAAAATAAAATATTAAAAGTCATTTTCTAGCGGAAGACTGTTAAGGAAATTAAAAAAAGTTATGAACCCAAAACGAGTGGTATATTTATTCAACTTAATGATTTGTAGAGCGTTTAGATGGCATAGAAGTAAAAGGGTTTACAAATTAGGCACCTCTATTTGTTGTTAAACAATTTTTAAATTTTATTTTAGAAGCTTGTTAACTACTAATCAATGAAGTCTTTAATTAAGTTTTTCCTTCTTACCATTTTTTTCCTCTTATTCCTTTCGTGCAATCAACAACATAGGGAGGAGAACTATAGAATTGGTTTTTCGCAAGCGATGACAACAGACAATTGGCGCCGTGAGATGAATAAATCCATGCAACTGGAAGCTTCGCTTCACCCAGAAATTGTTCTTGAAATTAAGGATGCTGAGAACAGTGTTGCCCAACAGGTTAAGCAGATAGAAGGATTTATTAAAGACGGTGTAGATGTGCTTATTGTGTCTCCTATCCAGTCTAATCCCATTACTACTGTTATAGAAAAGGCGATGGATGCAGGCATCCCAACTATTGTTATCGATAGAAAAATAGATGGGAGCAATTTTACAGCTTATATTGGTGCAAATAATGTAGAAGTGGGGCGCAATGCCGCAAAATATATCATTTCCCATTCAGGTGAACCCGCTGAAATCATAGAAATTACCGGTCAGGAAGGATCTTCGCCTGCCCATGAAAGAAGTGAAGGCTTTAGAAGGGCGATAAACCAGATTCCTAATTTAACTATATCCCATCTCATTAAAGGCGATTGGGAAAAAGCCTCCATAAAAGAGGAATTATCAAAGCTTTTAGATTCCACCGAAATCCCAAAGTACATTTTTGCACATAATGACCGAATGGCCCTGGGAGCCTGGGAGGTGGTAAAAGAGAAATCTATGGAAAATGATATCCATGTTATTGGAGTGGATGGACTTTTTGGCCCTAATGGAGGAATTCAATTAGTTAAAGATCGTATTCTGGAGGCCACAGTGCTTTATCCTACCGGGGGAATGGAGGCAATAAAATTGGCTGAGGATTTGATCAATCAACAAAGCATTGAAAAGAATAATATACTGAAGACGATTATTATAGATTCTGTAAATGTTGGGATCATGAAGAACCAGTTCGATAAAATGAACCAACAGCAGAATGATATTGAGCACCAACAGGAAGTAATCGATAAACAAATCAACACGTACAATTCGCAATCGAAGCTTATCCAGTTAATGATATTTTTATTAGTCCTGCTTTTAATACTAAGCATATGGAGTATTTATCTGGTTGTTAAGCTTAGAAAGCATAAAAGAAATCTGGAGTCGAGTAATACAGAGATCCTGGCACAGCGAAATAAAATTGAAGAGTTCGCGGAAAAATTGAAAATTTCTAATGAAAGTAAGATCAATTTTTTCACGGCCTTGTCGCATGAATTCAAAACGCCATTAACGCTTATTACCAGTTCAATTGAGTCAATATCCGAACGTCCTTCTAAAGAATCGCAGGAGATCTCTTATGAGACCAATCTTATTATAAATAACTCCAGAAGATTGCTACGTCTTATTAATGAGCTGTTGGATTTCAGAAAAATCGAAAATGGCAGTTTCGATTTAAGGGTTACAAAGACCAAAATCGTTCCTTTTCTGAAAAATATAGTTGATAATTTCAAAAGCGAAGCGCTTAAAAAATCTATTGATCTTAAATTTTCCTATAAAAGCGAAGATCTTCAGCTTTATCTAGATAGGAAAATGATGGATAAAGTCTTTTTTAACATCCTTTCTAATGCCTTTAAGTTTACTCCTAAAAATGGAAAAGTTCATATTACAATAGAAGAGGAGGAGGAAAAAGTTGAAATTTTATTTAAGGACTCCGGTATAGGGATTCCGAAAGAAGAATTCCAAAGTATTTTTGATCCGTATATGCAGGCTAGTAACAATACCAGGCCCAGTTCTGGTATTGGGCTGTATATTACCCGCCAGTTTGTGGAATTACATAAAGGGAATATTAGTGTTTCTTCCAACCAGGGAGCCGAATTTAAAATTTCGCTATTAAAAGGTGATGTTCATTTAAAAGAGTATGTTATTTCTGAAGTTCAAAAGGGGATGGATACCTCTTCTGAGAGGAACCGGGTGGAGAATCTAATTCCTGAAGAGATAGATGCTAATAAAAACTTGAGGGAAAATGCGGAATCGGTATTGATCATTGAAGATAATCTCGAACTATCCTTTTTGCTTCAGAAAAAATTAAGCTCAGAATATAAGGTTTACGTTTCTGACGGCGTGGATGGTGTTGAAAAAGCCCTTGAAGTTATTCCAGATGTGATGATATGTGATATTAACCTGCCAGATAAAGATGGATTTCAGATATGCCGGGAGTTAAAGAGCGATCTACGAACTTCCCATATTCCTACTATCATATTAACCGCTTTAAGTGATAAGGAATCGAGGCTTAAAGCCCTAAAAGCAGGGGCAGATATTTATATTACTAAGCCTTTCAATAATCAGATCTTAATGGAGTCCATTAAATCGGCTTTATTTAATCGGGAAAAACTACGATATTATTATACCAACCGTATAGATAAAGTGAATGGAGAGAACTTTGCCGGAGCCGAGCAATTTTTTCTTAAAGAGCTTAATGCCCTCATTGATGCTAACCTCAAAAATTCAAGTTTTACTGTAGAAGATCTTGCATTTAGTTTAGAGATTTCGAGAGTGCAATTGTATAGAAAAGTAAAAGCGCTGTTAGGTATGAGTGTTAATGAGTACATTAATTCGCTACGCCTTAAAAAAGCTAAAAATTTACTCCAGAATTCAAAGCTAAATATTTCTGAGATTGCTTATGAAGTTGGCTATTCCTCCCCGGGATATTTTTCAACATCCTTTAAGAAGGAATATGGTATTTCTCCTAAAGAGTTAAAAACCTGTTAATCACGAAATCTCAAACCTTGTAGTTGGTTTTTTAATTATGATACATTATTGAAGTTTATGTATCATAATTGAAACTATATCGTTTTCGGTTTATTTTTAAAAGTAGTTTAAATTTCTGATTATTAGTTTTTTATATTAAATTTTGCTTATCCTTAACATTATTAAAATCATTTGCGAAATTATTAAAATATAAGGGTGGGTTTTAAGCATACTTTAGTTTTTAGACATAAAAATTAAGTTATGAATAAAATTCTAACCTGGTCCATAAGTGCTGCACTTGCTGGTTTTTTATTTGGTTTTGATACTGTGGTCATTTCAGGAGCCGACAAGCAGCTTCAGGCACTATGGAATACTTCAGATGCTTTTCATGGATCTGTTGTGATGGCGATGGCCTTATGGGGAACTGTGGTAGGTGCTATTTTTGGAGGTATTCCCACCAATAAATGGGGAAGAAAGAACACACTTGTAATAATAGGAATACTATATTTTGTATCTGCTTTGGGATCAGGCCTTGTTAATGATCCTATTTCTTTTGCAATTTTTCGTTTTCTTGGAGGCCTTGGAGTAGGGGCTTCAACCATTGCCGCACCGGCTTATGTATCTGAGATTTCACCAGCCAATAAAAGGGGAAGACTGGTGTCTCTTTATCAGTTTAATATCGTATTGGGTATTTTAATAGCATTCTTGTCCAACTATTTGTTGCGTAATACCGGAGCTCAACCCTGGCGGTGGATGATAGGTATAGAAGCATTGCCCGCGCTCCTATACATTCTATTTGTCATATTTATTCCTAGAAGCCCAAGGTGGCTAATTTCCAAAGGAAGAATTGAGGAAGCAGAAAAAGTGCTATCTATGATCAATCCGCATATCGATTCTCGAAAGGAGTTGCGTGAGATACAGAAGTTAGATGATAAAGAACAAACAGGAGAAAATATCTTTCTGAAAAAGTATCGTTTTCCTTTGATTCTTGCATTTTTGATAACTTTTTTTAACCAGCTTTCGGGGATAAATGCCTTTTTATATTATGCTCCAAGAATATTTGAATCTGCCGGTTTAGGGGAAAGCACTGCACTTTTAAGTAGTATTGGAATTGGAGTGGTGAATCTTCTGTTTACTCTTCTGGGAGTTTTTTTAATAGATCGACTTGGTAGAAAACAACTTTTACTCTATGGCTCCATAGGTTATATAATCTCTCTTTCTCTTGTATCTGCCGCTTTTTTCTTGAATTGGGGAGGAATGTGGGTTCCGGTTTTCCTTTTCCTTTTTATAGCATCCCACGCAATAGGACAGGGAGCGGTGATATGGGTATTTATCTCTGAAATATTTCCAAACCGTTTACGTGCATCAGGCCAGGCATTTGGTTCTTCAACGCATTGGGTACTCGCAGCAATTATTCCATCAAGTATTCCATTTCTTTTTAGCACTATAGGTCCTGGATATGTATTTGCCTTCTTCGCTTTTATGATGGTACTGCAATTGGTCTTCGTGATTTTTATGATGCCAGAAACCAAGGGAAAATCCCTGGAAGAGCTAAGTGAACAACTTTCTATAAACAAATAAATAAACCAATTAACAACGAATCAAATATGAAAAAAATAGTCTACTTATTAGTCTATATGATCATTCCTGTTAGCTTTTTTACGTCATGTAAAGAAACCAAAGAGCATGCAGCACCTATAAAAGATCAAACAAAAATGACTTCTGTCGAGATTCAGAAAGATGAGGATTTTAGGCCTAATTTTCACTTCACCCCCAAAAATAACTGGATGAACGACCCTAACGGTATGTTTTACTTTAACGGGTATTTTCATTTGTTTTTTCAATATTATCCAGATGATAATGTTTGGGGGCCTATGCATTGGGGCCATGCCATTAGCAGCGATATGATTTCTTGGAAAGAACAGCCAATCGCGATCTACCCAGACGAGAAAGGATATATTTTCTCTGGTAGTGCCGTAGTAGATAAAAACAATACATCGGGTTTTGGTAAAGATGGTAAAACCCCAATTGTAGCCATGTTTACTTACCATGATCCAAAAGGAGAAGAAAAAGGAGCTATAGATTACCAGTCGCAGGCCATCGCATACAGTCTGGATGAAGGTCAAACCTGGACTAAATATGAGGCGAATCCGGTAATTGAAAATCCTGGTATTAAGGATTTCAGGGATCCAAAAGTGATCTGGGATGGAATTCACCAACAGTGGATTATGGTCTTGGCCGCACACGATAAAACACTATTTTATGCTTCTAAAGACCTTAAAAACTGGACTCGCCAATCTGAATTTGGTGAAGGTATTGGGGCACATGGGGGAGTTTGGGAATGCCCAGATTTCTTCCCAATGTATGTAGAAGGTACCGATGAGGTAAAATGGGTACTAATTCAAAGTCTTAATCCCGGCGGATATAATGGAGGATCTGGAACGCAATATTTTATTGGTGATTTTGACGGTAAAAAATTTACTCCGGTAGAACAAATGAGTAATCTGGACTCGAATCACCCGTACTGGATAGATTTCGGAAAAGATAATTATGCGGGTGTTACCTGGGCTAATATTCCTGAGGAGAACGGAAGAGTATTGTTTTTGGGATGGATGTCCAATTGGGAATATGCGCAAAAAGTACCTACAGAAACCTGGCGTAGTGCCATGACTGTTGCTCGAGAGCTAAAACTTGAAAAACTGGATGGTAAATACCTTATTAGCTCAGTGCCGGTAAAAGAGTTGCGAAGCTATCGTAGTAAAAAATATAAAGCTCAAAATGTTCAGATTGATGGATTAACCAAGATCATTAATGCTGAAAAAATTGCGCTTAGCAGTGTAGAAATAAGATTTGAAATTTCTGATTTACAGAAAACGACATACCAATTTAAACTTTCAAATTCAGTAGGAGATGAGCTTCTTTTTGGATATGATCACTCCAACAACGAGTTTTTTATCAATAGATCTAAAGCAGGTCAGACAGATTTCTCTAAAGAATTCACTTCAGAAATATCAACAGCACCACGAATTTCAACGGCAAATAAATTTGATGGAGCGATCATAATAGACAGAACTTCTATTGAATTATTCTTTGATGAAGGAAAAACAGTGATGACTGAAATTTTCTTCCCAAATCGTCCCTGGGAAACGCTTTCAGTACAATCAATGGATGTCCCGTTTACCCTAAATGAAATAGAAGCCTACCAACTAACATTTAACTAAAATGAACATTATGAAATTAAATTCGATTTTATTTTTTATGTTCCTACTCTCGCTGAATTTTCTTTCGGCACAGGGGATTGAAGTATCAGGAACAGTAACCACAGCAGAGGAAGGAATGCTTCTTCCCGGCGCATCTGTATTTGTAAAAGGAACAAGTAATGGAACATCTACCGATTTTGATGGGAATTACATCTTAAAAAATGTTCCTGAAGATGGCATTTTGGTCTTCACGTTTGTTGGATACAGCGAAACTGAAATACCCGTAAATGGTAATACAAAAATAGATGTAGCCTTAAAGGCAGATTCTGCCTTACTGGACGAAGTTGTATTAACAGGATACTCCAGGGAAAGAAAGGTAGATGTAACCGGAGCCATAACGGTTGTTCAAACAGGTCCTATAGAAGGACAAAGTAGAAGTTCAGGAAATACTATGCAGGCGCTACAGGGAAGGGTTCCTGGCCTTTTTGTGGAAAAATCTGGAGATCCTACGGGAGCAAGTAGCAGGGTGCTTATTAGAGGTATAACCACTTTAGGGAACAATGATCCACTTTATGTAATAGATGGAGTCCCTACACAGCGACAGGAAATTTTTTCTTCTATAAATCCAGATGCTATTGAATCTATCCAGGTACTTAAGGATGCTTCTGCCTCTTCCCTTTACGGAGCAAGGGCCGGGAATGGTGTAATTGTGGTGACAACCAAGAATAAGGCCGGGCGTGCAGAAAAAGTAAGTGTAAGTTTTAATTCAAATTTTTCTGTACAATCTGAAAAACAACAGCGTTATGATATGCTTAACTCGGTTCAACGAGGACAGGTTTTATGGAGGGCTTCTGTAAATGATGGTGCCGATCCTGCATCAGGCTATGGTGAGATCTATAATTTCGACTGGAATAATGATTTCCAAAATCCTGTACTAAATAGCGTTACCGTAAGACCTTTTGTGGGTGGAGATGAGACGGTTCCGGCGGGAGATACAGACTGGCAGGAAGCAACTTACGAAACAGGATATGTTTATAATAATGAGCTAACTGTTGCTGCTAGTTCCGAAAAATCGTCATTTCTGGTAAATCTTGGGCACCTTAAAAATACTGGGATTCTTAAATACACCAATTATGATCGTTTAACGGCCAGGATCAATGCAAGTGCAAATCTCTTTGATGATAAGGTACGTGTTGGTGTAAATACACAATTCTCAACTTCAGATGAAACACTGGCATCTCCAGATGTGGGAAGTGCACCAACTCCCGGTTTAGCGGTATCTCTGGCACCAACAATACCCGTATATGATAGTAATGGGGATTTTGCAGGACCCATTGGAGCAGGATATTCAGATAGGAACAACCCTGTATTGATACAATATTTAAATAGATGGGATAATACAGAGAAAAATAATTTCTTTGGAAACATTTATGTAGAAGCCGATCTTTTAGAAAATCTAAGCTTTAGATCTAGTTTGGGGGTAGACTTTAATGATTTTAAAAGAAAAGATATAGAACCACGCGTAAATAACGGCTTTATTACCAGAACGAATAACAGCCTGACTTTTGATACCAATAAATACACCAGTGTGGTGTTTACAAATACGCTAAATTATGAACTGGAACTAGGAGATCATAACTTTGGGGTACTTCTGGGAGTGGAGTCAGTTAAAAATGATTTTGACAGTGTTCTTGCAAGAGCTGAAGGTTTTGCCGTAGAAGAAGAATCTTATTTTGTATTGGATGCCGGGACAGGCGCAAGAACGGCTAACGGAAGCTCTTCTGGTAACCGATTACTGTCTCAGTTTGGTAAAATAAATTATTCTTTTAGTAATAGATATTTAGCTTCTGTTACAGTGCGTAGAGATGGTTCTTCCAGGTTTGGAAAGAATAATCGATATGGAGTATTCCCGGCGGTAACAGCAGGTTGGAGGATAAGTAATGAAGACTTTTTTAATGAAATAGAAACCATTACCAATTTAAAATTAAGAGCAGGTTATGGAGAAGTGGGGAATCAGTCTATTGGCGATCTTGCCAGATTCGGACTATATGAAGCAAGATATGGCTCAACACTTTCGCAATATGCCAGTGGTTTCTTTGAGCAATATTATAATATAGGTACTGCTTATGATATTAATGGTAATAATACAGGAAATTTACCCTCTGGTTTTGTTTCTGTGCAGGCAGAGAATCCAGATCTTAAATGGGAAACGACCAAAGAATGGAACTTTGGGGTAGATTTTGGACTTTTTGATAATAAATTAAGTGGTTCTTTTGACTATTTTACCAGGGAAACGGTAGATATTTTAACCACGCCTCCAATTCCCTCAGTACTTGGGGAAGGTCAGCAACGGGTTTTAAACGGTGCAACAACCAAAACCAGAGGATGGGAGTTTGCCCTTGCGTATAGTACTACCTTCGAAAATGAACTTACTTTTTCAGTTTCAACTAATTTCTCTTCTTTTAGGGACGAGATCACTTTTCTTCCAGAAGAAGTACGGGCAGGATTCCCGGGAACGGCACAAAATTCTATATTGGGACATTCTCAATTTTCGATATTTGGCTATAAATCTGATGGTCTCTTCCAAAGTCAGGAAGATATAGATAGCTCGCCAGAACAAGTTGGGGCTCGCCCGGGAGGTATCAAATTTAAAGACCTTAATGGAGATAATGTTATAGATACAGATGACCGTGATTTTATAGGAACAACCTTACCAGATTTAGAATATGGTATAAGAATAAATCTTGGTTATAAGAACTGGGATTTCTCGGTATTTGGATCTGGAGTGACGGGGAGAATTGGTCAGGATCCTTACATATCCTGGAACAATTTTGTTCAGGGTAGGGAAAATGCAGGAATGGGAGTGCTAGACGCCTGGACACCAAATAATACCAATACCGATATTCCATCTTTATCGCTTGCCTTTAATGATTTGAGAACTTCAGATTATTTGTTCCGTAACAATTCATATTTCAAGATTAGAAATGCGCAGCTGGGATATTCCCTATCCGACACTTTAATTGAAAAAATTGGTGTTTTAGAGAGCTTTAGAATCTATCTACAGGGAGAGAACTTGTTATGGTTTACACCTAATGATTATATAGGTTCAGATCCTGAAAGAACAGATGTGAATAGAATCCCAGTACCAACGGTGTTTTCTGTTGGCCTAAACATGAATTTTTAAAAAATGATACTCATGAAAAATATAAAATATATCATAACAGGATTGTTGCTTTCTGGTTTTTTAATATCCTGCTCAGAAGATTTTTTAGAATATAAACCAGAAGGAGTGCTTTCCAACGAAAATGTAGCAACAGCTGAAAATGCTGAATCTCTTGTGATTGCTGCTTATGCAGGAATTGCCAATGATGATATGATAGGTCCTTTAACCCACATGTGGGTGTATGGGAGTGTTCGCTCTGATGATTCCTATAAAGGAGGAGGAGGCCGAAGTGATGTTGGCGAGGTTGATAGGTATGAACAATATTATCTAACGGTTCCAGATCAGGGAGAATTGATGGCACCAAGAACATGGACCAATTATTACAAAGCGATCTCCAGAATAAATTTTGCGTTAAGCGTAATAAATGATATTCCTGAAGCCGAGTACGAAGTAAAAACGACCCGACAGGGAGAGTTGAGGTTTTTGCGTGCTCATTGCCATTTCATGCTGAAAAGAATATTCAAAAAGATTCCTTATATCACTGAAGATCTTACCAAAGATGAAATTGCCGATACAGGAAATGATCTGCCAAATAATGAATTATGGAATATGATCGCTGACGATTTTCTTTTTGCCTATAATAATTTGCCGGAGGAGCAGGATGAAGTTGGGCGTGCAGACAGGAGTGCCGCTGCTGCCTATCTGGCTAAAACTAAGTTATACCAGGCTTATGAGCAGGACGAAAACAATCAGGTAGTTAGCATAAATAGCTCTTTGCTTCAGGAAGTTATAAACTATACAGATGAGGTTATTGGTAGTCTTGAGCCCGATTACGCGAATAATTTTCTTGTGGATTATGAAAATGGCCCAGAATCTATTTGGCAGCACAATTCTCTATTAATGATGGTACCAGAGTTGGAAGGGTAAGCTTCGTTACAGGTTTAAATTCTCCTCATGGCACCGGACTTTATGGATGTTGCGGCTTTCATCTCGCCAGTCAGAATATGGTAAATTCATTTAGAACAGATGCAAATGGCCTGCCTTTATTAGATTCCTTCAATCAATCAGATATACTCAACAATGTTCAGGCAGACGGAACTGTAGCCGTATCTTCAGGCTTAACCGTAGATCCTAGATTGGATCATACGGTAGGAATACCAGGGCGCCCTTTTAAATATCGAAATACCGTGAGTGAACAGGGGGATATGATCTATAAGTTTAGTTGGGCACGAGATCCGGGAGTTTATGGTTTCTTTGGAAATATGAAGGAACAGCAAGCGCCAGACTGTTCCTGCTATATAAAAGAAGGTCCTTTTGTTGGAACTTCAAGAAACGTAATATTTATTAGATATGCAGATGTACTTTTATTTAAAGCGGAAGCCCTTATTCAGTTAGATCGATATACTGAAGCATTGCCTTTGATAAATAAAGTTAGAGAACGAGCCGCTGCGAGTACACAAAAACCGATTGCTGCCGGAGCTTCAGATATCTACAATGTAGGATTATATACCTCTTTCCCGAATAAAGAATTTGCCTGGAAAGCACTAAAATTTGAGAGAAGGCTTGAATTTGGAATGGAAGGGCCACGATTTTTTGATTTGGTGAGATGGGGCGAAGCCGAAGAAACGCTGAATGCTTACCTGGATGAAGAAAAGACTAAAAGAGACTTTTTAGCCAACGCAGTATTTACAGCAGGGAGAGATGAATATTATCCAATCCCACAACGTGAAATTGATTTTACAGGCGGACTTTACGTTCAGAACGCTGGATATTAATTGTTGATGATTGTTTTGGATTGCTTTAAAAACACGGGGTTTGCCTCGTGTTTTTTTACTCGATAATCGAGAGTAAATGCTCCCTCGAAATAAAAATATCATCTTCAAATTAAATGCTTCGGGGCTTGCTCCGAAGATATTTACGTGAAAATAGTATTCCCTTTTTAAATTCTTAATCAAGAAATGATAACAAAAAAAATAAAAGCAGTGTGTTTTGGAGAAATCCTTTATGATGTTTTTCCTGCGAAAGAAAGAATAGGTGGTGCACCATTAAACGTAGCGAGCAGACTAAGCAGTATGGGGATAGAGACAGAGATGATTAGTAAGGTTGGTGTGGATGAAAAAGGAGATGAATTGCTTAGCTATCTTAACTCAAGACATATAGAAACCGGGAATATTTTACAAGATGAAAAGCATAATACCGGGATTGTAAATGTTAGCCTTTCTGCCAATGGATCTGCTACTTATAAAATTGAATATCCTTCAGCATGGGATAAGATCGAGCTTAAAGATGAAATGTCTGAATCTGTCTTAAATGCAGATGTTTTTATATTCGGAAGTTTAGTTTGCCGTGATGAGATAAGTAGAGGTACTTTGTTCAAGCTTATTAAGAAAGCTAAGTTTCGTGTGCTGGATTTTAACCTGAGACCTCCACATTATTCAAAGGAATTATTGATGTCATTGATAGGACATGCAGAGTTTATAAAGTTCAATGATGATGAGCTTTTTGAAATTGCAGCTTTGCTAGGCTCTAAGTATAATTCCCTGGAACAAAATCTTCATTTTATTGCAGGAAAATCTAATGCAACATCAATATGCGTGACTAAAGGTAGACACGGTGCCGTGTTTCTGCATAATAAAAAGCTCTATTATAATTCTGGTTACAAGGTACAGGTAAAAGATACCGTTGGGGCAGGAGATTCATTTCTTGCAACATTAATTGCCAAGCTGTTGCAGGGAAAAGAACCGCAACAGTCACTCGATCAGGCTTGTGCAATGGGCGCGCTGGTAGCCGGGCAAGAGGGGGCCAATCCAGTTATTACAGGGGAAATGCTTCAATCATTTATTAATCCTTATTAATCTATGCTGAAATCTCTCTTTTCAGCTAAAAAGCCCCGTATCGTCATGATAACGGGGCTTTTATTTTAGGACTATTGAAAATAATAAGTTTTCTTCAGTCTTCTTACATTAAAAATTTGATATCTACAGCTTAAAGCAGATAGTTATCCCAGTTCATTACCTCATGTCGGGTTTCGGGATCCATAGCCACTTTTAGAAGTTTCTCATCGTATTGCATTCCGTGTTTTTGTAGTACTTCTTCGGGGATTCCGTCCCATACATTTGGCCGGTTTCCCTGGTAATCCAGATAATCGATACCTTCTTTGCTGGTGAAGAATCCCGTAATCACTAACTTTTTAAATTCTTCAAAAAACACAGGACCCGGGGAATTTTTAAGGTGGTCTTCTGGATAAGCAATAGTATCGATAATTTCTATTTGCTGCGCTTCAGAAATGTCGATAAACCCTTTATCAAATCTTTTATGACTCTCCCGGTTTAGCCACATTAAACCACCTCTTAAGGGAAGTTGTAAGGCGGGGATATCCTTCACCATAAATTCTATAAATGAGGGCACGCCGGTTGCGGATGCACTTACCGAATCTTCATCTTCAGGAATGATAATATCAGAAAGAACGGTAATCGTTGCCATTTCTTCATCATTAAAGAATTTTTCGCTTCTTAGCGCTTCATCTCTGGAAGCTTCAGCAGGTGTACGGCCATAACCCGGAGCTTCTTCGATGATATCTCCTTTTTCAATGGGTTTTTCTTTTTCCTGGACACAGCTACTAAGCATAACACTGGAAGCTACTCCACCAATGAACATTTTTTTTAGCGATTCTCTTCTATCCATAATTTAGATATTACCATTTTTTAATTCCTGAGTTAAATAGTCTGATGCACGCCATGCCAGTGCCAGTATCGTCCAGGTAGGATTTTTATCTGCCTGAGAAACAAAAGGACCACCATCCATAATAAAAAGATTGGGAACATCGTGGGCCTGATTATACGAATTAACCACCGAAGTTTTTGGATCATTCCCCATTCGGGTGGTTCCCACTTCATGGATAATACGACCGGGGTTTTCAAGACCATAACTGGTCTCTTTTCCTGCTTTTTTACCCAGTGGTACCCCGCCCATCTGATGGATGATCTCCTCAAAAGTATCCTGCATATGGGCTGCCTGTTTTACCTCTTCTTCACTCCATGAATAATTGAATTTTAAAACAGGGATACCGTATTTATCTACTACCTGATGATCGATTTCACAATAATTTTCTTTTCTGGGAATGCTTTCTCCACGGCCTGCCATTCCAAAGGTGGCACCGTAAAAGCGTTTTATATCATTCTTTAAGCCTTTTCCATAGGCACTTTTAGTGGAACCCGTGATGTTTTGCAGTTCTGTAGTATTAAAACCAAAACCATAAGAAGGCATGCCCATACCTCCCCAATATTCAATATGATATCCACGAGTAAATCCTAAATTCATCTTACCGTTTAGCCACCAGGGCGTATACAGGTGCATTCCTCCAACACCATCCTCGTTGTATCTTTTACGATCCATAAGGTCGGGTAGAAATCCCATTCTGGAAGAACCTGTAGAATCGTGAAGATAGTGTCCTACCACACCGCTTGAATTGGCAAGGCCGTCAGGGTGGTTAGCCGATTTTGAGTTTAGAAGGATTCTTGCTGAGCTACAGGCGCTAGCGGCCAGTATGACTACACGGGCTTTAATCGTGTAGTCTTTAAGGTCTTCTTTATCGATATACGATACTCCCTGAACCTCTCCTTCGCCATTGGTGATGACTTCCCTCACCATTGCGTTTACATACAAATCCAGATTTCCTGTTTCTAACGCAGGTTTTACAAGTACTGATGAGGATGAGAAATCTCCATAAACCGAGCAGGATCTGGAGCACTGACTACAGTAAAAACAGGCCCCTCGTTGCTTATTTACCGTTCGTGTAAGAATAGAAAGGCGAGAAGGAATCATTGGGATACCGCTTTTAGCAGCACCTTTCTGAATATAAAGTTCATGCAATCTCGGTTTTGGTGGAGGGAGAAAATAACCATCAGGTTCGTTAGGAATATTTTCTTTGGTTCCAAAAACACCTATTAATTTATCTACCTTATCATAATATGGCTGTACATCCTTATAACCAATTGGCCAGTTGTCTCCCTTGCCATCATAGTCTTTCCTTTTAAAATCCAAAGGGCCAAAACGCAGGGATATTCTTCCCCAGTGATTGGTTCTACCACCTAACATTCTGGAGCGAAACCAGTCGAATTCGGTATTTGCGGCTTTGGTATAAGGTTCTCCATCAAGTTCCCAGCCTCCATAGGCCATATCGAAATCTCCAAATGGTCGTGTAGTAGAGGCTCCTCTTCTTGGGGACTCCCAGGGCCATCGTAACTGGGTTCTTTGATCGGGATTTTTTGGATCAAAATCAGGACCGGCTTCCAGCATGGCAATTTTAAAACCGGCATCGGCCAGTACTTTGGCTGCCATACCTCCACCAGCACCAGAACCTACGATGCATACATCGTAGGTTTTGGCTGTTTTTTTTATTTGAAATGACATAGATATAAAGTTCTACCAACCTGGATTTTGTTCCAGTTTGGGGTTATTATCAATCTCACGCTGAGGTATCGCAAATAATAAATACTTCTCGGTTAGGGTAGGGCCATAAGAAAATGAATGACCTACAAAATTCTCCCAGTTACCGGTTTCTGTATTTAATACCTGGCGTCTTCTTAGCATGTCGAACCAGTATTTATTCTCAAAAGCCAGTTCATGTAAGCCTTCCGTCCAGATATCTTCTGCCGTGATGCTTGCATCAAAATCAGGTAATTCGGCGCGATCCCTGATTTGATTAATTGCAGCTAATACTTCAGGAGTTGCACCGTAGGCTTCGAAACCTGCTTCCGCGTAAATTAATAAAATTTCCGCATATCTGTAGAAAGTCCAGTTTAATTCACTTTGCGCACTTCTTAAGACCGCGTCTTCATCAAAAAACTTGTAAATATATGGCGTTCCAAAATCTACAATCTGATCGGAATTTTCATAAGAAGGATAAGAGGTATAGTAAAATTCTTCTTCTTCAATTCGCCTGTCATCATTCTGATAAGTATCTAGAAAAGCCCGGGTAGGAAACATTACTCCAAATTCGTCTGCATATGCAGAAATATTACGAGCTCTTGGCAATAACCATTGAGTTACTGCATTGGTGATATTAGCACCGGCAAGGTACTGGCTTTGAAAAATTAGTTCTCCTGTGTTTTTTATAGCCGGATCATGAAGCGCGTCATAATTATCGAAAAGGGAATAATTTCCAGCGTCAATAATTTCTTTTGCCTTTTCCGCTGCCATTTCATAATATTCATCTCCGGCCTGTAATGGATATCCGGCCATGGTAAGATACACATCGGCTAACATTGTTTTTACGGCCGTACTGGTAACCCTACCCCTGGTATTTGTTCCTGGCAGATCGGCAGCTTCGGCCTCCTGAAGATCAGTGACGATAGTTGCGTATACTTCAGCTTTATCTGTTCGTTCAGGATAAAGCAATTCTGAACCGGCATCTACAGGTTCTAGGATCAATGGAACGTCACCAAACATTCTAACAAGATTAAAATAGTGAAAAGCACGCATAAATTTTGCTTCGGCCACAAAGTGTTCACGATCAGTTTCATTCATCTGAATCTCCGGAATCCTTTGAATCGCCAAATTGGCATTGGCTATTGCTTCATAGCTATTTTGCCACCATACACTAAAATAGTTGTTCTCTGCATTGGTAGAGAGGGTACGAAGATCCCGGTTAAATTGACTTTGTCCTACTTCTGTATTTAGTAGACCTGTTGGGAATTCCAGGGCCATAAAAGGACTCTCTCCATAGGTTCCGGCCCCAGAGGTGATAAAGCGTAGCTGCTCGTATAAGGTGTTAATGGAAGATTCAGCATGTTCTGGGGTTTGGAAATAATTTTCCTGGGTATAATTGGATTTATTTTCTTCTTCCAAAAAGTCAGAACAACTATTTAGTGATAGCAATGCGGTCATTAGACCGGTATATAAGGATAATCTATAATTAAATTTCATACTGCTGTTATTAAAATTTATAAACTAATGTTTAATCCTAGCGTAAAGTTTCTAGGTTTTGGATAACCAAAGAATGTTATTCCCTGTGCAAATGCATTCCCATAGGTACTTACTTCTGGATCATATCCTGTATAGTCGGTGATCAGGAAGAAATTCTGCATTGATGCATAGAGTCTAAGCTGGTTCACATGAATACGTTCTAAAACATCTGACGAAAAGTTATATCCCAGTATCAGGTTCCTGCCACGAATAAAAGATCCATCTTCCACCATTCTGGTATCTACGGTCGAGGTATAATTGGCTCTGGCGGGCCTGTTTTGAGCAATTAAAGTATTTTGATTATCGGGCGTCCATCCATTTAGTACAGTAGCGTAACTGTTCGCCTGCCCGGTTCTGTCTTCTCCAGAGTGTCTGGAAAGGTTTAAAATATCGTTTCCATACATAAACTGGAGGTCCAGGGTTAAATCCCAGTTCTTATAAGTGAATGTGTTAAATAAGGCTCCAAATCCATCGGCATAACCATTTCCCATTATCACTCTGTCTGCATCGTTAATAGCACCATCTCCATTGATGTCGGTATGTTTCACATCTCCGGGTAGGTCTCCATATTCGGCAGCTTCTGCAGCTTCAGATTGTCCCCAGGTCCCTTCGCGAATAAGTCCGTAAAAGGATCCTACAGATTCTCCTACTCTTAAGACATTGGTGTTTGATAGAAAATAAGGTCCGGGGAAAATATCGTCATTAGCTTCTCCCAGGGCTAATATTTCGTTTCTGTTGAATGAGATATTAAAAGTGGTGGTCCAGCTAAAATTGTCAGTCTGAATATTTCTGGTGTCCAGGGTTATTTCCAGTCCCTTATTTTCCATACTTCCTATGTTTGTATAGATGTTAGAAAAACCACTGGAAAAAGGTACTGGTGCATTTAACAGCATGTCTGTGGTCTTCTTATAATACACATCGGTTTGTAATTCGATTCGGTTTCTAAACAAACCTAGTTCGATACCAAAATCTATTTGTGCAGTTTTTTCCCATTTAAGATTAGGGTTTGGAAGTGTTCCTATACCAACCCCTGGTGCTCTTTCACCGCCAAGGATAGCCACATTGGAACTCATGGTAGCAAGAGATTGGTAAACTCCTATTTCAGAGTTTCCGGTTTCACCATAACTGGTACGTAATTTTAAATTTGAAATGGTATTACTGTCTTCAAGAAAATTTTCTTCAGAAACTTTCCAGGCAAATGCGGCAGATGGGAAAAAAGCTCTTTTATTATCACTACCAAATTTAGAGGAACCATCCAATCGTCCTGTAACTGTAAATAGGTATTTATTCATCAGGCTATAATTTACCCTTCCGAAATAAGAATTCATTGCCCATTTGTAAACTTCAGACTGAGGGGTTAACGGATTTGCGCCTACTGAAAGATTATTATATTTATAAAAATCGTCAGAAAAACCTCTGGCACCGGCATAGGAGGTAGCATAATCATATTGTTGCCAACCAATACCCGCAAGTGCTGTTAACCTATGATCTTCGTTAAATTGTTTCTCATAGTTTAGGTAATTTTCAAACTGCCAGTAATTACTACGTGTATTTCTTATGGAAGCTTCCCCGTCAAAATCGGCACTTAACTGTCTTAGATTACGGCCGCTGTAAAAGCTTTCCTGGGTATTTATAATGTTTGCTCCTATATTGCTACGTAATTGTAAATCATCAGTAAATGATATTCGCGCTTCTACATTTCCAAGGAAGGTTTGTGTTTTAAAGATATTTTCTCTGTTTCGTAATAAATTTACAGGATTTTCCCCTCCTTCCATGTTTGGATAATCTGCATTAGTGCCATAAGAACCATCCTCGTACTGAACGGGAACAATTGGAAGGGTTTCCACGATCATACGCAATGGGGTTAATCCTCCAACACCTCCGTCCACTCGGTTTTCTTCTACGTGGTTAAAGGTCATACCTCCGCTAACACTTAACCAGTCATTTATTTTGTTATCGGTTACAAATCGCCCAGAGTAGCGCTTTAAATAAGAGTTTAATAACAAGCCTTCCTGATTCGCATAATTAAGGAAGATTCCGTACGAATTATCTTTATCTCCTTTGGTGAAAGAAAGATTATGATTTGTGCTAACGGTTGTCCTCATGGCTTCATCTTGCCAGTCGGTATCGTATAAAGGATTCCCATTCTCATCGAAAAGACGGGCTGCATCATCAGTTCTATAATTCATGGGATTTTCGTAGCGACCTGCGGCCCATCCCTCCGGATCATATTTTTCAGCATTTTGATAGGAATTCATTTCTACCTGTAGAAATTCCCTGGCGTTTAGTACATCCACACGATTAGCAAGTGAACCTATAGTAACAAAGCTGCTATAGTTTAGTCGTCCTTCACCAGAACTTCCCCTTTTTGTGGTCACTACGATTACCCCATTGGCTCCCCGGGCTCCGTATATTGCGGTAGCCGAAGCATCTTTTAGAACATCGATGGATTCAATATCATTAGGATTGAGGTAGTTAATAGGACCAGCTCCTATAACACCGTCTACAACGTATAATGGACCGTTATCTCCATTTATGGAATTATTACCACGAATTCTAACATTGGTGTTTCCACCTGGGCGACCGGAATTTGTACTGATGTTTACTCCGGCTGCTTTCCCTGCAAGTGCCTGTTCAGGGTTCGTTACCGGCATTTCCTGAATAGACTTACTGCTAACAGTAGATACAGCACCTGTTAGATCTGATTTTCGTTGGGTACCATATCCCACTACTACTACTTCGTCTAGCGATTCCTGATCGGTTTCCAGAACAATATTGATTTCTTCACGGCCATCAACCGGAATTTCTTTCGTGGCATAACCTAAAAAGCTTACTACTAAGACAGCATTTGAAGACACCTCTTTTAAAGAGAAATTACCATCAAAATCGGTTTGTGTACCGTTGGTGGTACCTTTTACAATTACATTCGCTCCAGGGACAGGACCGGCATTATCGGTTACTGTACCTGAGATCGAAATTTCTTGGGCTAGGGAAACCTGGGCACATAAAAATAGTACCGCTATAAGCGTCCCTCTAAATAGTCGTTTGCTCATAAAAATCTGGATTAAAAATTTCATAATTGGGTTAAGAATTTGAAAAAAAGGAAATAATAAAATGTTACTAAAACGTTTTATTACAAAAATGAAATTATTGATACTTATAAATCTCAAAAATTATTATCGACGAACAACAGCTGTGAATCGACGGACAACAAAAACTACAACGTTGTAGTGTTGTTGATTGTTATTTTAACATAAAAATCATTATAATGAAGTTAATTTGGTATTTTATTAGAATTTAACAGCCTTAATTACGCTAGTGTCTAAAAAAAATAATATTATGGAATTATTTAACTGAATACTTGTCATTCTTTCGAGGTATACTATCATTGCACAATAGAAAATATATTGAAGTATTATCGGAAGTTTTGAAAAACTTAAAGACATAAATTCATTTTTATAAGACCAAGCTTTAAAGATTTGCAATAAGCCCTGAACTACCAGAATGAAGAATTAATAGGCGAATGCTTATATAAATCATTGATTTACTGCTTTTAATCGATGATCCATATAAAAAGTTCCCATTTACTAATCATCGCGATAGGATCGTTAGGTCTCAAAAAAATATCGATTAAATTACTTCTTGAGCTTAAGCTGAGATAGTTTTTGCGCATCATATACACTCAATAACAATCAAAAAAGCTAAAATTTTTATACATAGTATAGCACGTTATCCTAATTTTTAAGTTAACATTGTCTCGATTTTCGGTTACTGTTCCTTGGGATGGTATTAAAAGGGAATCAGGTGTAAACCCTGAACAGTTCCCGCTGCTGTAAATTCTTTCCGGATAAAATGCCGGAAAATCTTTCTAAATTATTAGTTGTATTCCACTGTCATTAGTGATGGGAAGGATTAGAAAGAGGAATGAGTCAGAAGACCTGCCGAAAGTTTTAAAAACAAAGCTTTCGGGAGTTATTGCTTTGGGTAGATTTCTATTCTAACCTTAGACCCCTGTGTTTTGTTTTGTAAATAAGTTGATACTTAATTATTAATCTTAATACAAACAAATGCATCAAAAATTATCATTTTCACTGTTAATCCTTATTAGCGGACTTTTTTTATTCAGCTCATGTAATAATGATGATGACGAGATTAGTATTCCAATGGGATTTGCTAGTTCATCCTATCAAAAAGAATACGAATTACTTCTTGGTAGCGATACTTTAACTATCCAACCTGAAATTCTAAATCTTCCGGAAGAAGCCCGTTTTAACTGGAGGTTAGAGGGACAGCATCTTTCTGGGGATTCACGTCTTAATTTTGTCCCGACGGAAGCCGGTAATTTTATCCTCGACCTGGTGGTATCCACTATTTCTGATTCTATTCATAGAACTTACAGGTTGAAGGTCAATGATCCTTATGATCTTTATTATCGACCGGTAACGGAGAATAGCAGTGAATTTATTTCAAAGATAATTGCATATAAACCGGCGCCGGGGCAGTATATAAACTCTACTTATGGATCTATGGAAGATGCTATAGATTTAATAGGGGATAAAACAGCTACACTTTCTTTAGGAGCCTGGGGTGGTTATATTATTTTCAGTTTTGATCATACAATTATAAATCGTGAAGAAAATAAGGATTTCATTATCTATGGAAATGCAATGAAAGGTCTATCTGAGCCTGGTATCGTAAAGGTGTCTTTCGACGCGAATGGAAATGGATTAGCTGATGATGAGTGGTACGAACTTGCCGGAAGTGCTCACTATAAAGAGGGAACGCTATTTAGTTACGGAATTACCTACTCGAATCCGGGAGAATATGCCAATGTACCCTGGGTAGATAGTAAAGCCGTACAGGATAGTGTAATGATTAATGCATATCATACTCAAAACTACTATCCATTATTCATAGAAGAAAGAAACAAAATGAGCTTTCAGGGCACCAGAGTATTTCCTAAGATTAATTTAGATGGATTTGCCAGTATTGATGCTTTGGAATGGGGGTATGTGGATAATTATGATGCAGATTATGCCAGTTATGGAGGAAATGCCATGGATATTGACTGGGCAGTAGATGAGCAGATGAATCTTGTGAAGTTACAAGGAATAGATTTTGTTAAAGTATATACCGGAGCTCAGGGAAATGCAGGCTGGCTTGGAGAAATTTCCACGGAAATAAAAGGAGCAGCAGATTTATCTATGTTGGAATAAGGTTCAATTCAACAGCGCTGAATGAATTTTAAACTCTAACTTAAGAAGGTATAAAACATATTAGGTGTTTTCTTAATCCGGTTTATACCTCCTTTATATAAAAGCAGGGGAGTAGATGTCATAAACGACCTCATTACTGCAGGTGGAGAATTGTCATTAAACGCCAACTAAAGTTAGTCACAGAATAAAAAAGAAAAGTTAACATCTATATAATATGGATTTCTAAAAAACATCTTATTTTTAACGCAACTAATATGCGTTAAATGAAAAGAAGAGAATTTTTTAAAAATAGTAGTCTTTTTGCTTTTGGGGGATTGGTAAGCGATTTTCATCCAAGTGTCTGGCTGAACAACAAAAGTGATTTTACACCAAAAAAGGCGAAGAATATCATATTTATGGTAAGCGATGGGATGAGCAGTGGTACTCTAAATATGGCAGATCGGCTTTTACAGGTAAAGAATGGTACGGGAAGTCATTGGTTGGATTTATACCGTGAAGGAAAAATTAGTCGTGCCCTTATGGACACCGCTTCTGCAGATTCAATGGTTACTGATTCTGCTGCTGCCAGCTCTTCCTGGGGCGGTGGAAAACGAGTTCCCAATGGTTCTTTAAATGTTTCAGCAAACGGGGAAAAGCATCTTCCTATTCTACAAAAGTTTAAGAAATCTGGTAAAAAAGTAGGTTGTGTGACCAGCGTTCCTATTACCCATGCTACTCCCGCCGGTTTTTGTGTGATGCAAAAGAATCGTGGAGACCAGAATAAAATTGCTGAAGATTATCTTGAAATTGAATTTGATGTTATGATGGGCGGTGGTAACGAAAATTTTGCGGCCGATAAGCGGGAGGATGGCCGTGATCTTTACAGCGAATTTGAAAATAAAAACTACCAGGTTTTTAAAACGAGGAAGGAACTTTTGGATTATGAAGGATCAAATAAAATCCTGGGCGTTTTTTCAGATGAGGCTTTACCGTACGCGATAGATCGTGCTCATGATTCTAACTTAAAAGAAAATACCCCGTCTTTAGCTGAAATGGCCAAACAAGCCGTGCAACACTTATCTAAAAGCAATGATGAGGGGTTTGTATTACAAATAGAAGGAGGAAAGGTAGATTGGGCAGCACATGCTAATGATGCAGCGGCATTGTTATACGATCAGATCGCTTTTGATGAAGCGATCAAAGAGGTTATGGATTTTGCAGAAAAAGACAGGGAGACGCTGGTTATTATTACTACAGATCACGGAAACGCTAATCCCGGTTTAATTAAAGGGAAGTATGTGGATCAAAACTTTAGCAACTTACAGCATTTTACCCATACCAATGCCTGGTTGCTTGAGGAAATTAAAAAGAAAGCAAATTCATTTTCATCGATAAGGGAAATGGTTGCGAGTGTTAATGGCGATCAAACCATAACCGAAGAAGAAGCAAAAGTGCTTCTCAATTATTATCAAAAGAATAATGGAGGTTTATATAACACCGGGAACTTACCTTATGGGCCTCTTTCTGAAATGCAGAAGAAATATACCTCTATAGGCTGGATAAGTATGGATCATTCTGGGGATTACGTAGAATTGGCCGCTTATGGCCCGGGCAGCGATCAACTAAAGCCATTTGTAAAAAACTATGAGCTTCATGACTTTATGTTAGAAGTCGCCGAAGTAGAGGATAAGTTTTAGTGGCATCAAGAAATAATTACCGGAGGTTGATTGAAATCTTTGCAAGAGATGTTGTATCGAAGCTTCTATTTTTGGTGATTCGATACAAATTTTCCTTGAAAATTCACTCAATGTCCAAAATTAGATGCCATGAATAAGCGTACTACGGTATTTTATTGAATATAAATTCGGTTATATATAAAAAAGGGGATTGAAAATCCCCTTTTCATCATTAAAAAATAACCGGTAAAGATGGAGGTAAAAAGTGATTAATTGTAAAACCAACCATTATGAAACTTTACCGGCTTGTGTTATTGATTTTTTCTTTATTTAAGGCTAACATTACGTGTTACATCATTATAATCGCCTTCGATTGGCTTGCCATCTGCATCTAAAAGTTGTAGCCTGATCTTTACTTCGCCTTTAGGTAGCCCTTTAATAATGTATGGTTGCCATTTCGTAATCTCAAAACTTTCGCCGTTAATCGTGGCTTTAACATAGTTGCCGTTTTCTGAAAGCTCGGTATTTAACAGGAAAAAATCCAACATTAGATTTTCGGTATCTTTACCGGTATATTCTCCTTTTGGTCTACTATAAATTAAGGTGGGTTTATTGAGATCTACATTGGACTGTCGTTGAGGTGAATTCCCTACTTCAATGGTTTTTGCGACAAAAGAATTTGCGTTTTTAACCGATTCATGATAGGATCTACTTAAGAAAGCAACAATATGGTGTGTACCTTCAGAAAAGTCTTTAGAAAAGTTGGGTTCGTAGTGCGCCGAATAAGGATTGTTATCCACGATAAAATGAATATGCTGTCCTTTATCTGAATTGGCCAAAGTTTTAGTAATCTCGTTTTTATCTGTTTGCGCTCCTAGTTCGTAGTTTTCTACTTCAAACTTAAAATCAATCGTATTTTTGGAAAATTGATCACCTGATGGAGCAGTTAAAGAAAGTTTAGCATCACTAAAAGCAGGAGAATCCAGTAAAGGTTCAATCGTAATCTGCGAAATACTATCTCCCTGAGATGTTTCTTCAACTTGCACATTTTCACTTGCTTTTTTATCCTGATTCTTACAGGAAGAAAAACTAAGCAGGGCTACTGCAGCATAAAGAGGTAAGATTTTGTAGTTCATGTTGTTGATTTTTAGTACTTATTTTTTGGTTTAGTTATTTTAAACAGGCCATACATCCTGAAGCTGTAAACTTCCTGATTGCCATGTGTTCATTTCCGAATTCGTTAGAAGACAGTTATTTAAATTTTCTTCGAGTTTTTCCTTATCGTAATTTATGCCAATAAAGACCAACTCATTTTTACGATCTCCTAATTTGGGATCCCAATTTTGCTCTATGTTTTCCTGATTTTCTAGAAATACCGGATGATCGATGCGCTGATTAAATGGCATTGATGCCCACCATACTCCAGCAGGATCTGTTTTAAAGGATCCCCCGGCGCTACTCCAAATAAGCGCCTGATCTGGGCGAGAAGCCAACCAAAATAATCCTTTGCTCCTGATTATTCCATGTGGAAAATTCTCCATGAGAAAATTAAATAAGCGTTCGGGATGGAAAGGTACTTTGTGTTTAAAGGTAAGCGAGCTGATGCCGTATTCTTCCGTTTCCGGATTATGCTCATTTTCCAGTTCTTTGATCCATCCGGCAGAAGCTTCTGCTTTTTCAAAATCAAAATAACCGGTATTAATAACTTCCTTATAATCAACCTGCGCATGACGGGTTTCAATAATCTTCGCGTCAGGATTTAAAGCTTTAATGATACTATGAACCCGCTGTAACTCTTCCGATGATACCAGGTCGGTTTTGTTTAGCAGAATGACGTTTGCAAATTCAATCTGATCTGTCAGTAAATTTACAATGCTACGATGATCTTCTTCATCGCTGGCCAATTGTCGGTCCTCTAGAAGCTCTGCACTCGAGAAGTCATTCAGAAAATTAAAGGCATCAACCACTGTGAGCATACAATCGATATAGCTGATGTCTTTTAAATTAAACTGGCCCAAATCATCCTCAAAACTAAAGGTTTGCGCCACAGGAATCGGTTCAGAGATACCTGTACTCTCAATAATTAAATAGTCAAACCTTTTTTCTTCTGCCAGTCGAGCCACTTCGATCATCAGGTCTTCCCTAAGGGTGCAGCAAATGCAACCATTACTCATTTCAACCAGTTTTTCCTCGGTTTTAGAGAGTGTATGCTGATTTTCGACAAATTGCGCATCAATATTGATCTCGCTCATATCGTTAACAATCACTGCCAGTTTCATTCCCTCGCGATTATGAAGTAAATGATTGAGTAGCGTTGTTTTTCCTGCTCCTAAAAAGCCACTAAGTACAGTAACCGGAAGTTTTTGCATATCGTTGTTACTTGACATGCCTCAAAAGTATAAAAGAGAATTAATTAAAGCAACTTTGTTGCATTATATTTTTTTGGTAATATGTAATTGATGAAACAGCTATTATATAGCCTGTTCTTTTAACCTCTTATGGAACATTTAATTCGTTTTAAAAATATAATTTAAAGACTAGCATTTAAATATCATTCCAGTAAATGTAGACAAGAATATGCAGGTATAGCCTGAAAATATGTTTTACCAGACACTTGAAAAATCGGAATTAGTAAGTGTTCCAACAACCCCTAAATTTTAAAAAGCGATTAGTTTAATTAGTGCTATTCATACAGCGTTTGCAAGTACCAATAAGTAACAACTGTGTTTCTCTGATCGTGTAATTGTCAAGTTGCGGTACTTTTACGGTTTCGGGTAGACATTCTACTTTTCCACAAATTTCGCATTGAAAATGCAGATGATTATGAATATGCTTAGGAGGTTCTTCCTTGCAGCTTTTGCATAACGCGTAAAATGATTTTCCGTTTTGTCCGGTAACAAAATGAATTTTTCCGGCCTCCACAAAACGATCGAGCATTCTATAAACCGTAGTTTTATTAATATTATCGGCTAATTTTTCTCTTATTTCATCTGCTGTTAATGCTTTTGTTGCGTTTTTCAAAAGTTCTAAAACGGCTTTTTGATGTTTCGTATTTCGGGTTTTCTTTTCTTCAGCAGTTTTCATTATCATCCTATTTGGTAGGGTAAATTTAAGCTTTATCTAAAGAACAGAAAATTTTTAATTCCTCAATAACTAATTCGGTTAATCCTTATCCCTTAGTGGTTAACGCCAATGGGTTTCTTACTTCATAGAAATTATCACAACGCTTTTTCGATCTAAAGCTTACCGACTTTGCATGGAGTCATGTAGTTATTGCTTAATGTTTTAAAAAATTAAAGCAGGCCGCAATAGCCTGCTTTAATATCAAAAAATAGAATGAAAAGAGTAACTCATTTAATGCTCATGGTTGTCTTCTGAAGTCTGAGACATTATCAAGGTAAGATTGGTCTCAAAACTTAATCCTGTAGTTGTTTGCGCTTCAACTTTAATAAGATACTCACCCGCGTTTAAACTGTGGTTATGAGCAACCTTAACCTGTCCTGTTTCAGGATCTATGCTGATGATTTCTTCCTCGTTGCTAAATACAGTCCCATCTTTTTCTATGCTTAGTATAGAAAAGGATTTCTTATATTTTTCAGGATATATTTGGGGAGCAGATGACTGGTAAGCTTTATGTAGGGGGATATGTAATCGATTGGTATAAATAGTTAGGTTTAGATCTGCATAATACATACCGTACAGGAATTTTATTTCAGGAATAAAGCGTATACGAAACTGTCGTGTGGCCAATGTAAATCCGTTGCGTTCTAAAGATGCAACCAGGTCGTAAGTCCACTCTGCTTCCTGATCTGGATCTCCAGGTTTTTCAGCAAATGATACTTTGTTATCCTGTAGTATTACTTTCTGATCTGGTCGTCCGTTTTGATGTAATTGCCATTTTGTATTTTCGAGGCCTAAACCTGCTGTCGAGAGATGATAAGTTATAGCATCACTATCCTTATACATTTGATAGGCAAAAGGAATGGCCATACTATTATCCATTTCTTCAATTTGAACACTGGCGGGAGCAATTTTAAGGAAAAATGTTTTGCTAACCGGTAAATAAGTTGGGGAGGCGCTAGCGGTTAATGTTACTTCATAGGCCCCAGGTAACCTATTGCCATTAACCGAAGAACTAAAATTATTAGGGTAGAGTTGCTGACTATCGATCATCAATTTATTTGTCGTTTCCTCTACATAAATTCCCGTTCCCAATACCTGCTCCAGGTTTTTCTCACTGCTTATCTCGATATTTTCACTGTGAAATTGCAGTTCAAAACTTACATTCTGACTTTGATACTCTTCTGGCAGTTTACCAATAAAATCTTCCCCATAAGTAAGTTTTATGGTATCTGGCAATTGAAGAGGAGCCAGATACCCTACAGGTTCAATTTCTTTTGGTGGTTCCGGTACTTTCTCGGCACTAGTGTCAATCATAAAGTCATCATCGCTATCGCAAGCACTGAATAAAAATAGCAGTAGGGCGAACTGTCCCATACGCTTTACATAAAATTTGGTCATTGTTTTTTTTGCAACAATAACTCTTTTTATTTTCAAACGCAACTTTGTTGCTTTATTTAAATTAATGAATTCAATATTCAAAATTCTTTAAAAACTAAAACGATTCTCTAGGTGGAATAGAAGTATTCTTATTTGCGGTCGCTAAAAATGATAGAGACAAAAAAGCTTAAACTGAACTTCCTTTCTGTTTAAATACTGAATACCATTTCTTTTTAGGCTTAACAGTTTATTTAACTTAAACTTAATCCCCACCAATATCATTATCAGATCATATCAGCTATAATTGACCTGTCAAAAATACATCATGAAAAGACTATTATTTTTAGCTGCTATTCTATTATCTCAGCTAAGCTATGCTCAGGAAAAAAGTGAGATTTTTATTGAAAAAGGTCGTTGGGGACTGGGCGGTCATTTTTCATTTTCCAGTTTAAACAGTAAAACTTACTATTATGAATTTGCTACAGATTCTGATGCTATAAATTTGGAAGTATCCCCAAATCTTACTTATAGTTTTTCGGATAATTGGTTGGTAGGTGTAGGTTTGCGCTATACTTATACCAATTTAGATATTGAAGAGGGGGCAGTTCATGGTATGGGCATCGCTCCCACTATTCAGCGTTATTTTCCAATTTTAGACAAATTGGCTTTTAACCTAAAGGGCTCTATTGAATATTTTTATAAAAAAATTCCTTATTCTGGAGGTGAGGACGCTACTTATAAGCGTTATAGTGCAAATATCCGTCCCGGATTCTCGTATCTGATTCATAAGAGATTTGCTTTTGAAGTGAATACAGGCCTTTTGCGTTATGCGAAAATTAAGGAAGAGGGAGAAGGTCGCACGGAATTTGACAGGTATAGAGTAGATTTTGGTTTATCCAATTTTCAGCTTGGTGGAATTTTCTTTTTTTAAGACTTGTCTCTTGATTCGGATCCTGGGATCCTTTGCAAAAACTTTCTTTAATAGCAATGATAAAGAGTATAATAACACAGGGATGGTTACCGTCTTGAATCAAGAATTCTAAGTTAAAATTTGATATATTGACTTATAATGCGGGAGTGGAACGCTATTAGTATAAAAGCTGAATTTTTAAATTTTTTGTATAAATTTTTACAATGACATTCATAAGTTTTATAGGTTGGTGCGGAGCAATAATTTTTATCATTGCTTATTTTCTTCTTAGCGCAGGGTATTTATCAGCCAAAAAGCCGTTATATCACATACTAAATGTTATAGGAGGGCTGTGTTTGGTTATCAATGCAGCAACTTTGAAAGATTTTCCGAATATCCTTGTGAATATTGTATGGGCATTAATAGCTTTATTTGCTATATATAGGATTATAAAACAGCCTAAGAAAAATCCAAAAGCTTAATTGCGTATTTAATATAAAGTTTTTCCTGTTGCTCATAAGTTTGATCTTTTTGATTAAACATTCCAAGGTAGTAATAGGATCCATCGATAAGGGCAAAAATGACTTCCGTAATTTCAGGTATATTATCGTTGTAGATCACTCCTAGATTTTTAGCTTCGAGTAATTTTTTCTGTAATACCTGGTGAAGTTTTTCCAGATATTTTCTAAAACTGGTATTAAAATCTTCTTTGCGATAAATTAAGGCATAACAACTATAAAAAACACCATCATCAAAATATTTATTCCACTTTCTGGAGAATAGGTCGGTAATAAAGTTTTCCAGGCTTTTTCTATTATCCATAACTCCATACTCTATAGCATTGACCATATTTAGGTGACGTTCCAGAATATATTCATTAAGGCCAATTAAAAGTTCGTCGCGGGTTTTAAAATAGTGCATCACCAGTCCGCTACTAATTTGCATTTCTTCTGCAACTTTGGCAATTGAGGTATTTTCGAGACCAATTTTTTTAGCAATTCTATAAAAGGATTGAATAATCTCCTTACGCCTTTTTACACTTAAACTTTTACGCCCCACTAGACTTTTTAAGCAAATATACCAATTTGATTAACAAAAGCTAATGCTGCATAATTAGTAACATAAAGGGAACATTAAAGTAAACTTTTATTAATTGAACGTTCATTCAATTTATTGAATCTTCACTATACATTTGGAGTGCAAAATTTAACTTAAAATAATTGTCATGAAATTAAAAATCACTTCCATGGCCATGATGCTTCTTTTGTGTAGCTATCAGATGATTGCACAGGAAGATCGCCAAAAAGAAAAAAAGCTCGTTTTTATCATTGTAGATGGGATCGCAGCAGATATGATTCCAAAGACAAGCACACCAAATCTTGATGCAATTTCACTAAAAGGTGATTTTTCTGAAGCTTATGTAGGCGGAAGAAAAGGAACTTACTCAGAAACCCCTACAATATCTGCGGTGGGTTATAATAGTTTATTAACTGGCGTTTGGGTTAATAAACACAATGTATATGGAAATGAAATTAAACAGCCTAACTATAATTATCCAAGTATTTTTAGGCTTTTTACCAATGATTTTCCAGAGAAACAAACCGCTATTTTTTCTACCTGGGAAGATAACCGTACCAAACTGCTAGGTGAGAATCTAGTAGGTACGAATTTTCTAAAGATAGACTACGCTTTTGATGGTTTCGAAAAAGATACCCTAAACTTTCCTCATGATCCATACCGGGAGTACATTAAGAATATAGATAAGAAAGTAGCTTATCAGGCTGCAGAGTATATCCAAAATGAGGCACCTGATTTAACCTGGGTTTATCTGGAGTTTTCTGATGATATGGGACATGGGTATGGGGATAGTCCCCAACTGTATAATGCGATCACATTTGAGGATGAACTTATTGGAAAAATTTATGAAGCTATAAAATATAGAGAGTCCAATTTTAATGAAGACTGGCTTTTTATCGTAACCACAGACCATGGTCGAACTGCTAAAGATGGAAAACATCATGGGGGGCAATCTGATCGTGAACGCAGCACCTGGATTGCGATGAATAAAAAGGGGAATAGCTATTTTAAGGAGCAAATCCCGGGTATCGTGGATATACTGCCCACAATGATTTCTTTTCTTGAGCTTTATCCGGAAACTTCAGTTAAAGAAGAGTTAGATGGGGTTCCCCTTTTGGGAATGGTGGATGCTGTAGAACTTTCAGCGAATCTTGATGGAGCTAATTTAAAACTAAATTGGAAAGCACTTTCCGATACTGATACTCCGGCAAAATTTTATGTGGCCAGGACCAATAACGTTAAATATGGCGCGAAGGATGAATATGAGCTTTTAGGGAGTGCAAAAATAAAAAATGGAACAGCTGAATTTAATATAGGGAAGAAAGCTGATATCTATAAAATACTTATGGAAACTCCCAATCATAGATTGAATACATGGATCACACCAACCCAAACAAATAATTAAGCATTATGACTAAAAAAATTACGCTACTGTTGCTTTTACTAGCAACGACTATCGGTTTTTCCCAAAACCAAATTACCGGTAAAATCACTGATAATGATGGAATTCCCTTAGGAGGAGTTAACGTACTATTACTTAATTCATCAGAGGGGACCATCTCTGATTTTGATGGGAAATACAGCATTGAAGCAACGTCCCGTGATACATTGGAATTTTCTTTCATGGGTTTTCGCACCCAAAGAATAGCTGTAAAAGATCAAACAATTATTGATGTTGTTTTAGCAGAAGATGCTTCTCAATTGAATGAAGTTGTGGTTACCGCTTTAGGAATTAAGAAAGAGAAAAAGGCTTTAGGCTATGCTGTTCAGGAAGTTGATGGGCAGCAACTGGAAAAAGCAAAAGAACCTAATTTTGTTAATTCCCTTACCGGACGGGTTGCGGGATTAAATATTCAAAACTCTACAGATCTATTTCAGGATCCACAAATTAGTCTGCGAGGGGCGAGTCCGTTATTAGTTATTGATGGTATTCCAGATCGTACTACCGATTTATGGAAGGTTAATTCTGATGATATCGAAAGCATAAGTGTTTTAAAAGGAGCTACAGCATCGGCATTATATGGATCGGTAGGGCGTAACGGCGCGATAATGATTACCACAAAAAAAGGAAAAAAAGGAAGACTTACGGTTACCGTAAATAATTCGACCATGTTCCAGCCTTCGTTTATAAAAGTTCCTGAGGTTCAAACCACTTATGGAAACGGAAATCAGGGTGTTTATGCCTACGTAAACGGAAGTGGCTCTGGAACTGAAGGTGGTGGCTGGATTTGGGGGCCACGCTTAGATCAATTAGATTCTAGCACTCCTAGTGGCTATTTTGAAACACCACAATATAATAGTGAAGTTAATCCAGATACCGGAGAACTTATTCCGCTACCGTATGTATCCAGAGGAGCAGATAATATCGAAAACTTTTTTAGAACAGGATTGATTCAGACTAATAATGTAAGCGTAGACTGGGGAAGTGAAAAAGCAAGTTTTAGAACATCTATCTCTAATGTTTATCAAAAAGGTATTGTTCCTAATACCGATTTAAATAATACGTCTTTTAACCTTGGCGGAAGTTTAAATCCTTCTGAAAACCTCTCGATAAATTCTGCATTGACATACAATAAACAGTATACGGATAATTTTCCTGAAGTTGGTTATGGACCTACTAATTACCTGTATAACCTCGTGCTATGGACGGGAGTAGATGTGGATATCCGTGATTTAAGAAATTACTGGAGAGAAGGTGAAGTAGGATACCAGCAGCGTCATTTCAATGTTTCCTATTATAATAATCCTTATTTTCAGGCCTATGAATATCAGCGTGGATATAGTAAAGATAATGTCTTTGGAAATTTAAATATAGAATATAAACTTACTCCTCATTTAAGCTTAAAAGGTCGTGGAGGCACTAATGTTTATGGCTTAAATAGGACTTATAAGGAGCCCAAGAGTTATATTGGGTATGGTGCGCGTTCAAGAGGTAATTTTACGGTAGTTGATGCTACTTATTTTGATATTACTACTGATTTTGGTTTGAAATATGAAAATCAAATTGCAAATCAAATTGGGGTTTCTGGGGAATTGGCATATGTAAATTATTACCGTAAGTCTACCAACCATTCTACGGCTACAGATGGTTTAAATATTCCCGGATTTTACAATTTGGATAATAATGCTGGAGTCACCTTTATCGCCAGCAATAGAGAAGAAAAAGAGACTATTCACAGTTTTTATGGATTTGTAGATTTTGATTTTTATGATACATTTTATTTATCCCTTTCCGGGAGAAATGATAAAGTGTCTACATTACCAGAAGCTAATAATTCATTCTTTTACCCTTCTATATCCGCTTCACTGGTATTTACCGAATTGCTGAATACACCAGAATGGATGACATTTGGAAAAATAAGGGGTTCCTGGTCCCAGGTTTCTGAAGGTAAAATAGGGAATAATCCTTATAATCACATTCAGGCATACGACAAGGGAACCAGTTGGAATGGTACACCTTCTACCTATTTTGGAAATGAGCTTTTATCTTCCGACTTAAAACCCGAAACCTCTGATACCTGGGAAGTAGGTGTGAACGCCAGATTTTTACAGAGCCGTTTAGGAATAGATGTCGCTTATTACCAAACCAGGGATTATAATAATTTAATTTACAGTTCTATTTCCCAGAGTAGTGGATACAATAGTATTTTGCTGAATGGAGACGAATATAAGCGTCGAGGAATTGAAGTTGTACTGGACGGTACACCGGTAAAGACCAAAAATTTTAGATGGAATACCCAAATTAACTTAAGTCAGTATCGCAGATATCAGGAAGAAATTTATGGTGATCGTGAACAAACCGATGGATTTATTCGTGTGGGCGATCGTACAGATAAAATTTACGCAGGGGTATATCAAACCAATGAAGCGGGAGAGGTGATTTTTGAAAACGGCTATCCCGTATCAGATCCTTATTCCAGGTTTATTGGCTATAATGAGCCAGATCTTACTTATGGAATTTCAAATACCATATCTTATAAGAATGTATCCTTATCTTTTCTTTTTGATGGCCGTTTAGGCGGTTTAATGTATTCAACCACCAATCAAAAAATGTGGTGGGGAGGTACGTCACCAGGTACGGTTAATCAATATCGTGATGATGCCAATAATGGAGAAAGTACATTTATAGGAAACGGAGTTAAAGTAGTAGGAGGGAATGTTAGCTATGATGTTAACGGAAATATTTTGAATGATACCAGAACCTACGCTCCTAATGATGTTCCTGTAAACTACATCAACTTTATGCAGACCACCAGTAATGGTTATAATAAAAATTACCACTACTATAAAGAGGATTTTATTAAGCTTAGAGAGGTCACCTTAAGTTACAATTTTACAGAAAATATATTGTCTAAATTACCTTTCGATAATCTAAGCTTATCTTTTATAGGGCGTAATTTATGGCTTTCTTCTAAAATACCAAATGTAGATCCAGATCCCGGAAGGGATAATTTACAGGCACCGGCCACCAGAAGCATTGGTATTAACCTAAACGCAAAATTTTAAATCATGAAACGTATTATTGCTATTATCATATTATTGCTCCTTCCACTTTTTTACTTTACAAGTTGTAGTAAAATTGAGGATTTGCAGGAAGATCCTAATCGGGCGACTTCGGTTAGTCCAGAATTATTATTAACCAACATACAAACAAAAGCATTTAATAATGTTAGTCTATCCAGTGCGCTTGCCAGTCGATATTTATCCTATACTAATGGTGTTAACTCCAATCAATATTATAATTGGCAGCGCTCGGGTTTTGGAAAGTATGACGATTTGAAACAAGTTAAAAAAATGATGGAAGAATCTGAAAAAGCAGGGATCGAGATTTATCAAATTCTGGGACGTTTTTTCAATTCCTATTTTATAATCGATCTTACCCGTACTTTTGGAGATGTGCCTTATACTGAAGCTGTTTTAGCTACTGAAGCTATTTATCAACCGGTGTATGATTCTCAAAAGAGTATTTATTTAAGCGTACTGGATGATCTAAAGTCGGTCTCTGATGCGTTAGCCGAAAATCAAGAACCTATTGTAGGGGATATTATTTTTAAGGGGAATAAATTACAGTGGCGAAAACTTATTAATGCTTATTATTTAAGGGTATTGATGAGTTTATCCAATAAGACGGGAGATAGTGATTTAAATATTAGGTCAAGATTTCAGGAAATCATTAATAATCCGGCTCAATATCCTTTAATGACATCAAATTCTGATAATGGAGCTTTAAATTATTTTAATATTCAGGATAACCGTTATCCATATTTTAATGATAACGATTTACAAACAGCCTATTATATGGAACAAAATTTTGTCGATAAATTGAAAGATTTTGAAGATCCACGATTATTTAGGTTTGCAGAACCTAAACCAACTGCGGCTGATGATGATATGAATGACTTTGAATCCTACGGAGGATTGAAGGGTAGTGAAGATTTAAATATAAATACTTCAAAAGCTGTTTCGGGAGAAGCGAGTAGGATTGCAGAGCGATATTTTTTCGATCCCGTTAACGAGCCTAGCATTTTAATGAGCTACTGGGAGCAGGAATTTATTATTGCTGAAGCTGCGGTACGTTCCTGGATTGCTGTAGATCCTGAAACACATTATAGAAATGGAGTAGCGGCTTCTTTTGATTTTTTCAAGACACCAATGCCTGAAGATTATTTTGATAATGATCGTATTGATTTAGATGCTGGTAATGAAATTCAAAAGATTTTGGAGCAAAAGTATATTTCGATGTTTATGAATACCGGGTGGCAAATATTCTTTGAACAACGTCGCACTGGATTTCCAGAATTCAATACTGACGGAGCAGGGATTTTAAACAACGGAAGAATTCCTAAGCGTTGGATGTATCCAATGGATGAAGCAACAAATAACGCTGAGCATCTGGAGGAAGCCATTAACCGACAATTTTCTGAAGGTGATGATATCAATGCCCAAATGTGGTTGCTTAACTAAAATAAATGATCTTCGCCAGGTTTAAATAGTAATGATGAGGTGCTGTTTCGATAACTGTCGGGATCAGAGCATTTAATTTTTAAACTCAGGTTGATAATTGCATAAAAACAGGAAGCTTAATGCTTCCTGTTTTTTTATAGCGGTTTGGATTAAGTGGCTCTCTAACATTTTTAATTGTATTGATAAGAGTAAAATTTCTTGAGTTTTTTAATGAAAGCTTTTATAGAAACTACTGCCTGCGTTTTATAAATTCAATCACCTCATTAGAGCTTATCGGTAAAATATTACCATTTTTTTGAATGTATTGCCATTGTCCGTTTTTACCAAACATGAGGGGGAAATTGAATTCTGCAGTATTGCCATAAGGACGATAGGAACTAAACGGGTTAATATCATAGTTTGGGGGTAAAAGCTCTTTTCCAGACGCTGAAATCAATCCAAACTTTCTGTTTATTTCGGTGATGAAACCATTCCCATTAACCTCAGGGAAAACACTATGGTATACAGGTTTTACTAAAATCTTTCCATCAAAGTCGGCAAAACCAATTAATTTTCGATCTGAAACAGCATCTTTTTTAAAGAGTGGGAAATAATTTCGATACTGAAGATCATAAACCGTGGAAGCATTATCGGGCTCGTATATTGGAGGAACAACAAGTTCTCCTTGGCTATTGGCATATCCGTATTTTAGTTGGTCCTGGTCATTTTTAGCAAATACTGCGAATTGGCCATTGTTTAGACGAATGATTTTACTCATCATATTATCCAATAATAGTTTTCCTGTTTTTACATCATATAGATTTGTTCCTTTTTCATTTTCTACTATTAAAATAGGATAATTTTCTATGGTGCTCACCTTTTGGAAGGCTAATACCTCTTTTTCTTGCTTTTGGGCATTCCAGAGTAAATAATCACCATCTTGTTGCTGCAATAAAAAGTTTTGCTGGTAAAGCTGTTGTATGCTTTGGTATTGTAATGGAAGTATTTCCTTGCCTTTGGTGTTAAAAATTCCATAAGCAGTTTTATTATTTTTCTGGTTTTTGATAACCATGATCAGCTCTGGATTATGGGAAATTTTGCTCATGTTATCATAAATATAGGGAATTATGACTTTTTGTTGCCTGATATCATATAGGCCGGTTTGAGTTTCTTTATCCTTACGCAGTATAGCCATATCTTTTCCGAGAAAACTAATATCAGTATAAGAAGGAGATAGTTTTTCTTCACCATTGATCGTATAATAGCCTATTTTATTATTTTTTACGACTTGTACCAACTGCGGAGGAAAATCACTATCATAATACGCCTGATCTTTATGATAAACTCGCACATTGTCAAATATGGGAGGGATCAGTGCGCCAGTTTCAGGAAAAAATAGGCCCTTAAGTTCATTATTTTTTATTTGAAACACAATCTTTTCATTTCCTTCAGCAGTTTGTCGGATGATTTCGGTGATTTGCTTGTATTTTATGGGGAGTAATTCTTTATTTTCTTTAGTTAATACGCCATATTTGCCATTTTGCTTTATGTAGAAATAATCACCTATCTGGATAATTCGTTCCCGATAGATAGGGGGAACAATAGTTTTTCCAAGGGTATCGAGAATACCGTATTTGCCATCTTTCTTTACAGAAAGGTAAGCCTCGTTTTGAAAGCTAGTATACAAAGCTGATATTTCATCATATTCGAAATCAGAAATTTGTACGCCTTGTTTATTAACTATCGCTTGTTTGTCGTTCTTTTCGACAATGAGTACTCCGTTTATAATCTCCAGGGAATTAAACTCAGAATCATCAAACTCTTTAGTTGAAGGAATATTTATAATAAGATTATTACCCTCTTTTTTAAATGAAGCGACCCACTGGTCACTTCGCATATTAGAATGCACATGATCATAGTTAAAAGGAATTAATATATTATTATTAAAATCTATAATTCCCCACTTACCATTTTTCTTGGCATAAATGTAAGATGACTTATGACCACAACCACCACAATAGTCAATATCATCATAGGCGATTGGGATGATTAACTTATCGGTTTTGCTATCATAAACACCCCACTTATTTCCTTCACTTACATCAAAGTACCTGTTGGTTAAAAATCTTACTTCTTCAAATTTTAAGGGTAATAACTGGTTCCCCCAACTATCTGCAAAGGTCATTTTTTGTTTTCTATAAAGTGAGAGATAGCGTTTATAATGAAATTGAATTAAATCGTAGACTATTGGAATAATTTCTTTTCCTTTATCATCAACCAACCCGTAGGAATTTTTATTGCTAACAATTTTTAACAAGCGGTCTTGGTTTTTGCGTAAACTAACAAAGCCGGCGCCGGTTGGAATAATACTGTCTATGGGATGATATTCATCTATAATAGTATCGAAAATACGCTGTCCGGTGGTATCGATATAGAAATTTGTACTATCATTTTCTACATGGGCAAATCCTCTTTCAAATACAGATGATTTAGAATATACCATCGTATCTAAACCTGGGGTTTTTCCAGGTTTTACCGTAGTATTTATTTTTTTAGGTAAAGAGCAGGACTCAAAACAAATTATAAGAAATACAAAAAATACAATCTGAATTATTTGAACTGTTTTTAATAGGATGCGTTTATACATTTTGTTGAAGCAAATTTCCATCAATTCTATAGTTTCATTTTTTTAATATACCAAACCGCTTATACAGAAGTTTATAACTATTCCATAAAAATATTATAGCTATGCTAATAATCCAGATCCAGTAGCCTGAAGCATAACCTGTTATTGGACTATAATGTCCGGCTTCGTTTATGATGATACGGTCAAAAGTCATAAATAAAAGGCCTGTTGATAAGGCAATTCCGCTTAGTATCCACGAGAGTACTGGAAACTTTTTAATGACAATCCAAGACAAAAATATAAAGGGATTTGCTAACCAGCAGATCAGGGCACCACCCATTACAAAGCCTATTGTTCCAAGAATAAAAGATCCTATAGCATCTGCACAATTATCTTCTATACAGTAGCTTTTAAAGCATAGCGAAGCTATGAATAACCCCGCACTTAGTATGACGACATGCCTGTTTAAAAGAGACCTTGGTTTTTTCAATTTGATTATCAATTTAGAGTATCCGGAAAATGATCATAGCCAATGATGCTTTATATATTATGCAATGTAGCGGAATAAATAAAGGGCCACATCCCTGAATTCCGTGAAAATGAAAGGATCTCCAGGCATAACTTATTTTAAGCCTTTAATAAAAAGTCTATCAATTAGTCGGTAGTAATGTGTAGCATTAAAAATTACCTTCAATTTATAGTTCAATTTGGCTTAAAGTTCAAAGATCAAACTGTTGTGATTTTAGCTTTTTTCTGTTGTTTTTTCAGAATTAAAAAAGTAGAATAAAAAATAACCAAAACCAGCGGAATGCCAACACCTAAATAGCGTATGGACATATCGAAGGTACTCGCGATCTCTCCTGAAGATGATATTAAAAAACTTATGATAGAAGTTATAATATAAAGCAATCCGCCAATTAAACCTCCTGCTATCCCTGCATTGCTTGGGAAATAAATCATATTCTGTGTAAAGTAATTGGTGAAAATAAAGCCCGATACAATATGGATCAAAAATGCAAAAATGATTAAAAGATATAACTGGTCTAATTGAGCAGCAGCGATCACAAATAGAACAAGTAGTATGATTTGTGTAAAAGCCGATACTTTTAATTTTCTAGAAAAGTTTTGTTTAGAAAACGTCTTGCTTATAATTCCCCCTATCATCCAGGAAATTCCAAGAATAAGCGTGCAGTAGCCGGTGGTTACAGCATTAAAACCAAAGTGATGTTCTACCACAAATGGGCCGGCAATATTAAATACCATAACGGTAGAGTAGGCCATTCCCAAAATTAAAATCCCAAATACAAAGGCTTTGTTTTTAAGCATAACCATATAAAGCATCGAAGTTTTTTTCAGGTTAAATTTCTTTACATTTCTAATGGTTTCTCCGCTAAAAAATAATTCAGCTATAAATAAAGCTCCTGCATAAATAGCGAGAAAATAAAAATTGGCCTGCCATTCAAATAAACTCTCTAAATAGCCACCAAGAAAGGGAGCAATTATAGGTCCGCATGACCAAACGATAGTAAAAAAGCTTAAAAAGTGCTTCCGTTTTTCTTCATCGTAAAGATCTACAAAATAGGCTCTTTTTGCCACAACGATAAACGAAGTTCCTAATCCCTGTACGATTCGCCAAAAGCAGATGAGCCAAACCTGATCTGTCCAGGTAATCGCGAGACTGCTAATGATTAAAGCAATTAAAGAAAATAATATTGGTTTATAACGGCCTAGACTATCTAAAATACTACCTACAACTAATTGGGCAAAACCGTAGCTTAAAAAGAAACAGGTTAATGTAAGCTGAATACTTTTTTCAGAAACCGAAAGGTTTTGTGCCATTGATGGAAAGGAAGGCAAATAAATATCGGTCATGAATCCTGATAGGGGAATGGTAAAAAAAGTGATGACTGTAGCGATTTGTTTTCGGTTCTCTGAGGCTTGTCTTAAATGCATTGGTTGGGGTTAAGAGTGCAACAAATAAAAGCTTAATTTTTGAGGTTTGAGTCGAAATTTATAGAGTGGTCTTTCAGTTCTTTTAAAAAATATAATTACATGCTTATTTGAGATGTTGAATATTCCAAATCTTTGTGTTGGTATCATTCTTTGGGTACTTTAAGAGGTCGCTACGGCAGAATGTTGTTTTGGTAATCGTAATAGCAGAGTTTCTTTATTATTTATAACAGCTGAAATGTGATTAGTCCTCATTGAGGGTTTAATTTTCCGATGTTCTTGATTTTAAAATTTCAGTAATTACATATTTAGCTTTTTATAATATTAATAATTAATTATGTTAAAATTAACTTTTTACTTGAATGTGTGGAATTATTGTATTTTCTTGGCTAAAACGATTAACTAAAATATTTTAGTTGATTTTATTTTAATTTTAAAACTAACTAAGCATGGAAAAACAATTACTCTTACAAAAAGGGTGGAAAGCAAGTTTTAACAAAATCTGTGGTTTTAAGGATAATGCTTTACGGCAGATTCCTAAAAGCGCGTTATTACTTCTTTTTTTAATGACTCTGAATGTCCAGAATTTTTATGGACAGGGAACGATTACTGTTTCAGGTACGGTGACAGATAACAATTCGATGCCTTTACCGGCAGTTTCGGTAATGGAAAAGGGAACACAAAATGGAACGCAAACAGATTTCGATGGTAATTATACCATTACGGTGAAGGAAGGAGCGACATTAGTATTCACTTATGTAGGTATGAATCCCCTGGAACAAGCTGTAGATGGAAGCTCCGTTCTGGACGTATCCATGAAAAACGATCTACAATCATTAGATGAGGTGGTTCTTGTAGGCTATGGTAAACAAAAGAAAATTAGTGTAGTAGGGGCACAATCTACTATAGAGCCGGCCGAACTACAACAACCGGTCGCTAATTTGTCCACAATGCTGGCGGGAAGAGTTGCCGGTTTAACCGGTGTACAACGTTCGGGGTTATCTGGTTATGATGGAGCAGATATCTGGATTAGAGGAATTAGCAATATTAGCGGTGGTAATGCTCCACTAATATTGGTGGATGGAGTGCAACGTTCTTTAGATAACCTCGATCCTCGGGATATCGAGTCTTTTACAGTATTAAAAGATGCATCTGCCACTGCTGTTTATGGTATACGAGGAGCAAATGGAGTGATCTTAATTGAAACAAAGAAAGGCGAGTTGGGAAAACCTCAAATATCTGTAGATTATAATGAAGGGATTTCCACCTTTACCCGTATGCCAGATTTAGCTGATGGGGTAATGTATATGGAACTTGCTAATGAGGCCTTAACTACTAGAGGCCAACCGGCCAGATATACTCAGGAAACAATAGAACGGACAGCGAATAATTATGATCCGTTATTGTATCCTAATGTAGACTGGTTTGAAGAAATATTCAATGATTTTGGTCGTAATCGTCGTATTTCCACTAATGTAAGCGGAGGGGCAGAAGCTGCCAAGTATTATATTTCTATCGGTTATTATGATGAAAAAGGAATGTTTACAACTGACGGCTTGGAAGATTATGATTCGAATACAAAATATAAAAGATATAATTTCACCTCTAACCTTACGGTAGATATTACGTCCACAACAAAAGCACACTTGGGAGTACAGGGATATATCTCGGATGGGAACTATCCCTACTGGCCTACATTTAATGGTAATAATCCTTCTGGAACAGGAGCGAATTCTGTTTTTACTCAGGCAATGCTCGTTCCACCGGTTGAGTATCCTGTGTTATATCCCGGAGGGTATGTTCCCGGAATAAGTCCGAATGGAGATTTACGAAACCCTTACGCTGATGTTACAAAACGTGGTTATCGCTCTGAAAATAAAAACCAGTTATATTCTAACTTAAGATTAACCCAGGATTTAAATTTTTTAACCGATGGCCTGTCTTTAAGTGGCTTATTCTCCTTCGATGCGTTTAATCAGCATTATATTATTAGAAGTAAGCGAGAAAGTACTTATTATGTTAATCAGGAATATCCTTATACTGAAGATGGCGAAATTATTCTTAATGAGACTTTTGAAGGGGGAAACTTTTTAGGTTATAGCAGGGAAAACGGAGGAAATCGCCGATTTTATCTGGAAGCGAGTTTAAATTACGACCGCAATTTTGGTAGACACCAGGTAACAGGTTTATTATTATTTAACAGAACCGACTTTGTTGATGCTTTCGCTGGAGATTTTGTAGGGTCTATACCTTATAGGAATCAGGGACTTGCGGGTAGGGCTACTTATTCTTATGATAATCGATATTTCGTGGAAGCTAATGCCGGTTATAACGGTTCAGAAAACTTTAGTCCAAATGATCGTTACGGTTTTTTTCCTTCATTAGCCTTTGGTTGGGTATTATCCAATGAGAAATTTTTTGAGTCTATATCAAATACTATTAATTATTTTAAAATAAGGTATTCTGATGGTTTGGTGGGTTCGGCTTCTGGAGCAGGAAGGTTTGCTTATTTAAGTCGGGTAGAAACCGGGGAGGACGGCTATAGTTTCGGAGAAAATGCAGGAACTTCTTTTGGAGGAATAGCCGAAACCTATCAAGGCGTTAATGTAACCTGGGCAGAATCCAGAAAACAAGATTTAGGGATTGAAATTAATGCTTTTGAAAACAGTTTTAAATTAATAGTTGATGTCTTTAGGGAACGCAATAAGGGAACATTTCTACAACGTTCCGACGTTCCTGGTTATATAGGGCTTGTTAGTGATCCTTACGGGAATTTAGGTGATAGTGAAAATAAAGGCTTTGATGGAACAATAGAATATAACAAAACCTTTAACGAATTAAGCCTGAGCTTTAGAGGAACCTTCTCTTATAATAAAAATAAAGTAATCGAAAACGGAGTACCGCAACAACCCTATCCATGGCTCGATCGCAGAGGTTCTGGGTTACTGGCGCGTTGGGGATATGTGGCCGAACGTTTATATACTTTGGAAGATGACACTGACGGAGACGGATTTATTACCCCTAATGATGGAGAAGGAATTTCGGAACAATTCGGCCAAATTATGCCGGGAGATATAAAATATAAAGATCTTAATGGTGATGGTCGTATAGATGCGTACGATCAACAACAAATCGGTGAAGGGGATGTTCCTTATCTCACCTACGGTTTTGGTTTAAGTGCACAGTATAAAGGTTTTGATGCAAGTGTGTTTTTCCAGGGACAAAATGCAGCGGATATTCAGATTAGAGGCATAGGATTGCAACCATTCTCTGGAGATGGTGGTCGTGGTAATTTGTTTGCAATTGCTGAAGACCGATGGACTCCAGAAAATGATAATCCATACGCCACTTTTCCCCGGCTTTCTTATGGATCTTCCGGAGTGGGGCAAAGTAATAATACTCAGGTAAGTACCTGGTGGCAAAGAGATCAAAATTTTCTAAGAATTAAAACTGCTGAAATTGGATATACTTTACCCAATACTATTTCAGAAAGAATAGGTCTGGGAAATGTAAGATTTTATCTGAGAGGAACTAACCTGCTAACCTTTACTAATTTTGATTTATGGGATCCAGAACTCAATACTGATAATGGTACAGGACACAATGGAGGCCAATATCCCAACGTATCGGTAGTATCCTTGGGTACAAACTTTAGATTTTAATTCTAAAATCGAGGAATTATGAGCGTAACAAAATCTAAACTTATTAAAATGAAATATACATTAAGACTTTTACTATTTATGTTATTGATCTCCTGTAATGATGATTTTTTGGATCAGGTGCCGGATGATCGCCTAACATTTGAAGCAACATTTGCAAAGCGAGTGAATGTAGAATCGTATTTAGCGAATATTTATAGCCGTATTCCTAATGAGATGGCTCAACGATATACTACCACAGAACATTCTGGGCCCTGGACAGGAGCCTCAGATGAAGCCGAATATGTTTGGTCCTTTCACATGGGGAATTATTTAAATATAGGGGATTGGAACGCCACAACAGGCAATGTTAACTCGCTTTGGTCCAATTTCTATCGGGGAATCAGAGCCTCTTCTACTTTTATCGAAAATATAGATAAATGTCAGGATTGTCCACCAGACCGTGTCGAGCGTTTTGTGGCCGAAGCTAGAATATTACGTGCTTTTTTCTATTATAATCTCATACGTTCTTGGGGGCCAGTTGTACTTATTGGTGATCAACCTATATCACCGGATGCAGATCTTGAAGGTTTAAACAGGAATACCATGCAGGAATGCGTAGACTATATTGTTTCTGAACTTGATGCAGCAGCCAATAGCCTTGATGGTGTCGCTTTTAAAGGACAAAATGCAGGAAGGATGAGCCGTCCTTTTGCACTCGCCATAAAAGAGAAAACTTTATTGTTGAATGCAAGCCCATTATTTAATGGAAATACCGATTATTCAGAATTAGTAAACGAAGAAGGAACTTCATTAATAGATCAGTCTGTCCAAACCTCTAAATGGCAGCAGGCTGCAAATGCTTCCAAAGCATTTATAGACGAATTCGTTCCAGGAACCTTTCAGTTATTCAGAAAAAATGATAACACTGGATCATTTAGCCCTTACCTTTCTACCCGGGATGTAATGTTGGAAGACTGGAATGAAGAAATTATTTATGCAAGAACGCGAGGAACAATTTATTATCATTACGATGTTACGCCTTTACATTCAGGAATTAGTAATAGTGAAGTAAAGGGTGCAGGTGGATTAAGTGCTACGCAAGAGATGGTCGATGCTTATTTTATGAGTAATGGACGATCAATCGACGATCCCAATTCTGGTTTTATGGAAACTGGTTTTTCTGATTTCAGAGCTCCTTATGACTTTACACAACGATCAACCTATAACCAGTGGGTAAACAGGGAGCCTAGATTTTATGTGGGGATAACCTATAACAATAGCTTATGGCTTAATACTACCTCTGTGGGCAATATCATTACAGAGACTTGGTATAATGGTAACTCTGGACGTGCAGCAGGAGGAAACGACTATCCTCCTACTGGATATATTGTGCGTAAAAATATGATTACGGGAGCGAGATCAAATCAAAACCGAACTATACCTATGTTAAGACTGGCTGAAATCTATTTGGATTATGCCGAAGCTTTAAATGAAGTAGATCCCGGTAACCCAGATATTCTTATTTATCTAAATGCGATTAGGGAACGAGCAGGAATACCTGGTTATGGTGAAGGAGGTATAGCAGTTCCTGGTACTCAGGATGCCATGCGCGAAGCCATTCATAAAGAGCGAAGAGTAGAGCTAGCCTTTGAAAGTGTAAGATATTTTGATGTAAGACGCTGGAAAAATGGTGAATTGTATTTCGATGGACCTGCTCATGGTCTTGATATAAACGCGGAAGAAGAAGCTAATTTTTATAATGAAGTCGTTTTTGAGAATAGGATATTCAATCAAAGACATTATTTATGGCCTATTCCTCAGGACGAAATCAATGCAAATCCTGCTATTATGCAAAATCCAGGATGGTAAGTTTTAAGTTTGAATTGAGTTAGTTTATTCACAAAGGCTCTTTCCCACGTGTATTGCGTGGGAGGAGACTTAAGTGCGGATAACTCTACTAAAATATTTAAAGATGAAAATAATAAAATTAGTGATGGTTCTTTTTTTTGTCAACTTCCAAGTAAATGCTCAGGAAGTTGAGGAATATTCTAAAGACAATCTTAGGATTACTTTTAAAAATTTTGATTCCACATTAAAAGAGGGAACCGAGGATAAATTTGTTTCTACCGTATTTACAGTTTATCCAAAGCTTTTAAAAGATTTTAATCCAGGTGCCCAAAAGCATATTACCATTAATATCGATACTTCTTACACAGGTGTGGCTTATGCTTTTAACGGAGAAATAACAGTAAGTAGCCGGTGGTTAAAACAAAAACCAACTGATATTGATCTTATCACGCACGAGGTGATGCATCTTATTCAGTCATACCCACAGGGTGGTGGGCCAGTTTGGCTTTCTGAAGGTGTAGCAGATTATGTGCGATTTAAATATGGAGTGGATAATCCGGGAGCCGGATGGTCTTTAACCGATTTTAATGAAAATCAAAGTTATACCAATAGTTATCGGATTACCGCCAGATTTTTAGTTTGGTTAAGTGAAAATTACTATGATGCTATTGTTTATAAACTAGACGAACAAATGAGATCTAAAACATACTCAGAGGATTCTTGGATAAAACTTACGGGTAAAGGGATAGATTCTTTGTGGGATCAATATTCAAAAAATCCTGAAATTTAATATGATCAAATTTCCATACCATATTGTTTTCTCTGTTTTAACGCTATTTTTCTTTATGAATTCATGTTCCTCAAGTGAGCATGAAGTATCACCTGAAGATGATCGCGAGGAAGCAGAAGAAACAGTTGAAGAAGTACAAGACGATTATGCAGCTCCAGCTATGTGGCAGGAGCATTGGTTTGATCATACAGAGTTAGTTCAACTGGTTTACGAAGATGATGATCTTGCATTGTATTATGATAGTGAAGTGGACCGTTCGATTACATGGCCTAATACTACATTTTCAGATGTATGGGAGTATGTGAAAACCGTATACGGTTCTTATGGCCAAGATAAAAAGTTATATGCCATATTACATACCAATAAATACTCTGGAGGGCATCCCTCAACATTTATGGACGAAAGTCATGACTTTAGAAATGTTGTAGACTGTGGGCCTTATACATGGCAAGAAGAAGATCCAGATTTAGGTTTAAGCATGATGATCCATGAAGTAGGCCATATTGTTGAAGGTGCTACCAACGGCATTCAATATAATCCGGCATGGGATATTTGGGGGGACAGTAAATGGGCAGAGATTTTTGTATACGATGTTTATAAAGGAATAGGAAAAGAAGAGTTCGCCAAACATACCTATGATGATTTTATGAATAATGTAGATGATTATCCTCGTCCAGGTACGATGTGGTTTAGAAATTGGTTTTATCCTATCTACTCAAATTATGGAGAATCTGCATTGCTGAATAATTTTTATGATCTACTAGCTGATCATTTTCCAACAAATGCTGCTCACAACAGATTTTCACGAAGAATGAATATGGGAGAGTTTATTCATTTTTGGAGTGGCGCTGCGAATCATAATCTTAAGGAACAAGCAACGATCGCTTTTGGCTGGAGCTCAATTTATGAAGAGCAACTTACCAAAGCTCGTGAAGATTTCCCTGAATTGGATTATGAATATTCAGAAATTCCAGAAGAGAATCAGCCGATAAATTTTGCTTTAGAAGGTACCTTAAACGTAAGTGCTGAAAATTCAAATGGAGCAGATGCTCCGGAAGGATCTTTAAAACTTACGGATGGTTTACTAAGCACTAAATTTTTTCTAAGACCGTATTCTAATGATTTCCAGGCGATTTTGTCTTTTGAAGAGACTACTACTGTTAATGCTTATGCAATTTCATCTGCTAATGATTTTGCAGAAAGAGATCCTAAAAGCTGGGAGTTGTTAGGTTCTATAGACGGAGAAAACTGGGAGAGCATTGATGTGCAAACAGATATAGCTTTTGAGGAACGTTTTCAAAATAAAATTTTTCAATTCGATCAGGATATGAACTATTCTTATTTCAAATTGAAAATAACGGAGAATGCAGGTAGTACCGATCTACAAATAGGTGAATGGAGCCTATTATACATTAATGACTAAAATGATAATTAACTTTTTACTATAGAGTTATGAAAAAAAATACTTTTAAAATACTTCTTGGTTCCTTATTTATGGTGGGGATCACTTCCTGTGAAACAGATGATAGTAGTATCGTTGAAGGAATGCCAGATGCTGTTGTAAATACAGATGGGGCAAATGCTCCGGCCAGAGGATTTAATGAAAACTGGTTTGGCCATGAAGAGTCTTTAAATCGACAATATTATGAAACAAACGTTGCCGTTTATTACGATGATTACGTAGATAGGGCTATAGATTGGCCTTTCCTATTTACCCAGAATGTTTGGGATAATGCTATAAGTGCTTACAACAATGTAGGTAATAATATTTTATATGCTGTTTTTCATACAGGAGTAACAGATCGGGCAGAATTTTTAACAGACTTTGAATCTGATGTAAATGGAGGTGTTATTGATATTCCTTTAAATGATGCTGAAATGGAAGAAGAGAAGACTACGCTAATTATTTCACAAATAGGAAAGCTGGTTGAATATTCGGCTAAAGGTGTTGAAGGCTCTCCAGCAGAAGATTTATGGATGGACGAATTCAATAAAATCTTTGTATACGATACTTACTTAAATATCGATATGGAAGCTGAAGCGACCACCGTAAAAGATCGGTACTCAAATACCCAGATTAACGGTGTATACTGGTTTAGGGATTGGTTTCAGCCAGTTTACGAAACTTATGGTAAAACTTCTTTTTTGAATAATTTTTATAATATTACTTCTCAAAACTTTCCCAAAGATGGGGATCGTTATGCAAGAAGCATGAATTTAGGAGAATTTGTTCACTTTATGAGTGGTGCGGCTGGAGAAGATCTTCAACCTATAGCTGAGAGCGCTTTTAACTGGACAGAAGATGTAGAGAACGAATTATTGCAGGCTCGTGTTTCATTTCCTGATTTAGCCTATCCTTTTGAGGCTGTCTCGCAACTTCGCGATGTTACAGTTGGAGCCAGTATCACCGTAAGTAAAGAAAATGGAAGCGGGGCAGGAGCAAATGAAGGATCTCCAAAATTGATTGATAATGATACCAATTCTAAATACCTTACAGGAAATGTTCAAAATATAATTGGGGAAAGTGATTTTTGGTTACAACAGCAACTTACCGCACCAGAGCCCGTTAATAAGTATACCTTAACTTCTGGAAATGATGCGCCCTCTAGAGATCCTAATGCCTGGCAACTTTTAGGCTCTAATGACGGTACTAACTGGACGGTATTGGACGAAAAATCCAACGTAACTTTCTCTGATAGAAATCAAACAAGAGAATTCGATTTTGATAATGATATAAGCTATTTATACTATAGATTGAATATTACAGGATATAATGGGGATTATAATTTTCAGTTAAGTGAATGGAGGTTATTAGTACTCGAAACACTTACAGCCCCAGAGCCAGTAGATTATACCGTAAATGCAACGATTACTGTAAATAATGAAAACACCAGTAATCCTGATGAGACTTCTGCAAGCTTGATCGACGGTGATACAAATTCAAAATACTTAGCTTTTGATTTTGAATCTGGACTTTGGATGCAACAGGAATTGCCTGAAGCAAAAATAGTGGTGAGGTATACTCTAACTTCTGGTGATGACGCTCCATCCCGGGATCCCGCTTCATGGACGATTTCCGGATCTAATGACGGAGAGAATTGGGATGAATTAGATAGCCGTACAGATCAGTCATTCGAAAGCAGAAATAAAACTAAAGAATTTAATTTCTCTAACGATACTGCTTACACCTATTATAAGTTAACTGTATTAGATATATATGGTGATTCCTCAATTTTCCAAATGAGTGAATGGCGACTTATCGGTCTGGAGTAAATTAGTCCTGCTTATTTTTTGAATCCCCGGAAGTTTTTCCGGGGATTTTTATTTACGGGTTTCCCGTAATTATTCTACGGTTTAATTTCAAATACCTGAAGTATAGTAGGTTAAATTTGAGTAATAATTAAAAACCTACTTTTATGAAATTAAAAAAACTACCACTCGTTTTGATGGCAACTGGATTACTGTTTGCTTCATGTCAAAAAGAAGATGCAACTCCAGAAACTCAGGAACTGCTTAATAATGAAGCTCCGGCTTCACAACAAGTTTCCAAAGAGATCATAGAGAAAGTTGCCAACCTAAACCTTAACTCCGATTACGTAGAGCCCTTTGAGCTTGTCTTACCAGGAGGTAAAAAGGAAGCTTCTTTTTTAATCGAAAATGATATTGCAATATCTGAAGAGCAATTGAATAAATTAAGTTCAGCAGATATTACCTCTAAACAATATCGTACATATAATTTGGTCAATAGCCCAAGAACCATAAATATTATAGGCTTTACCGGTACAGGCTATGGTCAGAATCTTTCCTCTAAAATGCGTGAGGCATTACAAAGGGCTGTAGCGAATTATAATGCTTTGAATATGGGGCTAACTTTTACACTTACCTTTGGTACTGATTACGATGCTTATGATATTGTAGTATATAAAAATTCCAATGGACAGGCCGGTGGTGTTGCCGGATTCCCTTCAGGCGGAAATCCATACAAATGGGTGCAGATCTTTTCGGGAATGGAGAATTACAGTACCGCAACAAATGAGCATGTGATGACACATGAAATCGGTCATACTCTTGGTTTAAGACATACCGACTGGTTTTCCAGACAAAGTTGTGGGCAAAGCGGAGAGTCTGCTGATCCGGATGGAGCAGTGCATATCCCAGGAACACCTACAGGTTATGATCCAGATTCAGTTATGCTTGCCTGCTTTGGTGCAAACGAGAGCGGAAACTTTGGATACTATGATATTATCGCACTCGAATATCTTTACTAAACATGTTTATTATTGTTAATTTTTAGTTAGTTCTAGAACACCCGGTAGGAACTCAATTTTCTATTCAATTACCCATATCTACCTTTTAAATATTAGGCAAACAGCCTAAAGCCGGGTGCTCTATATACTCTTTTCTCTTCTCACAAAGACTTCATAACTTCTCCTATGGGGGAGAGTTACCTGAATTAGATAAAATAATTTAAACAAACCACACATGAAAAATTTATTTACACTTTTCACCTTTGGGGTTTTACTGGCAACTACATATTCCTGTGAACCCGAATCCTTACCTCAACCAGAAGCTACCCAACAAACTGAAATTATTGATCTTGAAGAAACCTATTCTGACGATTTTACGGGGCGCGAAGAAAATGAACAGGAAAGAAGAGATCCACCGGAAGAAGATGTAGAAGAATAGCCAAAGTTAGGGCGTTGATAATTCATAATAAATTCTTAAATTGATCAACGTCCAAATTTTAATCGTTCACTATAAGCAAAACACTTCATAATTTGGGCTTTAAACCATCAAGTTTTGAAGAAGAATTTATTTTTTATAGTAATTGTTTTATTGATAATATCCTGTAGGCAACATCAGTCTTCAGATGAAAAAATTTCTGCTAAAGATGTCAGGATATCAGATGATTTTAAAAATGATTCATTAGATATCACATTACGTAAAAAGAACCTCGCAACCTTTTTACAGCAAACGGCAATATTAAAAAACGATACTCTAAAAAAGAAAAATTATCTCCAGGCGTCCTACTATGGTGCGGCTATCGATTCAGCCTTATTTTTAACGGCCAATACAAAAGCGATTAAATATGCTAGAAATTTAAAGGATAGTATAGGACTGGCAGGCGCTTTTTGGGATCGTGGCTTCTTTTTTTCTGAAATTGGCGGTTATCGGGAAAGTTATAATGCTTATCAAGAAGCAAGTGACCTTTATCTTGCCAAAGATAAACCTATTAATGCTGCAAGATTGCTAATTAATATGGCTATCCTTCAGACAAACGTTAAAGATTATGTGGGAAGCGAAGTGACCACTATTCGAGCACTTAAGGTTCTTAAACCTGTAGGTGCTAAGAAATATATTTACCGTTGTTATAATAACCTTGCCGTGGTTTATAATCAGATGAATGATTATGAAAATTCACTTACCTACCATACAAAAGCTTATGAAATTCAGCAGGAATTAGGTGATAATACTTATCAAAAGGCATCAACCTTAAATAATATCGGAGTAGTTTATGAGAATATGGCGCGTTATCAGGATGCGTTAAAAGCCTATGCCGCAGCTTTAAAATTTTCTAAACTAATTGAAAAAGAACCACAGCTTTATGCAAAGATTATTGATAATAAAGCTTTTGCAGAATTTAAGATAGGAAAAGAAGAAAATCTTCCCGAAGACTTTTTTAAAGCCTCACATCTTAGGGAGTCGATTGATGATGAAAACGGATTAATTTTTTCGAGTATGCATCTTGCTGAATACTATGAAGATAAAGACCCGCAAAAAGCCCTGAAGTATACTGAAAAAGCAAGAATGTTGGCAGAACGAAAAGGAAATGTACATGGATTGTTAGAATCTTTGCGATTACAGGCAAGATTAGATAAAGGTCGTAGTTATGATCACCTGGAACGTTATATTTCCCTTAAGGATAGCCTGCAAAAAGAAGAAAGGGCAGCCCGTAATCAATTCGCCAGGATTAGATATGAAACAGATGAATTTATCGCCCAAAATGAATATCTAAGTGCGCAACGAAAATGGATAATATTAGGTTCAGCGTTCTTATTAATCATTTTGATATTAGGATTTGTGGTTCGCCATCAAAAAATAAAAAACAAACAACTGAAATTAGAAAAACAGCAGCAAAAATCCAACGAGGAGATCTATAACTTATTAATTGATCAACAAAATAAACTGGAAGAAGGTCGCCAAAAAGAAAAAAAACGTATTGCAGCCGAATTGCACGATGGTATACTGGGTAAAATATTTGGTATTCGTCTTATTTTAAGTAGTTTGAATAATAAAATAGATAAGGAATCGATAAAAGTTCGTGATAATTATATAAACGAGTTAAAGCGACTTGGGGAAGAAGTAAGAAGTATTTCTCATGATCTTGACGCGAATATTTTTGATTCACGATCTGGGTTTATAAGCTTGGTGAACGAGCTGTTAAACGAGCAGTCGATTTTAGGTAAATTTGAAGTCGTTTTAAACAACGACAGCGCTATAGAATGGGATAAAATAAGCAGCAAGATCAAAATTAATTTGTTCCGTATTATGCAGGAATCTACCTATAATGTGACTAAATATGCCAATGCAAAACAGGTTGTAGTGATTTTTAGAAAACAGGAAAATATGCTTTTGGCAATGATAAAAGACGATGGGCATGGTTTTGACGTAAAGGCCAATGTTAAAGGTATTGGTTTAAAAAACATGCAATCCAGAGTACAAAACCTTCACGGTAAAATAAATTTTAAAAGTGGCCGGGAAGGAACTATTATTAAAATAGAGATACCAATAAACCAAAATAGGAAAATATGGCTAAGCGCTTAAAAGTGTTAATTGTAGACGATCATCCCATCATCATCGAAGGCTATAAAAGTACATTGCAATCTTGCGAATTTAACTTGTTATTGCACACGGCTAATACTGTCGATAGTGCTCTACATCAAATCAATCAGGCAGAAAAATGTTTTGATATTATTATTCTTGATATAAAAATACCGGCTTCTAAAGATGGAAGAATAATTTCTGGGGAAGATTTAGGAGTTAGGATTCGCCAAATAGCGCCAGGGTCTAAACTGATAGTGCTTACGATGTTTAATGAAAAATACAGATTACAGAATATTCTAAGAAGCATAAATCCAGAATCCCTAATGATTAAAAGTGATGTGGGATCAACAGAGCTTTGTTCGGCAATTTCATCTATTAATAGCGGAATTCCTTTTTACAGTAAAACGGTTCGCGAACTGTTTAGAACACAAATGACACAAAATATTACATTAGACGAAAATGACCGTAAAATTTTATATTATCTGTCGAAAGGAACCAAAACCAAGAACCTGGTAGATTACATACCCCTTTCTCTGGCTGCAATAGAGAAGCGGAAACGAAATATTAGAAAAATCTTTGGAATTGAAGAATCTGGAGATAAGCCTATTTTAGACAAAGCGGCAGAGTACGGTTTTCTATAAGCGGAGTCATTAATTAATCTAAAGCGTTTTTTGTAACCCAGGTTTTCCATCCAATTATTGCCATTTGCAATTTATTGGCTTTTGCCAAATCTAATTCCTTTTTAGAATAACTGGGCAGTACTTTTTTGTTGAGTTTTGCTAAGGTTTTAAACAACTTCTTTTTCATTTTTGGTCAGTTTATTTCAAAGATATTAAAATATTGACTCTCAATAAAAAAGAAGTTATTGTAAGCTTCACCTGATATTCAAAATTAACAGGAACCAAGGCTGGTGTTAAAAACCATTTTTATAAAGGTACAACGTGCTTTTTTAGGGAATTTACTCTTCAGGTTTTTGATTCGTAATTTTAAAATCACCGCTTTCAGTATCCATAATCATGTAAATTGTTTCGACATGATCACTACTGTTAGAAGAGCTATAGGTAACGTTCCAAGAGGAAGAACCAGTATGTTTAGCTTTCATCTTAATACTGTTGATCATGCCATCAGTATTTCGATGTAATTTTTTAATATCTACTTCAATATCATATTCTTTTTTAATCAGGGCAATCATTTTATTAATCGCTGCATCGGTCTCATACTGATGAATAGTATATACGAAGACTTTAGTAGCAGATTGCCCAGGTAATTCTCGCTTAAAATCTATGGTGTAAACTTCCACGACACCATATGCTGCATTTTCATCTTTATATTTAGCAGCAGCCTTTTTGCCTTTTATGACATAAACAGCTTTAATATTTTCAGGTTGTATCTGCTTAAATTCTTTCAAAGAAACTACTTTACCATTCAAAACATATAAAGGTCGATTGCCATCTATGACTGCAGAGTCATTTATTCGAATAAATTGTATTGGATTTGACTTTTTACGAAGGAGAGCGTTAGAATCTTCAACTTTAGTAGTAAAAAGTTTCACACCGTGTTCGGACACTCTCGACCCGTAGAGCGCTTTAGCTTTATCGCCTTGTATATAGGTGATATTTTCAATATTTTCCTTCTTTAAATGCTGAAGAAAGGATTTGTCTTTTTTGGGAACACCATTTAAAACATATAAGGTATCCTTCAGTAATTTAGAGTAACTAACGATTTTAACCTTTTCATCATTTTGAGTAGTTTTAGAATTATTTTCCTCAATTGTATCAGAAGAAACTGCTTTGCTCTGAAGGGGTTGTACAGAACTTTGTTCTTTCTGCAGTGTAATTATTTCGGGTTTCTTTCTTGAGGTAATCCTTAAAAACTGAAGATTAATAGCTTCCTCTTGTTTATCCAATTCTCTCAAATATCCTTGGAAATCTTCGATCAATTCAGCATTGGATAATAGTACAGCACCATCTTTTCCTTTTTTACCAAATTGCTTTTCTGCAGTTTTCGGTTTTATTACCTGAATAGATTTAAACACTACGGCGTTTCCGGTAAGTTCAGATTTTGTATAGGTTTTGTGATCTAAAATATATAGCGCGTTCTCACCCAAAATCTCAAAATCTTTTGATCGTATTGGTAATTTTGCATTTTCATTTTCTTCATAAGATACTTTTCCAGAAATACTGTTCTTTTTTAGCGTATCGTTTAATTGCGAGATCTTTTCAGTAGAAGAATGAAGAGAAATATTTTCAGTTTTTAAATTAAAACTGTATAAAAACAAGCATAAAATTGGAATGACCAAAAGGGGTTTCCATTGGTTGTTTTTCTTTTTCGATTTGTTTAGCATAATAATTCGTTTTTTGATAAATGATTGATAAAATTGATTGGTCATAGCCGGTTGTAAGCCTACGGTGGCCATAACCAAAGCTTTTTGATAGTCTTGTTTACTAGCGATACTTGCTACGGCATCTTGATCTGCTAAAAATTCCAGGTTTTGGATTATTGCTTTTTTATAAAGCCATATAAAAGGATTAAACCAAAACGCAATGCTTAATATAGATGCAAAAATTACATCTAGAGAATGCCATTGTTTTGCGTGAATTTGCTCGTGCTTTAAGATTAATTTCAGGTGTTTTTCGCGATGTTTATCAGGATTGAAAACAATGTATTTAAAAAATGAAAATGGCTTAATATTCTTAGTAGTACGAACCAGCTTTAAAGTTTTGTAGCGTTTCTTTTTGCCGGAATTTATAAGATTTTGAAGACTATATAACTGCAATAAAAACTTAAAAACCATAACCACTAAACCTAGGAAATAAACATAAAAACCGATCTGCCACCAATCTATAGGTTCTTCGTTCACCATGTTATCCTGCGGGGTGAATTGAGTAAAAGCTATATATGGCACCTCATTAGTTTCAACTGCTATATATTCTTTCTGCGTAAAGTAAATAAATGGAAGCACTACCGAGCTTACTAAACCAACCATTAGGAACTTACGATTTTGCATAAAACTTGTTTCCTGTTTCAGTAAAATGAGGTAGGCAAAATAAAATATTCCGATTAATGCAGAAGATTTTAAAAGGTGGAGCAGTAATTCTTGCATAGCTGATTGGTATTAAATTATTTTTTATTTGCAGATTCAGAAATAATCATACGATTAGCATCATTATCTAGTTCTATCCTGTAACTGTTATTGGAGTTTAATATAATCTTCCCTTCTCTGTAGGTTACAAGAAAACTAATATTTTCTTCCGCTATTCCAGTTGCCTGATATCCCGATGTAAAATTGGATTGATCCTTAAATTTACGAGATACTGTAAATTGATTTAAAAATTGATTTTGGTATTTAGTATCGGTGATTTTTAAAGCAACTTCAGTTTTGTAAAAATGATTAAAAATTTTAACCCTGTTTTGAAGATTTTCTTCGCTGGTATTCTTATCAAAATAAAAAGAATATTCAGCATTTTCATCGAGGCTCGCAACTTCGTCTACATTACAACTGTAAAAGATAAAACAAAGGCACGGAATTAAGAGAAAAATTTTAAAAAGCTGTAGTTTATTGCCTGCTTTTTTGTTTAACATGATGATTCGCTTTTTGATTGATGAATGATTAAATGATAAAATGGGTAAATGCTGAATAGCTAAGCTTTGTGATAAAAGTTGAAATTGGTAATTTTTGAGTTCATTTTTTAAATTTTCACTACTGATTTTTGCCATTACGGCATCATCTGTAATAAATTCCAGATTATCGATAATTCGTTTTTTATAGTAATACATTAACGGATTAAACCAGAAAAAAATAGATGCCAGATTGATGAAAAGAACATCCAGACTATGATAGTGTTGTGCATGGATTAATTCGTGCCTTAATACGTAGTTTTTGTCCTTTTTTTCTGAAATTTTATCTAAAAATATATAGTTAAAGAACGAAAATGCACCACAGTTTTTTGGAGATCGCTTTAGTTTGAGACCTTTTATTTTTGAAATACTTTCAGAAGCAATAATTAGTTTTTTAAGCTGAAGTAATTGAAATAAAAATCGTACAAAAAAGACCAGGCTAATAAGTAGATAAACTGAAAAAATAAATCCCTCAAAATTTATCGAATTACGAAGACTAATATTCGCAAGATTTTGAGAGAGACTTTCAAAATTAACTGAAGTGCCATCCATAAAATCTTCCGGGTGTAATTCTACCTGTATAGAGTAGTGAAATAGAGGTAAAACGAAACTAATTAGTATTCCGAATATCAAATAAAAACGGGAAAAAGTAAAGAATTTGGAATTTTTAAGAAATAGCTCGTAGCCGGCAAAAAATACTGCCAGTAACAGGATATTCTCAAGGATATAATTCCAAAATTCCACGATTTAATCTTCTTTTTTATTTTCTATAATTTCTAAAATTTCTCTGAGTTCTTTGGCGCTTATTTTCTCTTCTTTTGCAAAAAATGAAACCACGCTCTTGTAGCTATTATCAAAAAAGCGCTTGGTTGCGATATTCATAAACTGTTTACGATAGGCTTCTTTAGTGACTAAAGGGTAATATTGATGGGTTTTCCCATAGGCGATATGCGAAACATACTCTTTTTCCTCTAGGTTCCGAACGATGGTAGAAACGGTGTTGTAATGCAGTTTTTGTTCTTTGATATGCGGAATGATCTCTTTTACGAAAGCTTTTTCTAACTTCCAGATAATGCGCATAATTTCTTCTTCTTTATTTGTTAATTTTTCCATGCTAAAATGATCTCAATTAAATGTTTGATAAATATAACGAAAAAAATAGTTGTTAAACTAAATATGTAGTAAATAATTTATAATCCATAGTTTAAGGGTAACAACCTGGCGATTCTGGATTGTCCCATAAAGCCTCCAATACTAAAGGCACGGGTAGGGGTGAAATTCCCAAATTGATCAATGTAGAAAGGACTCTTATAAATAATGGACGATTGTTGATTGTTATGTAAAATACTTATTTTATCTGCCAGCATTGTTACTTTTGTAAAGTCTGCATCAGGTTGGATATCAAAATATTTATAAGGCTGGACCTCAAATTTATCGTAGAAAATTCTAAAATGATGCGCTTCAAGTTCCTTTTTAGATAAGGCGCGCATAAACTGAAGCAATGAACCTGTAAAAGCATCTTCACGATTTTTTATAAAACGCTTTTTTGGTTTAGTTTTTAGCTCTTTAAAAAAACTGCTACCTTCAAAAAAGGTATAATCTACTAGTCGAAGTCCGGAACTCCCGCCACTGTATTTTACCGTAAAATCCATCAATTCATATTCAATAATATAGCCAAGATGCTTATTTTCTATAATCACAGGTTTGTCGGCATAAGCGATAAGCATATGCTTAGAAGGACTATATTTTAACCTAATGTCATCCTCGTTAAGGATTTTACACTTGCCGGCAGCTTTGGTTTTTCCAAGAAACTCGCTTCTAAAGACCCTAAGTTTATGTGCTCGTGTCCATGGATCGGTTTCCAAAATCACGGTTTCTAGCTCATCTATACTCTCTTGGAGAAAAACAATGGGAAAATTTTCATCTTCAAAAACCGAAATATTAGGAACAGTTTGGGTAGTATATCCAATAGATCTAAAAATAAGCGGAGAAATATTCGAAGCGGTATTCTTAATTTTGAAATATCCCTTGGCATTACTGGTTGTACCTAAACTTGTACCATCAAAATAAATAGAAACTCCTTGAATTGCCGTAGAATCCTTTGCACTTAAAACCCTACCGGTATATGTTTTTTGCGCTTTAAGCGGTATGGTGATTAAAAGAAGTAAAAAGGCGATATTTTTCATGTTTGCAATATAACGAATAATTTAGTTTTTTAACTACTTCTATAGTTTTTAAATCTATATTCTATGAAATAGAATAGCTTTAAAGATTAAGTTATATTCGCATAAAAATGCTGAAATGGATATAGTTTACATACTTATAGGGCTTACTTTACTTGTAGTAGGAGGTGAATTTTTAGTACGGTCTTCTGTCGCTTTATCTTTTAAAATGAATATTTCCCGAATGGTGATAGGGCTTACCGTAGTGTCTTTTGCGACTTCTGCACCCGAATTGCTGGTAAGTTTACAGGCTGCTTTAGACGGATTTTCAGATATTTCCTTAGGAAATATCATGGGGTCTAATATTGCTAATATAGGTTTAGTTTTAGGTATTACTGCGATGATTTCACCCATTACCGTAGATCGTGATTTTTACAAATTTAACTGGCCGGTAATGATGGCGTTTTCCTTCGCATTATATTTCTTTTTACTTAATGATGAAGATATCGATCGCCTTGAAGGAGGTGCTTTGGTATTGGGACTGATTCTTTATTTACTTTTTTTAATTATAAGAAGCCGTAAGGTAAAAGAAGAAGTGGTTGAAGAGGTGGATGAGAGCTTAAAAGGAACTTCCTGGTTTAAGATCATTATTTGGTTGATTATTGGTGGTGCTGCCTTATATGGAGGATCAGAACTATTAGTGAACGGCTCGGTTTCCCTAGCAAGGGATCTGGGAGTTAGTGAACGTGTGATTTCTGTAACTATGATCGCTATAGGGACCAGCGTACCAGAACTTGCGGCTTCGGTAATTGCAGCTTTGAAAAAGGAAAAAGCACTTTCTTTTGGAAACCTTATTGGCTCTAATATATTTAATATCGCTTCCGTATTGGGAATAACCTCTTTAATTCAGCCTATTGTTATGCAATCCCAGCAGGTTTTAAGTAATGATATTTACTGGATGATTGCTTTTTCTTTTATATTGGTGCCCTTAGCTTTTCTTCCGAAGAAATTTTTATTTGGTAGAATAAAAGGATTGGTGATTTTAGCCGGATATTCTGTGTTTCTTTATATGACTATTTTTAAGTAGAAAGTAGAAAGTAGAAAGTAGAAAGTAGGAAGCAGAAAGCAGAAAGTACAATGAGATCTAGAGAATAGACGATAGAAGCAGGAGCAAGGAATCAAGATTTTAAAATGTTGAATTTTGAATTCTTTTTAGTTGACGGCTGGTTGCTGTAAATTGTATACTGAAAATAGACTTCTCATTTCCTTTAGGATAAATCTGGAATTTAAAACTTTAAATCTTGAATTCACTATTTAGTAGTTAGAATGGAGATCGCTTCGCTGTTAGCAAAGAGAGTAGAGAACATATAATATAGACAATAGCTTCAATGATGTAGGAAACAATTAGCAAATTAAAATTTTGAATGGCTGTAAACTGTATACTGAAAATAGACTTCTCATTCCCTTTAGGATAAATCTGGAATTTAAAACCTTAAATCTTGAATTCACTATTTAGTAGTTAGAATAGAGATCGCTTCGCTGTTGGAAAAGAGAGTAGAGAACAGATGAAAGAAGCAGGAGCCATGACCGGATTTATAATCTTGGGGAGTGTTGAAATCAATTGATTAAGTTCAATAAAAAAGGCGTTTCTTTTAAGAAACGCCTAATCTAAGATTAATTATAATCTAGCCTAAAGCTTATTCTGCTTTTTTAACCGTTTTTATAATTCGGCTTGCAATTTTGTAAGGATCACCATTAGAAGCAGGTCTTCTGTCTTCTAACCATCCTTTCCATCCGCGCTCTACAGTTGCGATTGGAATACGGATTGAAGCGCCACGGTCTGAAATTCCATAGCTAAAGTCGTGGATAGAAGCTGTTTCATGTTTTCCGGTTAATCGCATATGGTTGTCTGCTCCATAAACATCAATATGTTCTTTTACTACTGGGCGAAAAGCTTCACATATTTGTTCGTAAGTTTCACGATTTCCTGCATTTCTTAAAGTAGAATTAGAGAAATTTGCGTGCATACCACTACCGTTCCAATCTAATTCTCCAAGAGGTTTTGGATGTAAATCTACAGATACACCATACTGTTCCCCAATTCTTTCCAGTAAATATCTAGCAACCCAAATTTCGTCACCAGCAGCAGCAGCACCTTTTGCGAAAATTTGATATTCCCATTGTCCTGCAGCAACCTCACCGTTAATACCTTCTACGTTTAATCCAGCTTCAAGACAAGCATCTAAATGCTCTTCTACGATAGCTCTACCGTAAGCATTGCTTGCTCCAACAGAACAGTAGTATGGTCCTTGCGGTCTAGGATATCCGTTAGCTGGGAATCCTAGTGGTTTACCTGTTTCATTATCAATTAGGAAGTATTCTTGCTCAAATCCAAACCAGAAATCATCATCCTCATCGTCTATAGTAGCTCTACCATTAGTTTCGTGTGGAGTGCTATCGGCATTAAGTACCTCGCACATTACAAGGTAACCATTCTTACGTTGTGGATCTGGACAAATAAATACTGGCTTTAGTAGGCAGTCAGAAGAATTTCCTTCAGCTTGACCTGTGGAAGATCCATCAAAAGACCATACTTCACAGTCCTCAAGTTTTCCGGAAAAATCGGTAACTATTTTTGTTTTACCACGTAACTTCTGAGTCGGCTTGCTACCATCAAGCCAGATATACTCCAGTTTTGATTTGCTCATAATCTAATTCGGTTTTTATAAAAAATTGAACGTCTAACGTTAACAAAAATATAATATTTTGAATACATTGTATGTATTTTAAGGGGTGATTTGGTAAGAATTTTTAATTTATGAAAAATAACCCTTAAAAATTAGGGGGTGTAGATTATTTTATGTTTTTTAAGGTCTTCTAATGAGAAATATTTAAATTTGGTAACAAAATTTTATTAATCATAACAGCTTAACATGTCAACACTTAGATTTAAGGCAATAGAAGAAACCTTTAACCGAAAATCTTTAAATATAGAAGAGCCCGGAAGACGCTCCTCGGTTTTTGGAAGTAATGTCTTTAACGAGTCGGTAATGAAGCAATACCTCACCAAAGAAGCATATAATAATGTGATGGATGCGGTAAAAACCGGCGCAAAAATTAATCGTACCGTAGCCGATCATATTTCGGCGGGAATGAAAGAATGGGCGATTAATAAAGGAGTAACGCATTACACACATTGGTTTCAGCCATTAACCGGGGCTACAGCCGAGAAGCATGATGCCTTTTTTGAGACTATTGGAGAGGGGCTTGCTATAGAAAAATTTGGCGGAGGTTCTTTAGTTCAGCAAGAACCAGATGCATCAAGTTTCCCTAACGGAGGGATTAGAAATACATTTGAAGCTCGTGGGTATACTGCCTGGGATCCTACTTCTCCCGCATTTATCTGGGGGACTACTTTATGTATTCCTACCGTTTTTGTTTCTTATACCGGCGAAGCCTTAGATTATAAGACTCCGCTTCTTAGAGCTCTACAGGCAGTAGATCAGGCGGCGACAGATGTTGCTAAATATTTTGATAAGAATGTGACTAAAGTAAATGCGACTTTAGGTTGGGAGCAGGAATATTTTTTAATCGATTCTGCTTTGGCTGCTACTCGTCCTGATATCCAGTTGGCGGGGCGTACGCTTTTAGGACATTCACCCGCCAAAGGGCAACAATTAGACGATCACTATTTTGGATCAATCCCATCTCGTGTTTTAGCCTATATGAGAGATTTGGAAATCGAATGTATGCGACTGGGAATTCCCGTAAAAACAAGACATAATGAAGTTGCTCCAAATCAATTTGAACTGGCGCCAATTTTTGAGGAAGCAAACCTTGCGGTAGATCACAACTCCTTAATTATGGATGTGATGAATAAGGTTGCAGAGCGTCATCATTTTGTAGTATTAATGCACGAAAAGCCATTTGCCGGGATCAACGGTAGTGGTAAACATAATAACTGGTCTTTAGGAACAGATACTGGCGTAAACCTTTTATCTCCTGGGAAAACTCCAATGAAAAACCTTCAATTCTTAACGTTCTTTATCAATACGATTAAAGCGGTTTATGAAAACGAAGAGTTATTAAGAGCATCTATTGCCAGCGCATCCAATGATCATCGTTTAGGAGCTAACGAAGCACCGCCTGCGATCATTTCAGTATTTATTGGTAGTCAGTTAACCGCGGTATTAGATGAGCTTGAAAAAGTAACATCAGGTAAACTTTCTCCGCAGGAAAAAACAGATCTTAAACTAAATGTAGTTGGGAAAATTCCTGAAATTTTACTCGATAATACAGATCGTAACCGTACTTCTCCTTTTGCATTTACCGGGAATAAATTTGAGTTTAGAGCAGTAGGTTCTACCGCAAACTGTGCTAATCCAATGACGGTACTTAATGCTATTATGGCCAAACAGCTAAAAGAATTTAAAGCTGAAGTGGATAAGCTTATTAAGGACAAAAAGATGAAGAAAGATGATGCTATCTTCAACGTTCTTAGAGAGTATATTAAACAGAGTAAAAAAATCAGGTTTGAAGGAGACGGTTATGGCGAAGCCTGGGAAAAAGAAGCAGCTAAGCGGGGCCTAAGTAATAATAAAACCACTCCAGAGGCACTTAAAGTTCAGGTTTCCAAAAAAGCAATTAAGCTTTATGGAGATTTGGGCGTGATGAATAAAATTGAGATCGAAGCGCGTCACGAAATCGAGCTTGAAGAGTATACCATGCGAGTGCAGATTGAAGGTCGTGTATTAGGAGATATCGCCAGAAACCATGTTATTCCAACCGCAATTCGTTATCAAAATATCCTGATTAAGAATGTTACCGGTTTAAAGAGTATATATGGTGACAATTACGAAAAGCACGCCAAAGAACAATTAGAGCTTATCGAAAGCGTTTCTACTCATATTGCCGTGATTAATAGCAAAGTAAATGCTATGATCGAAGCCAGAAAAGTAGCAAACAAAATTGAAGATATCCAGAAGAAAGCCGAATCTTATTGTAACGAGGTAAAACCTCACTTTGATGAGATTAGGTATCATTGCGATAAATTAGAATTATTAGTAGACAATGAACTTTGGCCATTAACCAAATATCGTGAGTTACTTTATACCAGATAATATTATCTAAGTTCTTTAAAGCCTCGCATACTTGCGGGGCTTTTTCGTTTTAAAACTTCTTAAAGAATTTAAAACTGTTTATCTTTGGAGCCTAAACCAAATTCATGAGTCAGGACGTAAGTAAAAGGTATAGTCAGCGTGGTGTTTCAGCTGGAAAGGAAGATGTGCATAACGCCATTAAAAATGTAGATAAAGGACTTTTTCCTAAAGCATTTTGTAAAATTATTCCGGATTATTTAACCGGGGATGATGATTATTGTGTGATTATGCATGCCGATGGGGCAGGAACAAAGTCTTCGTTAGCCTATATGTACTGGAAAGAAACCGGTGATCTTTCCGTTTGGAAAGGTATCGCTCAGGACGCCTTGATTATGAATATAGATGATTTACTTTGTGTTGGCGCAACCAGTAAAATCTTATTGTCTTCAACCATTGGTCGTAATAAAAGTTTGGTGCCGGGAGAAGTAATTTCAGCAATTATAAACGGAACAGAAGAACTTATTGCGGATCTTAAAGAATTTGGCGTAGAAATTCATTCTACCGGTGGTGAAACCGCAGATGTAGGAGATCTGGTAAGAACTATTATCGTTGATTCTACGGTAACCGCCAGAATGAAGCGTAGCGAAGTGATTGATAATAGTAATATTGAGCCCGGAGATGTAATTGTAGGTTTAGCTTCTTTTGGACAGGCTACTTATGAAAAAGAATATAATGGAGGAATGGGAAGCAATGGTTTGACCTCTGCCCGCCATGATGTCTTTTCTAAGATTTTAGCTGAAAAATACCCCGAAAGCTTTGATGCTTCAATTCCGAGCGATTTAGTCTATTCCGGAGGGAAAAAATTAACCGATGAGGTTGAAGATTCCCCGCTTGATGCCGGTAAACTGGTACTGTCGCCAACAAGAACTTATGCGCCGGTCATTCAAAAAATCTTATCTAAATTCAGCAATAAAGAAATTCACGGGATGGTGCATTGCAGTGGAGGTGCCCAAACCAAGATTCTTCATTTTATTAATAATCTACATATTATAAAAGACAATCTCTTCGAGGTTCCGCCGCTGTTTAAATTAATCCAGCAAGAAAGTAAAACCGATTGGAAAGAGATGTACCAGGTGTTTAATATGGGACATCGTATGGAGATCTACGTAAAACCAGCACTTGCAGATGAAATTATCCAAATCTCCAAGTCGTTTAATATCGATGCTAAAGTAGTGGGTAGAGTAGAAGCTTCAGATAAAAAATCCTTAAGTATAAAAAGTGAATTTGGGGATTATCAATACTCGTAATTTTTACGTTTATTCTAAAAATATGGTGAGAAAATTAAAATAAATTGGTTTAGTGTTAATTTTATAGCTTTTTTTATTGGAATATCTCATTATATTTGTGGATGTCTGATTTTATGCTAGATGAGTGAACGTCGAAAATTAATTGCTTTTTCCATTGTATTTTGGGTTGCTGTAAATTTAGCAAGTCTATCGATGTTTAATGAAGAAGTAAGTCGATGGGTTCGTTTTATTTGTAGCGCCTTCTTTATGATCATTGCTGCATTACACAAACCTTTTTCCTGGAAATTATTTCTTACTTTTTTATTATTTTCTATTTGTGACTTTTCACTGATTTATTTTGAAGATCCTGTTTTTAATGCAATAACTTTTATAAGCAGAGGAGCTGCATTTATTGTGGTGGGAAGCATTGGACTCGTGAAATTAAAACGGTTTAAAATAACCGCATTAGAACTTTTTATAGGTTTAATACTGGTAGCGATTAATCTAGCCTTACTGGTTGAACTGGAAAGTATGATTACTTTCACGCATACTACAGAAATTTATAATCCGGTTTTTTATGGTTTTGCTATTATCACCATACTCACAGCGATCATCGCTGTATCCTATAGTAATCGCTATAGTAATCAAAAAAGTGTATTCTATTTATGTGGCGTACTTTGGATGATATTTTCAGATCTTACTTATTTTATAGCCTATTATCTGGATTTTCCTGAATTTTATTATGCAGATCGTTTTTTTAATGTACTTGGCTCGGGCTTTTTGATGCTTTTTGCTACAAGCTTCGGTAAAAAAGAAGAATTTATCGATGTAGATATTAAAATTTAATGAGGTAAATATCCCGATTTTATCAATTCATTTTTAGATTTCACAATTTTAGTTTGCTTGTTCTGAAATAAAAAAACCTGATCTGAAACTTTTAGTATTGCCTCATAACGATGGTCTGTAATGATAATCGCTTTATCTTTTTTTTCTTGCTGAATAACCGCTGTAAATTTATCGATCATTAAGGGAGAAAGCTGGGCAAAAGGCTCGTCTAATAGTACAATATCTACATTTCTTTTTAAGACCAGATAGATTTCTATAATCCGCTGTTCCCCGCCAGAAAGTTCCTTTATTTTTTGATTTTTTGTAGCATACATTTCTGAAAATACATCACAAAATTCTCCAAAATCGACTTTATACATGTAGAAAGCTTTTTTAGTCTTAATCCCAGGCGGAAGCAAAGGAAACTGAGGTAACATAGTAATCTTTCCTGTTTTGTAAAAGGCTTTTAGTACCGGTTTGTTATCTACTCTAAGTAGTTTATACTTCGGTTTTAAGGTTCCAAATAAAATTTTTAAAATACTACTTTTTCCACTTCCATTTCTACCTAACAATCCAGTAACTTTTCCTGTTTCTGCTTTTATATAAGCTGCTTTTAGAATTGGTTTATTATCAAAATACAGTTCGACATTATCAATTTCAAAAATCATATTAAATAGTTTATGGAGGAGCAAAGAATAAGCAAAAAAATATCAGCTAAGATGGCTAAGCTAAAAAGCTGCAAACGGCTAAAACCGAGATTATAAAAAAACACCAGCTCGTTTTTTAATGAGGTGAACCGGTATAAAAGATAGATAATAAAGGCAATGAAGAGTTTATCGAGCACAATTACGAAAAGTAGACTTCCAAGGGAGAATAGTAGAAAATTGATTAAAAGGGATGCAATTAAAAATTTACGATAAAATTGTATGAATACGATAAAACTATTAGGCATATAATAAAATTGTGATTGATGCTTTAAAACGAAAGCGTTAAAAAGTTTAATTTATTATGAATATCATCAAAATAAAGAAAACGAACAGGTAAAGTTTAGAGAAGATAAAAATTCAGTCAAATTATTGTAAATTTGTGATCTAAATTCTTAAGAATTGTATGTTAGAGAAGCTGAATATTGTTAAACAACGTTTTGATGAAGTGAATGATCTTATTATCCAGCCGGATATTATTGCCGATCAGAAACGTTATGTTGAACTTAATAAAGAATACAAGGATCTTAGAGCGCTTATGAACGAGCGTGAAAGATATATTGAACTTACCGATAATCTTAAAGAAGCTGAAGAGATAATTTCAGACGGGAGCGATCCTGAAATGACAGAAATGGCTAAACTCCAGCAGGAAGAAGCGAAACAAGAGTTGCCAGCGCTTGAAGAGAAGATACGGATGATGTTGGTTCCTAAAGATCCTGAAGATGCCAAAAACGTAGTGATGGAAATTCGTGCCGGTACCGGCGGGGATGAAGCAAGTATTTTTGCGGGTGATCTTTACAGAATGTATACCAAATACGTCGAAAGTAAAGGTTGGAGTCATAATATCGTAGATTTTAGTGAAGGGACCAGCGGCGGATTTAAGGAGATGATTTTTGAAGTTTCTGGAGAAGACGTTTATGGGACTATGAAATTTGAAGCTGGTGTTCACCGTGTACAACGTGTGCCGCAAACCGAAACTCAAGGGCGTGTGCATACCTCGGCGGCTACCGTGATGGTATTGCCGGAAGCAGAAGAATTTGATGTGGAGATCGATCCTAAAGATGTTCGTATCGATTATTTCTGTTCATCGGGTCCTGGAGGGCAATCGGTAAATACCACCTATTCAGCTGTACGTTTAACACACGAGCCAACAGGTTTGGTAGCCCAGTGTCAGGATCAAAAATCGCAACATAAAAACCGGGAAAAAGCATTTAGAGTATTGCGTTCCCGTTTATACGAGATAGAGCTGGCCAAAAAAATGGAAGCTGATGCTGCAAAACGAAACTCAATGGTTTCAAGCGGCGATCGTAGTGCCAAAATTAGAACTTACAACTATCCACAAGGACGTGTAACCGATCATAGAATTAATCTTACACTTTACGATCTATCCAATATTGTAAATGGAGATATTCAAAAAATTATTGATGAGCTTCGATTGGTGGAAAATACGGAGAAGCTTAAAGAGAATTCAGATATATTTTAATATCAGGCATTTTAAATGCCATTTAAAACCTAAATATGACCACGCAGGAATTAGTAGAGCAGATTAAAACAAAGCAATCTTTTTTATGTATAGGGCTAGATGTAGACCTTAAAAAAATTCCAACTTATCTGCTTTCTGAAGAGGATCCCATATTTAGTTTCAATAAAGCCATTATAGATGCCACGCATCAGTTTTGCGTGGCCTATAAGCCTAATACTGCTTTTTACGAGGCTTGTGGTCTAAAAGGTTGGCAGGCTTTGCAAAAAACCATCGATTACCTTCACGATAACTATCCTGAAATTTATACCATTGCCGATGCCAAGCGTGGCGATATTGGGAATACTTCAAAAATGTATGCGAAGACCTTTCTTAAGGATATGGGATTCGATTCGGTTACCGTAGCTCCTTATATGGGAAAAGATTCGGTTGAACCATTTTTAGAATTTGAAAACAAGCATACTATTTTACTTGCACTAACCTCTAACGAAGGAGCCTTTGATTTTCAGACTTTAAAATCTGATGAAACCGAAATTTATAAAAGAGTACTGGAAACTTCCAAAACCTGGGAGAATTCAGAAAACCTGATGTATGTGGTTGGTGCTACTAAAGCAGAATATATCGCCGAGGTTCGTAAAATTGTACCCGAAAGTTTTCTACTGGTTCCCGGAGTTGGAGCCCAGGGAGGAAATTTAGAAGACGTTTGCAAATACGGAATGACCAAAAATGTAGGACTTTTAGTGAATAGCAGCCGTAAGATCATTTATGCTTCCACAAATAATAATTTTGCGGAAGTAGCCGCAGCGAAAGCCGAAATTTTGCAGCAGCAAATGGCTGAAGAATTACAGAAATTTCAATAGTTGTGATGAAAATTTTCGATCATTTGGGCCGAAAATTAATACTTCAGGATACTCCTAATCGAATCATTTCCTTAGTGCCAAGTCAAACCGAGCTTTTGGTAGATCTTGGTCTACAAAATTGCTTGGTAGGTATTACCAAGTTTTGTGTACATCCAAAAAATCTTAGAAAGGATAAAACTGTGGTAGGAGGCACAAAATCTGTACATTTTGATAAGATCAAAGCTCTAAGACCAGATGTGATCCTGTGCAATAAAGAAGAGAATACCCGGGATATGGTTACAGAATTAGAAAAAATTGCCCCGGTACATGTTTCAGCAGTTTCCACTATTTCAGCTTCCCTTCAGCTTATTAAAGATTATGGGCAACTTTTTAATGTTCAGGAAAAAGCCTTAAAATTAGTTACCTGTTTAGAAAATGAACGGCTAACTTTTTCTGAAGAAATGCAATATAAAAACTGGAGACGTTGTATTTACTTAATTTGGAAAGATCCATATATGGCGGCAGGAAGAGACACATTTATCAATGATCTTCTAAAACTAAATAAGTTTGAAAATATAATTGCTAACGATCGATATCCGGTCATCGACGAGGAGCAATTGGTCGAGTATTCACCAGATGTGGTCTTGTTGTCCAGTGAACCCTTTCCCTTTAAGAAAGATCATTTAAAGCATATAGAACGATTGGGGATTCCTGCGATGTTAGTCGATGGGGAATACTTTAGCTGGTATGGCTCAAGATTAAAAAAGGCCTTTGATTATTTTAGAAGTTTAAATTAATAATCAGTCGCCCAATCTTCCACTTCAGGATAATGCATACGTCTTAATTCACTTAATATTTTCTTTGCTTTGGCATTAATCCTATCACTACGCTCCTTATCTACAAGAGCCAATTTATAAGCTCTGTGCATAAGCTGTGTGTATTTCTCACACATGCACTCTTCTTTTGTCTTTTGTTTGAATATTTTAAACATAATCCAGTCGTTCTTCATCAATAGAACAAAGATAAGCCTGAGTTGCTTTAAGATATACTAAGTAGCAGTTAAGGTTAATTTAAAGTTTATAGATTAAATTGCCATTATGTTAAAATATTTGAGACTTCTTAATCTTGTAGTGAAAATACTCGCTTAAGTAGTGTGGTTGTACGCGCAGAAATATCATTCCGAATATCTTTTTCTTCTACCGCGATCATGGTATAAACGCCATTTAAAGCTTCTGAAGTTACGTAATCTGACAGGTCTGGATTCACATTATTGGTGAGCGGAATACTATTATATTTCTGTATGATATTGCTCCAAATCTTATTAGCACCAACTTTATCTAGAGAAGAGGTAATTACAGGGCTAAATTTATCGTAAAGTTGTGATTGTGTTTTTCCTATTAAATATTGGGTGGCAGCATCATCCTGCCCAAGCAAGATATTACGCGCGTCTGTAAAAGTTATTTGCTGCACAGCGTTTACAAAAATAGGGGTAGCTTCCTTAACAGCATCTTCGGCAGCTCGGTTTAATACTTTTAGGCCTTCATCAGCCAGATTACCTAAACCTACATCTCTTAAAGTTTTATCCACTTTTTGAAGTTCAGGCGGTAAAGTGATCCTTACTAATTCATTTTTAAAAAAGCCATCTTCACGGGTAAGTTTGGTTACCTGCTTGTCGATCCCAAAATCTAAGGCCTGGCGTAGTCCAGAGGCAATTTCAGTGTTAGTCATCCCATAACCGCTTTGGGGTAATTGGCTGGCAATGTCCTGCAATTCAGCACAAGAAAATAAGGTGAAAATAGCAATAAGGCAAAGTAATTTTTTCATGGAGCTTTTTTTCAAATATAAGCTATCTAAAGTAGATCTATTATTATAAAAATTTATGAATAAATTAAAATTATCGATTTCTATTATTAAAACATCCTATTTACCTTTAAAAAATTGAAACTAAAACTAGAATTATGTCTAACGAGAAAAAATTAACCACGGCTTCCGGGAGGCCTTTTGTAGAAAAGGAAGATTCGTTAAGCGTTGGTAGAAGAGGACCACTATTGCTTGAAGATTATGTGCTTCATGAATCTATGGCTCACTTTAACAGAGAACGAATCCCAGAGCGGGTGGTACATGCCAAAGGTTCCGGTGCTTTTGGAACTTTTACCGTAACCAATGATATTACTAAATATACACGGGCCAAAATGTTTTCTGAAATTGGTAAGAAAACCGATATGTTGGCAAGGTTTTCTACCGTAGGTGGAGAAAAAGGTTCTGCAGATTCAGATCGTGATCCACGTGGTTTTGCTCTTAAATTTTATACGGAAGAAGGGAACTGGGATTTAGTAGGAAATAACACTCCGGTATTCTTTATAAAAGATCCTAAGAAATTTGCCGATTTTATACATACTCAAAAGCGCCATCCATTCACTAATATGAAATCTCAAACCATGCGTTGGGATTACTGGTCATTAAATCCTGAATCACTGCATCAGGTACTTATATTGATGAGTGATCGTGGTACACCTTATGGTTTCCGACATATGAATGGTTATGGGTCACATACCTTTTCTTTAATCAACGATAAAGATGAACGTTTTTATGTGAAGTTCCACTTTAAAACCGATCAGGGAATTAAGAATTTTACTGATGAGGAATCTGTGAAGATGGCAGGTGAGAATCCAGATTTTGCGCAGCAAGATCTTTTGGAGAACATAGAAAAAGGGGATTTTCCTACCTGGACATTAAAAATACAGGTAATGCCGGAAGAAGAAGCTCAAAATTATAAATGGAATCCATTTGACCTTACTAAAGTTTGGCCCCATGACGACTATCCTTTAATCGAAGTCGGAAAGATGGAACTGAACAAGAATGCAGATAATTATTTTGCGCAAATTGAGCAGTCTGCTTTCGCGCCAGCACATATCGTAGATGGGATTGGTTATTCTCCAGATAAGATGTTACAAGGACGTTTGTTGTCTTATCCAGACGCGCATCGTTATCGTTTAGGAGCCAATTATGAGCAAATACCGGTAAATCGTTGCCCTTATATGGTAAATAATTATCAACGTGACGGTTTTATGCGCGTTGATGGTAATGGCGGAAGAAGCGAAAATTACTATCCAAACAGCTTTGACGATATTAACGTAGATGAAAAATATAAATTAAAAGCACCAAGGATAACTGATGCAGAAGCTGAATGGTTTGACCGAAATTCGGCGGATGCAGGGGATAATGATCATTATACGCAACCCGGTAATTTGTACCGGATTATGAGTGATGAAGCGAAATCGAATTTGGTTTCAAATACTGTTGGATCAATGAGCCAGATTGAAGGCGAAAAGAAGGATGAAATTATAATGCGCCAGCTGTGCCACTGGTTTAGAGCTGATCCTGAATTAGGGGGGCGAATTGCCAGCGGACTTGGAGTAGAAATCAATATGGAAGAATTTGCACGATAAAATTTAAATGTATTGAATAAAAAGCGCTCAAATTGAGCGCTTTTTTTATGTGAAAATGATGGTCTTATTATTGAAGACCATCGTTTTTCGTTGAATATGCAGCTTGATGCCCCGTGAAAAAACGATTTTTTCCAAATCCCTTCCTTTTAAGATTAAATCTTTTATGGAGTGTGAATGCGAAATCCGGGTAATATCTTGCTCTATTATTGGACCCGCATCAAGTTCAGCCGTAACATAATGGCAGGTGGCCCCAATAATTTTTACTCCGCGTTTATAAGCCGAATGATATGGCTTTGCTCCGGCGAAAGCAGGTAAAAAAGAATGATGGATATTAATAATATTGTTGGGGAATTCACTGATTAATTGATCTGAAACAATCTGCATATAACGGGCCAGTACAATAAAATCAACTTCAAATTTCTTTAGCAGCTCCAGTTGCTTTGCTTCGGCTTCAGCTTTGTTATCTTTAGTAACCGGTACATGGTAAAAAGGGATGTCGAACGCCCGGGCTATGGACGCAAGATCCTTGTGGTTGCTTAAAATAAACGGAATTTCAACATTTAGTTCTCCGGCTTTAAATCTTCCTAAAATATCGTATAAACAATGATCATATTTAGAGACAAAAACGGCCATTTTTAAGATGCGTTCTTCTGCAAATAGCTTCCAGTTCATATTGTAGGTTTCGGCGATCTCTTCATCAAATTCCACTCGTAGATCAGCAATATCATATTCAGTTGAAAACTCGTTCTCCAAACGCATAAAAAAGATCCCGTTCTCGGTATCTACATATTGATCGATGTAAATAATATTTCCTTTTCTATTATGGAAGAAATTTGTTACGGTAGCGATAATTCCGCTCTTGTCTTTACAATTTATAAGTAGGGTAACTTTAGGCATGATAATGAGATCGTTTCAGTTTTTTTGTTTGCTAAACCAACCTGGACTTAATAGGTTTTACTCGGTAATCCAGATGAAATGCTCCAAGGCTAACCTCGGAATAAAATAATTTTTAATCGCTGCCTCAGCTCTGAGGTAATATACTTTTCTAAATGCCTTGTAAAATCGCTATTGGATAGGTTATTTATCAGTTTTTTAAAATGTACTCAAAGCATCGAATATCAGTAAAATTAGTTTAATCGCTTTAACTGAACCAATATGAAGTAAGATTTATGCTTTTTTCATAATAATCAAAAATTATTTACAATTTTCGTAAATTGCGACTTATAATTTCACTCTTTATTGAAAATGGAACAACAGACTCCGTATTTACCTAAACATAAAATAAGAATTGTTACTGCAGCTTCACTTTTTGATGGGCATGATGCTGCTATCAATATTATGCGTCGTATTATCCAGGCTACCGGGGTAGAAGTAATTCACCTTGGCCATGATCGTAGTGTTGAAGAAGTGGTAAACTGTGCGATACAGGAAGATGCTCATGCCATTGCGATGACTAGTTATCAGGGCGGGCATACCGAGTATTTTAAATACATGTACGATTTATTGCAGGAAAAAAATGCCGGTCAAATCAAGATTTTTGGCGGCGGCGGTGGAGTAATCCTTCCCGAAGAAATTAGAGATCTTCACAAATATGGGATTACCAGAATTTATGCGCCTGATGATGGTCGGGAACTGGGATTACAGGGAATGATCAATGACCTGGTAAAGACTGTAGATGAGGAAGTACCGTCCTTACCTAAGGATACCGATGTTGCTTCCAACTTAAAATCTAAGAACACAAATACCATTTCCCGGTTAATATCGCTTGCTGAAAACAAACATGATGAATTTAAAACACATTTTGAAGCGGTTGCCGAAACCGAGAAAAATATTCCGGTATTGGGAATTACAGGAACTGGTGGTGCGGGGAAATCCAGTCTGGTCGATGAATTGGTTCGTAGGTTTTTAAGTGATTTTCCTGAAAAACATATTGGAATTGTTTCTGTAGATCCTTCTAAAAAGAAAACCGGTGGCGCTTTACTTGGGGATCGTATTCGTATGAATGCAATAAATCACCCACGCGTGTATATGCGCTCGCTAGCAACACGGCAAAGTAATCTTGCTTTATCTAAATATGTACAGGAAGCTGTTGAGGTCCTGAAAAAAGCGGAATACGACCTTATTATTCTGGAAACTTCTGGAATTGGACAATCAGATACAGAAATTATCGATCATTCTGATGTCTCTTTATATGTAATGACGCCCGAATTTGGGGCAGCAACCCAGTTGGAGAAAATCGATATGTTGGATTTTGCCGATTTGGTAGCAATCAATAAATTCGATAAGCGCGGTGCGCAGGATGCTTTACGTGATGTAAAAAAACAATATCAGAGAAATCACCAGTTATGGCATGAAGATGCCGAAAAACTTCCGGTGTTTGGTACCATCGCTTCGCAGTTTAATGATCCCGGTATGAATACGCTGTATCGTAAGATCATGGATAAGATTGATGAAAAAACAGCTTCAAAATTAGAATCTACTTTTGAAGTAACCCGGGAAATGAGCGAGAAGATTTTTGTGATTCCGCCAAAACGTACACGCTACCTTTCAGAAATTGCTGAGAATAATCGCGCTTATAACGAAACGGCAATAAAGCAGTCGGATATTGCACAAAAACTTTTCGGTATTTATAAAACCATATTGAGTGTTGCGAATATTTCTGAAGAAAAATATAGTGCGCATCTTGATAAAAACGGACTAGTACAGGAAGAATTGCTAGACGATACTCAAACCGAAAATCATGAATTTTTAGGTCTTCTATTTAAAGAATTTGATCGTGTAAAAATGGATCTTGATCCTTATAACTGGGAAATTATTCTGGGATGGCAGGAGAAGGTAAATAAATATACCGAACCTATTTATTCGTTTAAGGTTAGGGATAAAGAAATTAAAATTGAAACACATACCGAGTCCCTGTCACATACGCAAATTCCAAAGATCGCTTTACCAAAATACTCGGCATGGGGTGATATTTTAAAATGGAGTCTACAGGAAAACGTACCGGGAGAATTTCCCTATACTTCAGGATTATATCCATTTAAACGCCAGGGAGAAGATCCTACTAGAATGTTTGCCGGCGAAGGTGGACCCGAGCGAACCAATAGAAGATTTCATTATGTAAGTTTAGGTTTGCCGGCAAAGCGTTTGTCTACCGCTTTCGATTCGGTTACCCTTTATGGAAATGATCCCGATCATCGTCCCGATATTTATGGGAAAATAGGGAATGCCGGGGTTTCTATTTGCTGTCTGGATGATGCTAAGAAATTATATTCGGGCTTTGATTTGGCGCATCCGTATACGTCTGTAAGTATGACGATTAACGGTCCCGCACCAATGTTACTTGGATTTTTCATGAATGCTGCTATCGACCAGCAATGTGAAAAGTATATCAAAGAAAATGGTTTAGAAGCTCAGGTTGAAGCTAAGCTAAAAGCCCTTTATGATGATAACGGCATTAAACGTCCCTCTTATAAAGGAGAGCTTCCTGAAGGGAATGACGGTTTAGGTTTGATGTTATTAGGACTAACCGGAGACCAGGTTCTTCCACGGGAAACATATCAGGAAATAAAAATCAATACCCTTGCATCGGTTCGTGGTACGGTTCAGGCCGATATTTTAAAAGAAGACCAGGCACAAAATACCTGTATTTTCTCTACGGAATATGCACTGCGCTTAATGGGCGATGTGCAGGAGTATTTTATTAAAGAGAAAGTAAGAAATTTTTATTCGGTTTCTATTTCAGGCTATCATATTGCTGAAGCCGGAGCCAATCCAATTACGCAGCTGGCTTTTACGCTGGCGAATGGTTTTACGTATGTAGAATACTATTTAAGCCGTGGAATGGATATTAATAAATTTGGCCCTAATTTATCGTTTTTCTTCAGTAACGGTGTAGATCCCGAATATGCGGTGATTGGCCGTGTAGCAAGAAAAATTTGGTCTAAAGCTTTAAAACATAAATATGAAGCGAATCCAAGAGCACAAATGCTAAAATATCATATCCAGACTTCAGGCCGTTCTTTACATGCGCAGGAAATCGATTTTAATGATATAAGGACAACGCTTCAGGCATTATATGCCATTTATGATAACTGTAACTCTTTGCACACCAATGCGTACGACGAGGCGATCACAACACCAACCGAAGCTTCGGTGCGACGCGCCATGGCAATTCAGCTTATTATCAATAAAGAATTAGGATTAGCAAAAAATGAAAATCCTATTCAGGGTTCTTTTATTATTGAAGAATTGACCGATCTGGTAGAGGAAGCGGTGTATGCCGAGTTTGATCGTATCACCGAGAGAGGTGGTGTATTGGGTGCAATGGAAACCATGTATCAACGCGGACAAATACAGGAAGAAAGTTTGTATTACGAAACCTTGAAACATAATGGTGATTACCCAATTATAGGTGTAAATACGTTCCTTAGTTCTACAGGATCGCCAACGGTAACTCCTGGAGAGGTGATTAGAGCAACTGAAGAGGAAAAACAAAACCAGATCAAAACCTTAGAAACCCTGCATAAGGCTAAAGAAACAAAAGCAGAGGAAGCTTTAGAAGCCATCAAAAAGGCTGCTGTACAAAATGAGAACATTTTTGAAGTTTTAATGGAAGCAACTAAGGTTTGTAGTCTTGGCCAAATCACCAATGCGATGTTTGATGTTGGTGGACAATACCGAAGAAATATGTAAGATAAATATTTGCTAGGATTCTATCTTAAAATACCAAAAATCAACATTTTAAACCATCTTTTTTTTATTGTGAAAAAAGATGGTTTTTTTGTTTGTAAATCGATAATTCCACTCTAATTTTGCCGGCTTTTTAAAATGAGTTTTGCAGTATAATTTTTAAAGAATCTGGTAGTCATGGAAAATGTTTGGTTATTTGCAATTGCGGTGTTTACCGGTTTTTTTGCAATAAATAGTCCTATTGGAAATATCCCGGTTTTTATTAGTCTAACAAAACAGGCTGATCGTAAAACCCGAAAGAATATTTCTAAAAAGGCGACTTTTACCGCTTTTATCATTGTTTCTGGCTTCGTGATTTTAGGTAAATATATTTTTAGCCTTTTTGGGTTAACGATTCCTGCCTTTAAAATCACGGGGGGCATTCTTATATTTTTTGTTGGTTTCGAAATGATTAGAGCGCAGGAAGCCAGTATTGATAACCAAAGTGAAATTAACTTTAATGAGGGGATTTCTACATCGCCATTGGCTATACCAATTCTTGCCGGTCCCGGTTCTATTGTAACTGCCATGAACTATACCACCAATGCCGGTTATATAGATTTGTTGGTTATTTTAGTAATGTTCGGTTTGATTATGTGGTTAAATCACCTGGCATTTATTTCCAGCGACTATCTGGTTAGGTTTATTGGTCAAAACAAAATTGTAGTAATCGAAAAGATTATGGGATTAATCATTGCGATTATTGGTACCAATATGCTTATACAGGGAATAAAATTAGCATTTTTTAGTGGAGAAACGCTATCCTAGTTTTTCTGATTTTGGTGAATCCAATCTGAAATTAAATGCTCAAAATGAAGAATTTCTCTTCGAAGTAAATCTAAAAATTCGGTTTCTTTAATACCGGTAATTTCTATATTGCGGCAATTGGATTTAATTCTTTTTGCCGCTTTTCGTATCTTCTCGATACGTTTTAATTGTAATTCTTTTGTTCGGGCTGTCATCACACCGGCAATCCCGGGAGCGAGTTGCAACGATTCGGTTACCAGGCGGCCTGCATAATTATGGGCGGGCACTGAAGAAAGTTCCATTTCAATAACATGTCTATTGTCAGAAAAATAAGAAGATACAGCACTTGAAATTTTAAAGATTTCTAAGGCTTTCTTGTAAACTGGCAATTGGTAAGCATTCATAACGGGGGAATTTCTTTTATAAAATTACCTAGAAATCGCTGAGATTGTATTTAATATTTAAGGTGAAAACGTTATTTTGTTTTAATTTTTAAATATATTTGGTTTGTTTACCTTAAATATGAATATAGATAAATTGAATTGGGCGATACTGGAGTCTCTTCAGGATAATGCCAGGCTTTCTTTTTCAGAAATAGGAAGAAAAGTAGGATTAAGTTCCCCGGCAGTGGCAGAGCGTGTAAAAAAAATGGAGGATGCAGGGATTATAAAAGGCTATAAAACCGAAGTTTCATACCAAAAAACAGGACACCATTTAAAAGCGATTATTACCTTACGTGCTTTTATGGGGCGATTAAAACCTTTTCTGGAAAAGGTTACAGAATTCAAGGAGGTAATAAATTGTTACAGAATTACCGGAAACGAAAATATTATCATGGAAGTAATTTTTCAGGATCAGGGGCATTTGGAAGTTTTTATCGATAAATTGATTACGTATGGCGAAACTAAAACCCATATTATTTTATCGAATGTCATCGAACATGCACCGGTAAGAAATAGTAAAATTACTTCGTCCCACTAACAAGGTACATTAGGGAACCACCTGCAGCATGATACTGCTCACGTTGTACGGCACCCATAATATGATCTGATCGCGTGTCGTATTTTTCCTGATATTCGAAATAAAACGGCATATATTCTTCGCCGGCTGCATTAAAATAGTCGATGTCTTTACGGGTTTCAGATTTCCAGGCGCTTCCCTGCATCCATTGTTTTAGAGTAGCGATTTGCTCTTTATTATCATAAGGAGGATACATGGCAATCGCTTTGTCTGATAATCTAACCTGAATATCCTTAAGCGCTTCAGATGCAAACCAGCCGGGTAATAAATCACCCAGAGAATTATCGCCCTCACCAAGTTTCTTTTTCCCTTTTTCGATAATTAGGCGATACTTTATATGATCTAAAGTTTCTTCAATACTATCGTTTTGAGAAATAGAATTCTTAGTAAGCGTTTGAATGATATTATTAGGCTCTACGCAAAGTAAAAGTCCGTTTGGTTTGAGCACACGGGTCATTTCTTTAAGGGCCTTTTTAGGATTTTTAAGGTGAATTAAAACCGTTTGGCAGGTTACAAAATCGAAGGCTTCATCTTCAAAAGGTAGGTCTTCAGCATCACCTCTCTTTAAATTAAACCCAATATTCGATAATTTAAAGTAGTCTTTGAGTGCGCTATTTTTTTCAAACCAATTACTATCATTATCGATAGCCGTTATACTCGCTTTTTCGGCTAAATATGGTGCAAGGGTTTTTGTCCAGTGTCCCTGCCCACAGCCAACATCCAACATGTTCGAAAATTGATGTAATTCTAGCCTTTGGGCGGTAAGATCAAGAAAACTTTTGTTCCACCAAAAGTCACGATACGATCCAAAATAATTGTGTGAATGTCCTTTTTGCAATGCGAATAGTTTAATGGAACAAATATACTTTAGTCTTCAGGTTCTACCAAGTGTAAAGTTTTTATGAAAAATAAATAGTTGATACCCTGTAAATTAACAGTTATTAAATTATTGTCTTAGATTAGTTAAATTTAGGTAAATTGGAATTTCTTTAATAAAATTTTCAGTGATTAGACTGTATCTTTGAGAAAAAATAAAAAGGATTATGAAAAAGTATACAGTGTTGTTTTTAATCTTGGCAGTAATAACCGGTCTTGTTGGATTCACGGGATTGCGATTTACCGGTATTGAAGTTATACGCGTAGTTTGTTTAGTTGCAGCAGACCTTTTTGTAATTTCATTGATGGCCAAATTATTTTTCCCAGATAAGAAATTAAGATTACAAAGAATAAAAAAGGAATAGAATTTGCATTTGCAAAGGGTTTAAGCTTTCACAGTAGTGAAAGCTTTTTTTATGCTTTCAATTTAAAAACAAGTTATATTTACTCGATAATGGAGATTAAATATTCCAGTGCCATCTCGATAACTATTTGAAGTGGGATGTCTCAAGAACATTAATTTTCTCATAAATGCCTGAAGGCTTGTTTTTTGGTAATTAATTTGATAATCCAACACCTATGTATAAACAAACATTAACCTGTTTTTTAGCTTTACTACTCTCAGCAGTAGTATGTGCGCAAGAGATAAGACTGCAAAAAGGAAATGTAACCGATAATGTAAGAATTAATGATTCTACAAATACTACTTATGCGGTTTATCTTCCCAAATCTTATAATGTGGAAAAGCCGGCTCCCGTTATTTTCCTTTTAGCTCAAGATGGAAAGGGAAGGGAAGCAGTGCAGTTGTTTAGACAAACGGCAGAAGATCAGTATTATGTGATAGCAGCAAGCAATCAAAAGATGGAAAACGATTCTATTCAGGAAGATATATTACAGACCGTAAAATTTATGAACGGATTTTATCGTACCATTAAAGTAGATCCTAACTTATTGTATATCGCCGGTATTAATAAAGGGGCAGAAATCGCTTCTGCTTTGCCGTTAATTAACGAGAATATTAGTGGTGTTCTAGCCATGAACAAAACCTGGATTAATGGAAAGTTTATCGAAAACAGAAAAAAACCTTATGTTTTTTCAGCAATATCGGGCACCAGGGATTTCTCCAGATTTGGATTACTGGAAGTGGCAGAATTTTTAGAAGGAGAAGACTTTCCTACTGAAGTTAATTATTTTGAAGGCGGGCCAGAGTCCTGGCCGGATACTTATACCATTAATAATGCTGTGGCGAAATTTACCCTGGAGGCGATGAAGAATGGCAGAAGAGAAAAAAATGATACCATTATCAATACTATATTTAAGAATGAAATTAAAGCCATCGACAATTTAATAAGTAATGGGGCCTATTATACAGCCTTTCTACAGCTGAAAAAAGCAGAAGAGAAATTTGATGATTTTAATCGTTTTGACGATCAATTAAAAAATTTGAAAAAGCGTATTCGAAAAGACAGGACTTTTAAACAACAACGAAGAAAATGGTTTGATGTAAAAGAGGAAGAAGCTTTTCAAAAAGAAGACTATGCTCATTTTCTGGAAATGGATATTTTAACTAACAATTTTGATAATATTGGTTGGTGGGCAGAACAGATGGAGAATTTAAAGGCAGGACAGCAGCAAAAAAACACGATAGAAAGAAATATGGCCTACCGACTTGAAAATTATTTAAATGATTTGGTTAGCGCGACTTATAAAAATGTGATGGTTTCAGAAAGTTTTATTGATACAAAGATTTTTATTTCCATCCTTAAAACGATCGTAGACAAACAAAACCCAGAAGGATATTTAAGTATTATTCAGCTCGCTGGTCACGATGGTGATGCTGGGACGGCCATGCTATATTTAGAGGATCTTTTAAAAACCGGTTATAAAGATTTTGATAGGTTATATACAATAGAGGGTATCTTGGATTTACAGATGAGTACTGAATTTAATTTATTAATTGAGGAATATGGCGGCGAAGCAAAATATATCATATTCGATTCAGAAAAAGATACCGAAAAAAATGAAGCAACCAGAAGTAATTAATGCTTTTCCGATTCATACCTTGCGGGTACGCCTAGGTTCTTGATTTTTCCGCAGTATAAGCTCAAATTGTGAATTTTGCTAGAAAAAGATATATCCTATTTCAAGATTGTATACTATAAAAACCAAAAATAATTGATGAAAATTACCATTTTTAGCTGTGTATTTTTATTAATTTCATTTCTGAATTTTGCACAGCAGTCCAACGAAAGTCAACTTGAAAGTATAAGAAAATTTCAGCACGATCTTAACGAAGAATATAAAGACCCGGAAGAATCACCATTATCTGAAGATGAACGATTGTCGTTCACGCAACACGATTTTTACGAGATCGATACTTCTTTTATTGTAGATGCTCAATTTTTGAGAACTCCGTATGAAGCTAGTTTTAGAATGCAAACCTCTTCCGATCGTCAACCCGTGTATGTGAAATATGCCGATCTGTACTTTACCTTAAAAGGTAAAAAGATGAAATTAGCGGTGTATCAAAGTCAGTCTTTAAAAGAGAATCCAGAGTATTTTGATTATTTGTTTTTGCCATTTACTGATCTTACTAATGGCGAAGGTTCCTACTCAGGTGGAAGATATATTGATTTAAGGATTCCCGAAGAAGGGGTGAAAAAAATTAGTTTAGATTTTAATAAAGCTTATAATCCTTATTGTGCGTATAGTGGAGGGTATTCCTGTCCTGTGCCCCCTGCTGAAAATAACCTGGATATGGCTATTACAGCAGGAGTAAAGGCTTACATTAAGCATTGACAGGTGCATAATAAAAATTGAGACTAAAAGGAGATAGGTTTATTATGCATAAAAATTTGGTTAGTTAGTTGTCGATTTGTTGATTGATTAGAATGAATAAATCGCTGCAACTAAAAATGATGATAAGTTATCCTGCCTCATAAGATCAGAATCCATAAAAGGTTTAGCGCCATCTACGCTATCCAATCGTAATTCAGGTTTGATCATTAGGTTTCCGTAGGTATAGCTCCCGGTTAATGTAATAGCTGTGGTATTAGTATCGGCTCCATAAGCTGGTCCACCATCAGCTAATTCATTAAAGTATTCAGCTCTTAATCCAATAGCAAAACTATCTGAAGTACTTAACTGCGGATAGATAGCGGCTCCTGCAAATCCCTCACCGTCTGTAGTTTGATAGGTTCCGTTAAATCCTAAATAGAACGCGTCACTTAGGTTCCATCCCGTAGTTAAATCAACTTGAAATAACGCATCATCAGATAAAGACTGCTCGCCATAAATTAGATTTAAATAAGCACTACCAGCATCATTAGCATAGCCTAACTGTCCACCAAAGGTATATTTACCAATAGGATTGAATTCCGTATAATCAGTTGGATTCATTACCGCTAACATGGCACTCCAGTTTTCATCTATGGTAAAATCTGCTTTTAAACCTGTATGAGAAAATGGCCCATAAGAAAACATATAAGAAGTGGAGTAGTTAAAGTTGGCGGCAGGTGAAATAACCTCATAGCCAAGAAAGGTATTAAAGTTACCAAATGTTAAGCGTACTTTATCACTAAGATTATAGTAAACATATAACTGGTTTACAATAGCTGGAGAACCGGTAGATAAAAATACGGCATCTTCACCACGAGGTCCAACTACAAGATCGGCGACAAAGCCAACTTTATCCCCTTCGTAGCCCAATATAACATTGGCCATACCAATGGCAAATCCAGGGTCGTTAGCAAAAGAAGTTACTGGTGCAGCGGCTGGCTCCAGAGGATCGCCATTGTCGTCATATACCGTCTTGTTTATACCGTTAAAGTTAGTTCTAAAGTAAGCATCTAAAGTACCGGAGATACTAAAAGGACTTTTACTTTCTTCTTGTGCCTGAAGGTCAATATTTAATAAGGCTATCAAGGAAAATACTAGAAAAAGTCGGATATTTGCAAAAGTGAATTTTAACATGTTTACATGATTTAGTTTGTTCGACAAAAATGAATTAATAGTAAGCAGTAAGAAAAATTCATAGTAGAGGAGCACTCCGCCAAGTGCTCCTTCTTTATTTTTCAGACTGTAATAGTAAACGTGTGTGCTTGTTATATTTTAATGTGTGGGAGAGTTATTATTTATCTCTTCCAAATTCTGGATAAGAATCGATACCATGTTCGTGAAGGTCTAACCCTTCTAATTCTTCTTTTTCGGTAACTCTTAATCCCATTACTGCTTTAAGAATAGAAAGCAGTATAAAAGTTGTGATCATTGCCCATGCGCCAATAGAAACCACACCAATAGCCTGTACGCCAAGCTGTCCAAATCCACCGCCATATAGTAGTCCGCCATCAGTAGCAAAAACTCCTACAAGTAAAGTACCTACAGCACCTACAACACCGTGTACAGATATGGCACCAACAGGATCGTCGATTTTAAGTACTTTGTCAATAAATTCGATAGAGAATACTACTACGATTCCAGATATAATTCCAATAATAAATGCTCCCATAGGATCTACAGCCGCACATCCTGCGGTAATTCCTACAAGACCTGCTAAAGCTCCGTTAAGGGTCATAGAAATGTCGGCTTTTCCGTATCTAATCCAGGTAAGGAATAAAGCAACTACGGCTCCGGCAGCGGCGGCAAGGTTTGTAGTGATTACAATTCCAGCCACATTATTTGCACTATCTCCAGAGATAGCCAGTTCTGATCCGGGATTAAAACCAAACCATCCTAACCAAAGGATAAATACACCAAGTGCACCATAAAGCATGTTATGACCAGGAATTGCATTAGATTTCCCATCGGTATATTTTCCTATACGGGGGCCTACTAAAGCCGCAGCCACCAATGCCGCCCATCCACCTACAGAATGAACAACTGTAGAACCGGCAAAATCGATAAATCCTAGTGCAGTTAACCATCCATCTCCCTGCCATACCCAGTGACCCGATATAGGATAAATAACGGTTGTCATTAATAAAGAGAAGATAAGATAGGTAGAAAATTTTGTTCTTTCCGCCACAGCACCAGATACGATAGTTGCCGCGGTAGCACAAAATACTGTTTGAAAGAATAAATTATGCATATCCCCACGAACATCATAAAATAAACTGGGGGTTCCTATAAAACTACCAATAGAATCTCCATACATAATAGTATACCCAATAGCCCAGAAAGCTATAGAACCTACGGCAAGGTCCATGAGGTTTTTCATGATAATATTCGATGTGTTTTTTGCGCGGGTAAAACCGGCTTCAACCAGTGTGAATCCTGCTTGCATGAAGAATACCAGTATCCCACAAATTACAATCCACATTAAATCTAATACAGCATCTATTTCCATAATAATTTAGTTATTTCTATGTTAGTTAATTATTTAAGGGAATCGGTCCCTTTTTCTTTAGTACGTATACGGTAAGCTTCGTCGATTGTGGAAACGAATATTTTACCATCACCAACAGAACCTGTATAGGCAGATTCTAAAATGGCATTTACAGTGTTGTCCAGGAATTCGTCTGAAACGACAATAGATAATTTTCGTCTTTGTATATCGGTGGTACTATAAGATACCCCGCGATATACATGACCTTGTTTTTCGTTTCCGACCCCTGTAACATCCCAGTACGTAAAAAAGACAACCTCAGTGCTGTGTAAGGCTTTTTTTACTTCGTCAAATTTTGACTTTCTGATAATAGCTTCAATTTTCTTCATAAGAATTTCAGGTTTAGTGATTTAAAAGTATTAAAAATTCTTAAATGAAGTTAAAAAAACAGGGGTTAAGCTTAAAGAAATGTGAATATCAGAAAATTACCCCCGTCTTGTTATGGGGTGTACAATAAAAAAGTAAAAATTGAAGTCTTAGGTAGAAACTTTCTAAATGCTATTACACCAATTTTGAAAAATAAAGACCAATAGCTGCTGCCGCAATTCCAAAAATTAAACTTCCTATGGCATAAATTGCAAAATTGTAGTAGTCGCCCGATTTTAAAAGGGCTTGATTTTCAAAGGAAAAAGTAGAGAAGGTGGTAAACCCGCCACAAAAACCAGTGGCAAGAATAAGGTTGGTCGTATTATTAAGATTGTTGTTTTTTATGGCTATTCCCAATAATAGACCAATAATAAAACTGCCTAAAATGTTAACGGTAAAAGTGCCCCAGGGTAAGTTTGTTCCTCTGCCATTTAAAGCTTTACTAATCAAATAGCGGCATACGCTGCCTAAACCTCCCCCAAGAAATACTAAAATAGCACCTTTAAACATTCAGCTTTAATTTACCGGAATATAAATATGAGTCACCCAATCAGCAGGATTTGGGGTTGTATCAGGATTAGTTAGATAAACTTCAAAAGGTTTTGATTCTTCCGCAACTTCAAGTCCGTTTTTATCAATATAATCATAAGCCTTATTCCAGGCTTCTTCCAAATTGTCATATTTACCTTTTAAAACGGTTTTCAACACTTTTTGATTTGGCATGTTACCATTTAGAACATTGGCATCCATTGGGGTGATTACTTCGCTAGGTGTAAAATAACCTGCCGAGAAAATAGCGGTACCATTGGATTGATTCCATTCATTATAAAGAACAAAAGGATTCCCTATTTTTTCAATGTTCTGAGATTGCATGAAATTCGCTACTTCAGTAACCATAGGTCGCATTTTTTCATTTACCTGACTGATTTTACTTGCAGTGGTAGTATACATATAATAACCTCCTCCATGATTTACAACACCATCCACACTAATGCTGTACTGATTCATCTTGTTAGTAATTATTTGCTGCATTTTAGTAAGTCCTTTTTCTAATTTAGGTCGCATAATCTGGGTTAAGGATTCTTTGGCTAGAAGAAAGGATAGTTTTTCCTTAAAGTTTTGCTTACCTTCCATACCCCAGGTTACTTTGGTTTGATTGTTTTCCAGGGGTTCAAAATTCCAGTAGATTTTACCGCTAGTATTGGTAAAGGTTTGTGCTAAGGTGATTTTTTGGATAATCTCTTTAAAAGGCTTGGCTTCTAAAGTTTCTACTTTTCCATCGCTTAATTCATCACTTTCCCAGGAAAGCACAGCCCCTTCTCCCTGTATGGTATCTCCGTAACTTATAATCAGATGGTCTGATTCCTGATTCCAGGGATCCCAGTATTCCCAGTTTTTAAGATTATTTACTTCGTTAAAGATAATTTCCTGAGGAGCATTAAAAACCTGAGTCTCTTCAAATTTGTAATCTCCATCTTTGGTTGCTATATAAATAGAACCTCCAATAAGTACGATAAGAATTAAAAAAAGTAAATACTTAAAAATCTTCATGGGCTTATAAAATCACAGTTATTGCTAAGATAGTAAAATAGCGGCGAAGCATTTATTTTAAATATAGCTTAATTACAAATAACAGAAGTATGAATGCAATAAATCCTATTAATACAAAAATACTGTTCTTATAATACTTACGATGAAGGTTTAAATCTTTTCTGTACATAAAAATCATTACAATGATAAAAGTGATAAGAAAAAATCCTGCAAATATCCACTGTCCTGTGCTAAACATTTTATCTATTTTTATGCAAATTTAAACGAATAAGCTAATAAAGTAATGAAAAAAAGAATTGATGCGGTTACGCAATTTCATAGTGCCTTTGGATTAGGGGTAAGTGAGCAACCTATAGCAAGTTTGGGAGCGGCTAAAAACAAGCTGAGGTTTGAATTAATGAAAGAAGAAAATGAAGAATATCTTGAAGCAGCACAGAATGGCGACCTTGTTGAAGTTGCTGATGCCCTTGGAGATATGCTTTATATTTTGTGCGGTACCATTATCGAGCATGGTATGCAACATAAAATAGAGGAGGTTTTTGATGAAATTCAGCGTAGTAATATGAGTAAACTGGGGGCTGATGGGAAACCAATTTACAGAGAAGACGGGAAAGTATTAAAAGGGCCTAATTATTTTAAACCGAATATAAAGGAAATTCTTGATAAATAATCTATCGATATTCCAAAATATGAGGAGGTTCATAACGATAATTTTCTAGGGTAAACTGATTGTCGGTATTTATGTTAAAATCCAGGATATTACGACCCCTGCCCGGCATGTTAGGAAAAATGGCGAAGGATAAGCGAATATTATCAAATACAAAATAATCGTTGCTAATTATAAGTCCCATGCCAAATTTGGTATAAAGGTCATTACTGAAAAAAGGTTTTGGGGCTTCACCGATAAACCCAAGGTCAAAATTTATAAACGGGCTCATCCTAAAACCCAGCCAACTAAAAGGCACGTAGGATTGTGTCTGAAAATTAAAAACAAACTTGCGCGTTCCAAAAACCTGATGGGTGTCAAAGCCATAAATCCCATCTTCATCATTTATGGAGATCCGGTCTCTGATAAAATCTTTTCGGTTAATACCAACTACGACGTTAGACTTTGCGAATTGCCTGAAAAACCAGTTCCCGACCCTGAAAATAGGAGAGAAATAGGTGGTTCCGAATCTAAAAAGTGATTGTCGTGCTGTATTTTTAAAAAAGTAACTTCCGTAGCCAAGATTGGTTGCTAGATAACCAAAGTTTTTAATGTAATCTGAATAGGTTAAATCGATCCCTAAATAAAAGTAATTCTGATTGCCCGCATTTCGCTGAATTCCAGAATTTATAAAATAGCTGTGACCAAGCGAAATATCTTCGATATCTCCATTTCTAAAAATATACCGATCTCGCGTATAGTTAATATCTCTAATTCCCACAGAACCTAAAAGAACATTGTTATTCGAAAAATACGCAACAGAATCTATATTCTCTCCCGGTCTGTCTAAATAATCCCTTTTGGTGTACCTTCCCGCTAATATGAGGTTGGTTGGTAATTTTTCTTCAGAATCTTTATTGGCAACAGGAATGGCGTAACCGCCCCATACATTAAAATCCCTATATTTTAAAGGTTCTAGAAGTAATGTATCCAGATCACCAAGATAAATATGTTCATCATAAAAGCTTTGCCTGATGCTTATTTCTCCCGCCCAACGCGCATAGGGAGAATAAAATTCCCGATCTATACTTGCAAAATTTTCATATGTCCCATCAACATCTAAATCCCTTAAAACTTCAGCATTGATGTAGGTATTGAATAAATTCTGAGCTCGATATCCTAAGGTATATCCTGTGCCTATTTCATTCTGATAGCCCTGCTTGTAGGCTAGAGTAGTGCGATGTCCCAAACCAAAACTATTGTATTCCCGTAATCTTAATTCACCTTTGCGGCTGGAAACACTGCCATCTGCTGATATGCTCCAGCTGTCTAACACATATACATATAAATCTACCATGTTTGGATCGCCCGTAACATTGGTGGGGCGTATTAGGGTTCTCCTTATATAATTTTGTGCTCTTAAAACACGCTCAGATTCTAAAACTTCCAAAGAATCCATTTGGGAGTTTTCCTTGATTAATAATAACCCTCTAATGGTAAACTCTTTGGTGCGTGCATGTAAAACATTCCCTATTTTCTGGATTTTTTGAGTAGGCTTTACAGCGGTGTCCTTTTCGCTGTATCCAAAAGGATCCAGCGAGGTAATATAAATTTTACGTATGGTTTTTCCCTGGTATTTTGAAAAATCACGTTGTAGTTGGTTTTCTATTTTTTTGGTAGCTGTTTTAGCATCTGCAGGGTTTACAGGATCAAACATTAAATCGTAAAGCATCCTGGTAAATTTACTGTTCTTCGTTTTCTCCTGAAGTTGTCTATAGAAATTACGATCTTTGGCTATTTGAATAGAATCACGAACCGGAAATCGCTGCAGACTATCATTTTGAGCAGATACTTTTAGGCAGAAGAAGAATAATATAAGAATACAGTATCTCAACTCTAAATCTATTTTACAAAGGCCAAACTTATGTATTTTTTTTGAATGGAAATATTTAGCCTATGTTAAAGAAATAAGACTTGTAAACACAAAAAATGCGCTGATTCTCAGCGCATTTTTATAGTTTTTTGGCGCCAAATGGATTTACAACCCGGAGCCTGGTTCGCAATTGTTTAAAAACTCATTTGCTTTTGCCAGTGTTTTTATTTTACCTCGTATCTCCAGCCAAACTTGTCCTCTGCCTGATTATATTGAATTTTTAATAACTGATCCTTAAAAGATTTGGCATACGAATCTTCAATTTTTGGTAATTCGTATTTTTCGCCTTTATAACCAAAACCTAAAATAGGTGTCACAACAGTTGCTGTACCCGATCCAAAAATTTCTTTTAGTTCGCCCGCATTCGCTGCTTCAATAAGTTCAGAAACTTTTATTCTTCTAATTTCAACATCTATATTGGCATCTTTGGCAAGATCGATGATACTTTTTCTGGTAACACCGTCAAGAATTCTATCACTAATTGGAGCGGTAACCAATTTATCACCAATTCTAAAGAATAGGTTCATGGTACCCGCTTCCTCTAGATATTCGTGTGTGTTCGCGTCTGTCCAAATAATTTGTTGATAACCTTCACTATTTGCAATATCTGTAGGGAAGAATTGAGCCCCATAATTCCCGGCAGCTTTTGCAAAACCAACACCTCCATCTGCAGCACGGCTATAATCCTCAGAAACTTTTACGCGAACTTCACCGCTATAATAGGATTGTGCAGGAGAACACAAGATCATAAATTTATATTCACTAGATGTAGAAGCAGATACACCGGGTTCAGTAGCGATGACAAAAGGACGAAGATACATGGAGTTTCCAAAACCTTTTTGGATCCATTCCTTGTCTAATTTTAGTAGTTCTTCCAGTCCATTAAAAAAATGACCTTTAGGAAATTCAGGGATAGCAAGACGTTTACTGGACTTATTAATACGTTCAAAATTTTGCTCTGGTCTAAAAAGCCATACTTTATCCTCATCGTCTTTATACGCTTTCATTCCTTCAAAAACTGCCTGCCCATAGTGAAATACTTTTGCAGATGGGTACATTTGTAAAGGTCCGTAAGGAACAATCTCAGGAGTTTGCCAGGAACCATCCTTATAATCACAAACCATCATATGGTCGGTAAAGACTTTACCAAAGGTAAGATTACTAAAATCTACACTGGATAATTTAGAAGAAGATGCTTTGGTGATTTTTACTTTCGTCGCGATGTTTTCCATTTTATATTATTTAAGAACTTCAAATTTACCTAAATAAAAGTAAAATTAAAATCTAAACTTTTGGTAATTTTGGTGATATTCAGGCAAAAACCAATAAGGATTTAATATGAAAAAAATTATATTTTCAATTGTACTGTGCTGTGCACTGATAGGGTGTAAAAATTCAGAAGAAAAGCAAGAAACTGTAAAGACTTCAACCAGTAATGAAGAGTTGGCCTATGCAAGGTTTGGTGACGACGTTGATGCAGAAGCTGCGATAGATGCAAATACAATGGCCAATCAATATGCCCAGTTAAAACCTGGGGACACTATTACTACCAGTTTTACCACTACGGTAAACTCGGTTTGTAAAATGAAAGGCTGCTGGATGAATCTAGAAATCCCAGGTGATGAAGATGTTAGTGTAAAATTTAAAGATTACGGTTTTTTTGTACCTAAAGATATCGAGGGGAAGCAAGTGGTGGTTGAAGGAAAAGCATTTCTTAAAGAAGTATCTGTAAAGGATCAACAGCATTTTGCCGAAGACGCCGGTAAATCTCCACAAGAGATTGCTGCCATTACAGAACCTAAGCAAGAATTGGCATTTTTAGCTAATGGAGTACTTTTAAAACAGTAATATTTGGAACGAAAAATCATTAAAACCGGAGACGGTTCGTCTACTATTTATATTCCAGAATGGAATGAACAATACCATTCCAAGCATGGTGCTTTGCAGGAAGCGATGCATGTTTTTATAAGAACTGGCTTGGATTTCACGGTAGCCGAATTTAATAAGAATGAACTTTCGATTTTAGAAATTGGCTTTGGAACCGGTTTAAATGCATTACTTACCGCTTTTTACGGGGACGCAATAACAATTAATTATACCGGTGTTGAGGCGTATCCTGTAAAACCTGAAGAATTAGCAATTTTGGATTATGCATCTGTATTACCGGACTTTAAAACTGCGGCAGAGGTGTTTAATAAAATGCACCATGCCGAATGGGAAAAAATGCTGCCTATAACTGCTCATTTTAATTTAAAGAAACAGGAAAAAACATTTCAGGAAATCGATGAGCGTGCTATTTTTGATTTAATATATTTTGATGCATTTGGCGCAAGGGTTCAGCCTGAATTGTGGACTGAGCCGATTTTTCTAAAAATGTATAATTCGTTAAAATTAAACGGAGTTTTGGTAACCTATGCAGCGAAAGGAAGCGTTAGAAGAGCAATGCAAGCGGTAGGGTTCACGGTAGAAAGATTACCTGGCCCGCCGGGGAAACGGGAAATGTTAAGAGCCGTTAAAAAATAGGTGATACCGCTGTTAAAGCTCGCTAAAGTAATTTCTTAGTTTGCAGTATAGCGCTATCTTCAAAAGAAAAAAATGCGGGTATTAATCACTGGAGCTACAGGGCTTATTGGTTCAAAAATTTCAGCATTATGCCATGAGAAAGGCATAGATGTGAATTATCTTACAACTAGTAAAGATAAAATTCAGCATAAAGATCATTATCGCGGATTTTTATGGGATCCGCAAGGTGGAGAGATCGATAAACGAGCTATCGAAAACGTGGATGCGATAATTAATCTGGTGGGTGCCAGTATCGCGCAGCGATGGACGACTGAAAATAAGCGTAAAATTTTAAATAGCAGGGTAGAAAGTACCAACCTGCTTTTTGATACCTTATCAAAAAACGATCACCAAATTAAACACATTGTTTCAGCCAGTGCCATTGGGGTATATCCAAGTTCTTTACAAAAGCTTTATTTTGAAGAAGAAGAAAAGATAGATGATTCATTTGTTGGCAAGGTAGTGGTACAATGGGAAAGTGCAGTAAACAATTTTAAAGATTTAGGACTTAAAGTTTCAAAAATAAGAATCGGATTGGTAATGGCTGAAAATGGCGGAATGCTGGAAAAGCTAAAAGAACCGGTTAATTTTAATATTGGAGCACCTTTAGGTAGCGGAAAGCAGTGGCAGTCCTGGATTCATATTAAAGATCTGACCCAGATTTTCCTGTATGTTTTAGAAAATCAACTTGCGGGTACTTTTAATGGTGTAGCACCAAATCCGGTGACTAATAAAGAAATGACCCAGGAAGTAGCAAAACAACTTGATAAACCTTTATGGTTGCCAAATGTACCAAAGTTTGTGCTTAAAGCTGCATTTGGAGAGATGTCCACGCTTTTACTATCTAGTCAACTGGTAAGTAGTAAGAAAATTGAAGGACAGGGATACCACTTTGAATATGTGCATTTGCAACCGGCACTAGAAGATTTGTTGTAAGAAAAACTTCTTATAACGACAATCAAAAAAAAAAGAAGCTTTGAATAAAGAACACTTTTCTAATCATACCTTATGGGTTGGATTGGAATTTGTGTTCACTTTTAAAAAATAGAAAAGCCGGCAAATTGCCGGCTTTAAGTCTTATATAAAAATTAAATTAAGCTTTTTTATCAGCTTTAATATCTAATTTTAAAGTAATATCGTCGTAGATAAAATTATCACCTAAACTGTCAAATACAGATTTAGATCCGTAGTTCACATTCCAGTTAGTACGATCTATAGTAAACTCTTCACTGGAAATTTCATAACCATCGTCAGTTTTGTTGATTGACACGGGAAAAGAAATATTTTTGGTTTCATCTTTAATCGTAAGGTTTCCTTCCATCATGGTTTTACCATCTGTTTCAGAAATTCCTGTTACTTCAAAAGTAGCTTCAGGAAATTCATTTACATTAAAGAAATCACCTTCTTTACCTTCTACAGTACCCATTAAATGTGCTTCAAGATTTTTCTTGTCGTCACCTTCAAGATCTGTAACTTCTATAGACATCATATCTATCGTAAAGTTTCCACTTTCGATAATACTGTCATTAGCCTTAAAAGTTCCTTCTTCAACTTTAATAGTACCGGTGTGCTGTCCTGCAGGTTTCTTACCTATCCAGCTAATAGAAGAAGCTGTAGTATCTACAACATATTCCATTGATTCAGCTGTTGCTTCTGCTACTTCTTTAGCATCTTCAGCTTTGCTATCATGATTGTTATTGTTTTTACAACTTCCTAAACCTACGATAAGGCTTAAGGCCATAAATCCTTTTAAAATGTTTTTTTTCATTTTGTTGAAATTTAGTTTTTTTGCAATTTGGTTGAAGCGCAAAAGTAATATGAATTAAATTTTTTTGTATTAAAAAATTATTAAAAATTATCGGTGACATTTTGACACAACTAAGCGCTTGGCAATAAATTTGACTATTGTTAAGCATCAAAAAACTGATAGAAAAAAATGACAAAGAAAGCTAACGATAAAGATCAGGACACAATAAAGGATCAGGTAGAGGAAAATATCGATAAAGCAATCGATGAGGTAGAAAAAGAACAAGCAGAAAAGTCTGAAAATAAAGAGGTAGCAGATGAAGATACTTCTGAAACAGATAAGTTAAAAGAAGATCTTCAAAAAGAAAAAGACAAGTTTTTACGTCTTTTTGCTGAATTTGAAAATTATAAAAAGCGAACCTCCAAAGAACGTTTAGAACTTTTTAAAACTGCCAATCAGGAAGTAATGCTTGCTATGTTGCCAGTTTTAGATGATTTTGACAGGGCTTTAGTTGAGATCAATAAGACTGAAGACAAAAATCTTTTAAAAGGGGTAGAGCTTATTCATAACAAGTTCAGAGAAACACTAAAAAATAAAGGCTTGGAACCTGTCGAAGTTGAAAGTGGAGACACTTTTGATGCCGATATTCATGAAGCCATAACGCAAATTCCTGCTCCCAATGACGATCTTAAAGGGAAGATTGTAGATGTTGTGGAGCGAGGATATAGATTAGGAGAGCGTATTATTCGTTATCCAAAAGTTGTTACCGGTAAGTAGGGAGTACAACTTTTAAAAGTAAACTTAGACCATGAAAGAGGATTATTACGACATATTAGGAATAAGCAAAGGTGCTTCGGCAGCTGAAATCAAGAAAGCCTATCGCAAGATGGCGATCAAATATCACCCAGATAAAAATCCGGGTGACAATGAGGCCGAAAATAAATTTAAGAAAGCAGCTGAGGCTTACGAGGTATTAGGAAACGAAGAAAAAAGAGCTAAATACGACCGATTTGGACATCAGGCCTTTGAAGGCGGTGGCTTTGGCGGCGGAGGTGGTATGAATATGGATGACATATTCAGCCAGTTTGGCGATATCTTTGGCGGCGGCTTTGGCGGCGGATTCTCAGGTTTTGGTGGCTTTGGCGGTGGCGGTCAACGTCGCGCAAAGGGAAGTAATTTAAGAATTCGGGTAGCGCTTACGTTAGAAGAAATAGCTAATGGAGTAGAGAAAAAAATTAAAGTAAAGCGTAAAGTTCAGGCACCTGGAACTACTTATAAAACCTGTTCTACCTGTAATGGTACCGGACAAGTAACCCGCGTGACCAATACGATTTTAGGTAGAATGCAAACTGCTTCCCCCTGTACTACCTGTGGTGGTAGTGGGCAAATGATCGATCAAAAACCGGCAGATGCAGATGCACAGGGATTGAAAGTTCAGGAAGAAATGGTTTCTATTAAAATTCCTGCCGGGGTAGAAGATGGAATGCAACTAAAAGTCTCTGGTAAAGGGAATGAAGCTCCTGGAAATGGAATTCCTGGAGATCTTTTAGTAGCTATCGAAGAGAAAGCTCATGAGAGTTTACAAAGAGAAGGTGATAACCTGCATTATGATCTTTATATAAGTATTTCTGAAGCAGCTCTTGGCGCATCTAAAGAAATCCAAACCGTAAACGGAAAGGTGAGAATTAAAATTGAACCAGGTGTGCAATCCGGAAAAATTTTAAGGCTTCGTGGTAAAGGTGTAAATAGTTTAAACGGGTATGGTAAAGGTGATTTGCTGGTTCATGTAAATGTGTGGACCCCAAAAACCTTAACTAAAGATCAAAAAGAGTTTTTCGAGAAAATGGCGAATGACGAGAACTTTCAGCCGAATCCCGAAAAAAGCGATAAATCATTTTTTGAAAAAGTTAAAGATATGTTTTCTTAGAACTTTTATTTTAAGAAAAAATTTATATATTTGATTCTCACTAAGACTTTTAGTGATAATTTTTCTTTTTCATAGCAATTTTTTTCCCATCCTTAATTAAATTAAGGGTGGGTTTTGTTTTTTAACATCGCCGTTAAACCTTTTCTAAACCTGTTTTAAACAGTTTGTAATCAGGTACGTTCTTTAGTAATTTTCAAAAAAATCAAAAACGAAAATTATGAAAAAGAAAAATTTGATTCTATCTGTTGTAGTTATATTATTAACTACCCTCACCTATGCACAGGAAGAGAAATTCTTTGAAATGGTGGATGATACTAACGAGTATACCATCGTAGAATTGGCTGAAATGGACAGCAGGTTTTCTACGTTTCTAACTTTTCTTAAAGCTTCAGGATTAGATACATCGGTAGAATATGTAGAAGGTTATACTATTTTTTTGCCTACGAATCAGGCTTTCGAAGATATGAAACTAGGAGAGTTGTCTCAACTTACGAATCCTGAAAATAAGATAAAATTAGTAGAATTTGTAAAGCACTATATCATTCCTCAAAAAGTGCTTAAAAATCAGTTTAATAGCTCGCAAGTCATTACGGTTTCTGGAGATAAATCGATTAAAATTAATACTGAGCTGAATGGCCAACATGTAGCCATTGGGGGTGCAAATATCATAGCCAGCGATATCGAATCTAAGAACGGAATTATTCATGTGATCGATCAACTGGTAACCCCAACAGACTATTTTGCTACCAGTTATTAAAAAATAAATTTTAAAACATTCATAAGCTTCCTTACACTAAGGAAGTTTTTTTATGCCTAAAGCTGAATTTATAAATTATCCAGACCAATTTTCAAGTCTGTAATAGTATTTGAATATCTTTACACCTCTAAAGTTATTTTATGGAAAATCTTTTGGTTGCAGAGAACATCTATAAACGATTTGGAGGTTACACTGCACTAAATAATGTATCGATCACCATACCTAAAGGGAGTGTCTTTGGTTTGTTAGGCCCTAATGGTGCAGGAAAAACCACATTCATCAGGATAATCAATCAGATAACGATGCCAGATGAAGGCCAGGTATATCTTGATGGAAGACCTTTGCACCCAGAAGATATACAGCATATTGGTTATCTGCCCGAGGAACGCGGATTGTATAAGTCTATGAAAGTAGGGGAACAGGCGCTCTATTTGGCCAGGTTGAAAGGACTTTCTAAGGCTGAAGCTAAGCAACGATTGCAATACTGGTTTGAGAAACTGGAAATTACCGGATGGTGGGATAAGAAAATCCAGGAACTTTCTAAAGGAATGGCGCAAAAAGTACAATTTGTAATTACGGTGCTTCATAATCCAAAATTGTTAATTTTTGATGAGCCTTTTAGTGGTTTTGATCCCGTAAATGCTAATATCATTAAACGTGAGATCTTAGAATTAAAAGAAAAAGGCGCTACAATTTTATTTTCAACACATCGTATGGAAAGCGTAGAAGAACTTTGTGATTATATGGCGCTTATCAATAAGTCTAATAAATTATTGGATGGTAAGGTTTCTGAAATAAAAAAAGAATATAAAAACAATACTTTTGAAGTAGGATTAGAGTGCGAACACGAAGCAGCTTTAATGGCCGAGCTTCAGGAAAAATTTAAGGTAGGTGCAGCTCATTTTAAGAGTATTAATGATGATCTTAAAGTAAGTATTCAGTTACAACCTCACGAAAATCCTAATGATTTAATTCAGTATTTATTAACCAAAGCAAGGATCAATCATTTTGTAGAAGTGATTCCTTCGGTAAACGATATTTTCATCAAAACGGTTACTCATAATGCGTAGTTTAAAACTTATCATTCAGCGGGAATATTTAGCGAGAGTTCGTAATAAAACTTTTATCGTAATGACATTTCTTAGTCCGCTTATACTGGTAGGAATGTTTGCTTTAATTGCTTATTTAAGTATGCTGAATAGTAGTGAACAGCATATTATTGGACTGCACGATGAAACTGGTTTGTTTCTAAAAGAATTTCAGGATGATGAAAATCTTCAATATTTAAATTTCTCTGATAAAACTTTAGAGGAAGCCAAGAAAATCGTCCGTGAGAGTGAATATTACGGACTTATACATATTCCGAGAGCCGACAATAATTATGATCTTACGGGAAAGGTAGAATTTTTTGGGGAAGAATCTCCCGGTTTGGGAACGGTTCAGAATATAGAAAAAATCATTTCCAATAAATTACAAAGAAATGAGCTGATTCAACGTGGTATAGATGTAGCACAGATCGATGCTGTAAAAACAAAGGTCGATGTAGAAATTCAGAATTTTTCCGGAGAAACAACCTCGAAAATGGCGAATTATCTCCGAATGTTTTTTGGAGGTGCAGCCGGATACTTATTGATGATGTTTATTATCATCTATGGGAATATGGTGATGCGATCTGTTATTGAAGAAAAAACAAACCGAATAATTGAAATTATAGTGTCTTCAGTAAAACCTATACAATTAATGTTAGGGAAAGTACTGGGTACCTCATTGGCAGGAATCACACAATTTACGGTATGGGTCATTTTAGGCGGAATTCTATATACGATAGCCGGATTGTATTTTGGTATTGATTTAATGAATGCACAACCCGGCCAGATAGATACACATCAATTAAATATTCCTGAAGTGAACCAATTGGTTGCCGATGTGCTTAACCTACCAATCTTTAGTTTAATTGTTTATTTCCTGATCTATTTTTTAGGCGGATATTTTTTATATAGTGCAATCTATGCTTCTATCGGTGCAGCGGTAGATAGCGAGACCGATACGCAACAATTTATGCTACCGGTTATTATCCCATTGATGCTTGGGATTTATGTTGGATTTTTTGCGGTAATAGAAAATCCTCATGGGACGGTAAGTACGATTTTCTCAATGATTCCTTTAACTTCTCCTATAGTTATGTTAATGCGTATCCCATTTGGAGTACCATGGTGGGAAATTTCCCTATCTATTCTTATATTGCTGCTAACCAATACGGCAGTGGTATGGATAGCAGCAAAAATATACCGTGTTGGTATTTTAATGTATGGTAAGAAAGCTAGTTATAAAGAAATTTATAAGTGGCTTAAATATTAGAATGCAAAACGAAACGGCCAATCAGATTTCAGAAGTATTAGAGCAGGATATTTGGGGAAGTATAAAAGAGTTTTTAAACTTTAACCTGCTTAGTCAACCATTTAAACTCACCGTAGGTGTAGTTTTACTGGTGATTTTTGTATTTATTTTAACCTCTGTTATTCTCAGGCTTATACGTAACTTTATTGCGGGTAAACTTTTAAACGAGGACAAATTAAAGTTTATAAGTGCTTTTAAGTTTGTAAAGTACGTAGTTTATCTTATTGTAATTTTAATTACCCTAAGCTCAAGTGGGGTTGATATTTCGATTTTACTAACCGCTTCAGCCGCTTTATTCGTTGGAGTAGGTTTAGCCTTACAAGAACTTTTCCAAGATATTATAGGGGGGATTTTTATCATTTTAGATAAATCCCTATTGGTAGGTGATATAATAGAAATAGATAATAAAGTTGCCAGAGTTTTCGAAATTAAATTAAGGACAACCAGAGCGCTTACCAGGGATGATAAAGTAATGATTATACCAAATCATAAATTTATAAGTGATACGGTATATAATTATACCCAAAATCATCGTACCACCAGAGAATGTGTAAATGTGGGCGTAGCTTATGGGAGTGATACTCAAAAGGTCAAAACAATACTTTTGGATTGTGTGGATAAGCAAAAAGGAGTGCTTAAAACCCCAAAACCATTTGTGCTTTTTGAAGATTTTGGAGATTCAGCTTTATTGTTTGGAGTGTATTTTTACATCGGTGATAGTTTTACCGATCCAAAAATAAAAAGTGAATTACGTTTTAAAATCGACGATAGTTTTAGGCAAAATGGCATAAGCATCCCTTTCCCACAACGCGATGTTCATTTAATCCATACCCCGAATCAACCAAAAACTGACTAACATGAAAAACACTTTTAGAAGTATTTTAGTGCTATTCTTTTTGCTATTTTTTGGATTCTCGGCAAAAGCACAATTAACAGATCTGGCACGGATAGAATTTACTTATTTTCCCCAATCTGATTCTGATAATTCGTTTAGGAGGTTTAGAACTTTTTTCAATTTTCCCATAAAATTGAAGAAAGAAGGTAGTTATTTAGTGCCAGGGATAGAATATCGAAATGTAAATTTTAAATTTTATGATGATACTTCTTTTGAAACATTTCATTTAGATCGGTTTCAATCCATTACTGCAACTTTAGCTTATGTTTTTCATTTAAATAATGACTGGAGAATGGGCTTGCAAACAGGGGCAAAGGCAGCTTCTAACTTTTCAACTAACCACCTACTAAGTGATGATATCATTTATGAAGGAGCAGTATATTTTATCAAGATTAAAAAAGGAGAAGATATACTTAAACCAACCCGTATAATTTTTGGATTACATTATTCCACGACTACTGGTTTTCCATTCCCGTTGCCTGTGGCGCATTATTACAAAAATTTCATCCTAAATGGTCGTATATGTTGGGAGTTCCTAAAACTAACTTAAAATATCACGCTAACAACCGTAATGTTCTGCAGGCTTTTGTAACTTTAGATGGCTTTTATGCCAATGTTCAGGACAATTTTGATATTACCCCCTCAGTTCAGGATAGTACCGCTTTGGCCGATAGTATGTCTATGACCGTCATATTAGCTGGTTTGGGATATGAATATAGCATTACTGAACATCTAGGACTATATGTTTATGCCGGTCATACAATTATGAATGATATTCGTTTGCGCGATGTAGATAGAAATGACGTTTATACTATTAATTCTGTAAACACATTCTATGCGCGTGGCGGACTTAAATTTAGCGTATTTTAATGTCTAAAATATTATTAATAGAAGATGAAGCAGCCATAAGACGGGTGCTTGTTAAAATTCTAAACGAAGAAAATAAAGATTATAACGTTACCGAAGCCGAAGATGGTTTGGCTGGGATGGAATTAATCAAAAAAGAAGATTACGATCTGGTACTTTGTGATATCAAAATGCCAAAAATGGATGGTGTAGAGGTATTGGAAGCGACCAGTAAAATTAAGCCTGAAATTCCCTTTGTGATGATTTCGGGGCATGGAGATCTTGATACTGCCGTGCAAACCATGAGGATGGGGGCTTTCGATTATATTTCTAAACCGCCGGATTTAAACCGATTGCTGAATGCTGTTCGTAATGCCTTAGACCGAAAACAACTGGTGCAGGAAAATGCGCGGCTTAAGAAGAAAGTAGGCAAAAACTTTCAGATGATTGGAGAGTCTGAAGAGATCAATAGGATTAAGGAAATTATTGAAAAAGTTGCTCCTACAGATGCACGTGTTTTAGTAACCGGGGCTAACGGAACCGGGAAAGAACTTGTGGCGCATTGGATTCACCAGAAAAGTGAACGATCCAAAGGGCCGATGATCGAAGTGAATTGTGCCGCGATTCCATCAGAACTTATAGAGAGCGAACTTTTTGGACACGTAAAGGGAGCTTTTACTTCAGCAAATAAAGATAGAGCTGGTAAATTTGAAGCAGCGAATGGAGGAACCATTTTTCTGGATGAAATCGGAGATATGAGTCTTTCTGCTCAGGCTAAGGTGTTAAGGGCTTTGCAGGAAAATAAGATTTCACGCGTTGGTAGCGATAAGGATATCAAGGTAGATGTACGTGTAGTCGCAGCTACCAATAAGGATCTGAAAAAAGAGATCGAAGATAAAAAGTTTAGAGAGGATTTATACCATCGGCTTGCGGTAATTTTGATAGAAGTTCCTTCCTTAAACAATCGTAGGGAAGATATTCCTCTACTGGTAGAGTACTTTTCCGAAAAAATTGCCAGTGAGCAGGGGACAAACAAAAAAAACTTTACTCAAGCGGCGCTTAATCAGCTTAAAGAATACAACTGGACAGGAAATATTAGAGAATTACGAAATGTTGTAGAGCGACTATTGATCTTGGGAGGAGCAGAGATTACAGAGGAAGATGTTAGTCTTTTTGCCAGTAAAGTTTAACAGCCTGGGAAACAAGTATATTAAAAAGCTAAATCTTAAGATTTAGCTTTTTTTATTCATTGGTATTTATTAATGACAAGCCATCTATTCCCTGCACTTAAAATCGTAAGTACTGTTCCTCTTTCAATACTTGTAACTTTACTGTTGGTGGTAACATCAAATAAATCATCCCCATCTATAAAAGACAAAGGTTTATCTGAAGTAGTGGGCCAGGATACTAAGATTATAGTTCTTCCTTTATGCTTAGAGGCTTCTGGAAGCTGAACCGAACTTAGATTATCATTTATTCTTAGGATTCCCAGATGATCTTCAATAGTAAATGTTCCCGTAGTACTGGTAGAGGAAACATATGGATAATAGGTAGGTGGTCGCCATCGCATTATTCCATTTTCAGAGAGTGCCAATACCATTTCTTCCTTTTCTTTTTCAGAGGGGAAAACGTATTCTGTGGAAGGAGTAGCTCCAATTCCCAGGCGACCCGCAAAGTAGCCGGCAAAAATATTGGCATTGCGATCACCCTGCGCTTTACTGTAAATTCCGTAAATATTTCCCTGAGCTGTAGAACTTCCAATTTCAGAATACACTCCGTAATTATTGCTTTTTGCTCCGTACGTACGACCTACACGATTAAAAATTCCATAGATATCGTTTGTTCCTGTACTTTGAAATGTTTCATTAAATATTCCATAATGAATTCCCGATCCGGATCCGCTTACATTGTTTTTAATTCCATATTTTGTACCGTTGGTTAAGCTTCGGTTGATATTCTCGATACCATAAGTCGTCAGGTTATTTTCTTCAGAATTTTGATTGTCTATTTTCATTCCTTTTTTGATATCTTCATCACTATTGGCAACAATGTCAATTTGTAGTTTAGCCTCTATATCATCAGTACCAATACCAATATTACCTTTACGATAAATGGAGGAGGCTATGTTTTCTGGCGAAGTTTCTTTTTTGGCTTCATAAAAATTAGCTTTGGAAGAATTACCCTGAATAGGAAACCAGGAAGATTCTTCAGCATTCCAGAAATAAAATCCCTTTGAGTAATCCGGAATAGTAGTAGCAAGAAAAACCATCATGCCATTTTGATCTGTCGTAGGATCATCTGAGGGAAACCTTGAAATACGCGGAATCAAAATTCCATCGGTATTTAAAGGATCCTCGGTATCTGAACTTTTTATCTCTAACCTTGCCTTTGGTTCTTCTGTATTGATACCTACCTGAGCCGGGGTGGAAAAGACAACTAAAAAAAATGAAAATACTGATACATAACTTTTCATAGCAATAAATTTTAGGTTGCTAAAAAGCTAGAGGTTTCTGGGGAACTAATTTTTATTTAAAAATAAAAATTAAAATGCTATGAGTCAATGTTTTATATGTTAATTGTAAAGGCGTGTTATGCTAAATCCTTTAATTTATCCTGTAATATCTTAATTTCATCACGTAATCGGGCAGCTTCCATAAAATCAAGTTCTTTAGCGGCAGTTTCCATTTGTTTACGCTTTTCCCGGATTTTTTTGTCGATCTGAGGTTTTGTTAGATAAGCTCCTTCTTCTTCGGCAGCTTGCATTGGCGGCTTGTTGTCACCTTCAAATATTTCAAGCTTTTTCTTAACAAGTGTAGAAGACTCTAATTTTTTAACCAAAGGCTTTGGCGTAATATTATGAGCTTTATTATAATTCATTTGCTTGGTACGTCTATATTCGGTTTCATCCATGGTTTTTTGCATACTGTCCGTAATTTTGTCAGCATACAAAATTGCTTTTCCTTCTACATTTCGTGCAGCACGTCCTATGGTCTGGGTTAAAGAACGATTACTTCTCAGAAAGCCTTCTTTGTCGGCATCAATTATTGCCACCAGAGAAACTTCAGGGAGATCCAGCCCTTCTCGTAACAGGTTAACCCCAATAAGCACATCAAAAAGTCCACGACGTAAATCCTGCATAATTTCTACACGTTCTAGAGTGTCTACATCACTGTGAATATACCTACAACGAATATCGATCCTGGTCAGGTATTTCGCCAGTTCTTCCGCCATTCTTTTGGTTAAGGTAGTCACTAACGTACGTTCATCCTTTTCAACCCGTATTTGAATTTCTTCGATCAAATCGTCGATCTGGTTTTGACTTGGGCGAACTTCAATCACCGGATCCAAAAGTCCGGTTGGTCGAATTACCTGTTCTACATAAACCCCTTCACTTTTCTGAAGTTCGTAATCAGCCGGAGTAGCACTTACATAAATCACCTGATTTTGAAGTATTTCGAATTCCTCAAATTTCAGCGGACGATTATCCATTGCAGCGGGAAGCCTAAAACCATAATCTACTAAAGTTTCTTTACGGGAACGGTCACCTCCATACATAGCATGAACTTGGGGAATGGTAACGTGAGATTCGTCTACAACCATTAAGAAATCATCCGGGAAGTAATCTAAAAGACAGAAAGGACGTGTGCCGGGTTGGCGACCATCAAGATATCTCGAGTAATTTTCGATACCAGAACAATAACCCAGTTCGCGAATCATCTCTAAATCAAAATTAGTTCTTTCGTCCAGTCTTTTTGCTTCAAGATGTTTTCCGATATCCCTAAAATAGTCGACTTGTTTCACCAGGTCGTCCTGAATGTTTCTAATCGCATTCTGAAGAACATCAGGCGATGTCACGAACATATTGGCAGGATATATATTCAAGCGCTCATATTTTTCGATAACATCATTGGTAGCAGGATCAAAAGCTTCGATATCTTCAATCTCATCACCAAAAAAATGAATTCTGAACGCATTATCTGCGTAACTAGGGAAAACATCAACGGTATCCCCTTTTATTCTGAAATTTCCGTGAACAAATTCAGCTTCCGTTCTGGAATATAAGCTTTGCACCAGGCTGTGCAGAAATTTTGTTCTGGAGATTTCCATATCCCGTTCAATGGAAACCACATTTTTACGAAACTCTACCGGGTTACCAATACCATACAGGCAGGAAACCGAGGCGACCACGATTACATCTCTTCTTCCGCTTAAAAGGGAAGAGGTCGTGCTTAAGCGTAGTTTTTCGATTTCATCATTTATGGAAAGATCTTTTTCAATATAGGTTCCGGAAGAGGGAATAAAAGCTTCCGGCTGATAATAATCGTAATAGCTAACAAAATATTCCACCGCATTATTTGGGAAAAATTGTTTGAATTCTGAATATAACTGTGCGGCAAGTGTTTTGTTATGTGCCAAAACCAACGTTGGTTTTTGTACTTCTTCAATAACATTTGCAACGGTAAAAGTTTTTCCGGAACCGGTCACCCCCAAAAGGGTTTGGAACTGGTCGTTTTTTTCGATTCCGCCAACCAGTTGTTTTATCGCGTTAGGTTGGTCTCCGGTAGGTTTATAGTCAGATTCAATCTTAAATTTCATGCGTTCTTTTTCTTAGCCTTACGAAGTTAAGCAATAAATGTGCCTATTCAAATGCGGCTTAAGAAATAATAGGCTAAAGATTAATAAATGAAATTTTGCAATTATCTGGTAAGTTTAGATATTTTATAATCATTCTTCTTTTCGGCATATTCCTGTTCATTTATATAATCGTTGTTCAATAACCAATGTAGTTGTTGCATGAAAACATCTTCAGGAATATCAGGATCGATTCGCGTATATTTTTTCTTAATTTTCTCTTTTGATATTTTAATAATACGATCGGCAAAATCTTCCACATTTTGTCGTGATGGACTATCTAAAAAGAATTGAATATTGACCTGGCCACCATGTAAAGTAAGAAAATTATTAAGAGGTGCATAAAAACAGCTTACCCCTAAACCAAATATAAATAAACCACTTATTGCCAATAAAATATTTTCAGAAATTTCACTTTTCTCCTCAAAAAAAGGAGCGATCCAACTGCTAAAAGCAATTAGAAAAAAGAATGATGCAACGATTTTTAATCCGGTTCTGGAATGAGATTCAATATGTTTTTTAGTCCCTATGTGTTCTATGTTGACGGAAAATTCGGTTGTTTTCAGAAATCTTTTCTCCTTGACAATTAACTCACCGTTATTTAGGAATTCAAATTCTTTTCTTCTTAATCCCGATTTCTGAATTAATTTCATAGCTATAAAATATTACAAATCCCTTTTCTTTAATAATGCATATGAAAAATATACAAAAAGGGCAGTCCAAACCAATACAATAAGAATCTGGTACCAATGTATGGCGTAATCTTTCTCGAAAGCAGATCCTAATTGATTTGCAGCAGATTTTACAGCGTTAAGTCTTGAAAATGGTTCTTTTACCAAATTACTCATCGATTCTAATGGGAAAAATTGAACGATTTTATCTGCAACATCAGTTCCCCTAAAAATTCGCCATCTTAGAACCGCGTATAATATACTCTCTACAATCCACCAGATAAACAAAAAACCAAGTGCAAAAGCAGAGCGTTTTACCAAAATTCCCAAAAATAAACAAAAGGCAAAAAATCCGGTCAGTTTTACGAAATAGGCCAGGATATATTCCAGGTCAGAGAATATGATCGAAAACTCGTTATAATCTGAAAAAGAAAGGCCTAATAGCAATGAAACCACAAAAAGGAAGATAGTAGAAACGACAGAAAATACCATCACCGTAATAAATTTCGATAAAATAAACTCCTTTTTTGACAGGCCGTCGATAAGGTTTTGTTTTAGTGTCCTGTTACTATATTCGTTAGACATCATCGAAACGATAACGATAGCTAAAAATAGTTTTAGTGTAGCCGCGATATAGCTGTTAAAATGCCAGATAAACGGAAAGTTGAAAATTCCCTGATCTGCGATTCTAAAATTGACCTGTCCAATGGGGAATTCTATAGATGCGATAAGGGCGATAAACGTGATTAAGATAAAATAGGTGAGAATAAGGATCTTTGATGATCTACTATATCTAAGTTTTAAAAATTCTATATTTAAGAGTCGTAACATTAGGCGCTAGTTTGATTGGTTAGTTGAAGGAATTGTTCTTCCAGGCTTTCTTTTCGTTTTATTAAATAGCTAAGGCTAAGTCCTTTTTCAAAAAGATACCGGTTAATTTCAGATGCGCTCATCGGCTCTTCGATAATCGCAGTAACCAAATTTCCTTTAAGACTTACTTTTCCGATGGAAGGATGCTGCTTTAATAACTGCTCAAGTAATTCGGTATTTTCAGCTTCCAATTCAAAGAAACCATGGCTGGCATTAATACCGTCAACCGGTCCGCTATATAGTTTTACTCCTTTTCTGATGATCACCACATGGCTGCACACTTTTTCTACTTCATCTAAGAGATGCGAGGCCAATAAGATAGTTGTGCCATTAGAAGCAATTTTACGAATAATCTCACGAATCTGATGAATTCCCTGTGGATCCAATCCATTAGTAGGTTCATCTAAAATCAAAATTTCAGGATCATTAAGTAGGGCAGAGGCTATGGCTAAACGCTGTTTCATCCCTAGAGAAAAGGTTTTAAATTTACTGTCTTTACGATCCAGCAATCCAACGATTTCTAATTTTTCTTCAACTTTATGTTCTGGTACACCTTTAATTTTACAAACCAATTTAAGGTTTTGTGATGCCGTCATATAGGGATAAAAATTTGGGTGCTCGATGATGGCTCCTACTTTTTTTAAAGCCTCGTGTGTAGATTCGGAGCCATTAAACCACTTAAAGTCTCCAGAGGTTTTGTTTACCACATTAAGAACCATACCTAAGGTGGTTGATTTACCACTTCCGTTAGGTCCTAAAATTCCGTACACGTTTCCTTTCTCGATCGTAAAGGATAAATTATCTACGGCCTTTAAGGGACCATAAACTTTTGTTAATTGATTAATGCTGAGGATTGTTTCCAAAATAGATGGTTTCTTTTCTTACACGACGACTAAATTACATTTTTGTTACAGTTTTCCCCTTACTATATTTATTTTTACTTGATAATTGAGGTTTTAGCTTCTAATTTTTAAAACTTATCTGAAATTAGAATTCTGTTAATCCTAATATTTTAAATACCTTCAGACGTTCTTCGGAACACTTAAAAAGCGCAAGAATATGGAACCTAAACTGATGTCTAAAAAGAAACCTTCTTTTCCTGTAAACGAACGTTTCAATAAATATCTGGCACGCTATAACCGAAACACAAAGATCCCTGTGTTTTATGAAGACTTGTTGCGATTTTCTGGATCTGTAGTGGTATATGATCAAGATGATGAAGATACCTACTGGGTACGCTGTTATTATCCTGAATTTGAACGACAGGAGATCGACGAAAGCCTAAAGAAGATCTATAATATCTTGCATTCTGATGGTAGCGATGATATGTTGGAGTTTTTGGCTGTTGATGCTATCGATTACTGTACCTTTGGGAATTCTAAACCTTTTCGCATAAAAGTTAGAAATATCCTAAACGATGTTTTTACCTATTTCTATGTTAAAAAGGCAGATGCTTCCCGAATTTACGGCTTAGAATTAGAGCATTTATTATCCCCCCACCGTATTACTTTTTTGGTGTATAAAGACACCCTGATCGAAGCTCATATTGCTGGAATTCCCGGAGATGTTTTTATCGAAGATCATTTACCAAGATTATCGGAATGGGAAAAAGCGCAAATCGCCAAACAATTCGTAAAGTTTAATGAACGTTGTACGGTTAGGCTTTTGGGCGATATGCGATCGTACAATTATGTAGTGATCCCAACTCACGATTTTGATCATGTCCAATATCAAATACGAGCCATAGATTTTGATCAACAATGTTTTGAAGGGAAATTTAAGGTATATCGTCCACAGTTTTTTAAAGAGAATTATAAGATGGTAAAACTGGTTTCAGAACGACTTCAATTGTCTTCAATCGAACAATATAGAAAAGAAGAGCGTTCCCTTTTGGCTAAAAGGATGATTAACACCCAGGCACGGTTTAAGCGATTGATTAAATGTATGAGTAACGATCATGTGTCAACCAGGGAAAATGTAAATCAGTTGCGAACCGAGTTATACCATTTTACCAAAGATGTGAAATTTAAACGCGCCAGCACCATGGGACAAATTCTAAGAACTGCGCTAGATTTTGTGCAACGTAATTACGAAGATGTAAATATGAAAAGGTTGTTGCAGTAAAACCTTTCGGTTTTAGACGAATTTCTATTGAAATTTTTAATACTGAAAAAGTTTGGAGAAGTCGATAAACCTAAAAAATTGTTTAGGTTTGCAGATTTTGATATTTTATAAATGACTCAATCAGAACATCAAATTTGAGCAAACTTTATGGTAAAACTTTACAAATCAATTAAATTATTAAGCGTCATTGTATTAGCATTTACATTTACGAATTGTGCAAGTGACGATGAAAACCGAATACCAAACTTTCCAGAATCCAATATGTCATTAATTCATGGTGACAGTCAAAAATCATGGCGTCTAGTAGAAGTGATTGATGACTATTCAGATGAAACTGATGATTTTTTTATTACTGCAGATTGTGTAAGTGATGATGTGTACACATTTATGGCTAATAAAGAAGTAGAAATCACTTATGGAAAAGTACTTTGTTTCGATCATTTAGACGAGGGACTTTTTAGTGCAGATCATGAGCAATTTTCGGCTACTTTAAAAATGATCGGCGATCCTGAAAGTATTTATTTGAGTTTTGGTAGAGGTTATGCAAATGAAGATCATACAGTTTTTGGTTCTACTTTTTCTAGTTATAGATTATCAGAACTGTCTGAAGGTAGAATGGTATTCTCTCACTCGAATTCTGGAATTATTGGTGATTATCATGAAGCCTATATCTTTGAAGCTATAGAAGTTTTTGAATAAGTGATAAAAAATAAAGGCCGAAATTATACAATTTCGACCTTTATTTTTTTATGATCTGTCTAGCTTTTTTCTTCTTTATTGAAGTACACCAGGTAATAATACATTTGTTTTTCTTCGTCCCAACCTTTTTCAACAAACTTGTCTGCTGATTCTGCATTTACAAAATCCATTTTAATCTGAATATTAGTATCCAGGTTAATCACGTTTTTCAGCTTTTTACGTGCATCAGTCACCGCTTTGTTGGCGATAGGGAAGGTGGTTAGATCTTCGATCTTATATTTTGGCGCTTTCTCGGTTTTATAATTCTGAAATTCAGGAACGAGATCCGGATTATCAATTACCGAGTTTAAGAAGTTGGATTCCTCAAAATCATCGTTTTTCGCGAAGTAATCCATACTTCGGTTCATAAACATCACTTCTTCCTTTTTATCTTCTGCAGGTAACACGACGTCTTTGGCGAAATTCTGACAGAATTTTAAATACTTTTTGGTGTAATAATTTTCATCAGCCATTACATCTACACCCAAAAAGTTCTCTAACCAGTATTTAGTGTCATATTTGTTAGAATCGATCGATAAAATCTTATAACCCTCAGCCCGTTGTTTATTAAAAATCAAAGCTCCTTTATCTAATTTTTGCAGATTGATCCCCTGTTGAACGATCATTTCCAGTATGCTTCCTTTTTCTTGAAATTGCAGGAAATCGTGCTTTAATTCCGATTTAAAAATTCCTATAGCTGGAAGTTTCTCGTTATCCAGCTGCGCATTTTCAAAATATACCACATACACTTCGCCACTTTTAATATGTGGATGTGCTGATTGTTCAAAAAGTAAGGTGGTTATTTTTTTTGATGCTTCGTGAATATTTTCTGGATTATCAAAAATGGCATTTGACAGATTGTAAAGTTCGTTAAATTCTAAATCAGTCTCATGATTAAATTTATAATAATTCTCTTCTTTTTCCCTAAAAGGCTTCAGAAAATACTCCTTGATTAAAGGGGTGATTTCATCATTTAACTGATAGGGTGCCGCAGATAAAAAAATGTTTTCATTACGGCTTTTGTTACCCACACGATGAATCGATAATGATTCAATTTGTGCATTATATAAGTTGATCATTCAGTTTAAAAATTATAAGTCGGTAAAAATTACTACGTAAAATATAGAAAATTAGTTCCAGTTTTCGTCGAAAGAAAAACTGTCATAATCGTCTACATCAAAATCGTCATTAAAATTCTCGTCTGCCGCAGGATCTTCTTCAGCCTTAAATTCTTTATCTGGTGCGTTAGAAGGAATTTGCCCATGTACAAACATTAAATTTGGGTAATCACGACCTTCTTCAATCTCTGCAATTTGCGCTAGTTCCACCATAAACGTCCACATATTAAAGAAATCGTATACGTAAAGTAGTTTGGTCTGGTCTTCAGAAAGCACGCTATCTAAAGCGGTTTCATTCATTAAACGAATGCTATCGTCACCACCACTCATATCAAACTGGTGAATTTCTTCGCCCTGTGTCCATTCGTCATCACTTAAGTAAAACGAAGCCATCTCGGTTCCGTCAAAACCAAACGCCTGCACAATACTATTGTGTAAATCCTCGAGCGTATCGGTTTTTAAAATCTCAATATCTCTAAAAACATCTTCTGCCGTGTCTAGAATTACTCTAAATCGATAAACCATAATTGAAAATTTTGAGCTTCAAAGTTAAGAAGTTTTAAGCGGTTTGCTGCTTTTAAAACATTCTAATAATAAATAAAACTGAACTCCGAATAATACCGAAGCAATCACCAGGTGTAGTGGCTGACTTAAAAATGGGAAGTCCAGGTAATACATCCCCATTCCTGTAAAAATCTCGATCACAATCAAGAATATGATCCAATTGGTTAGACCGAGTTTATAGAATTTTTGTTTGTTTTTCCACCAGATAAAAAGATTTACTAAAAATATTAAAACCGAAAAGGAGCGGTGAATATAAAAGGAGATCTCTGGATTATTCAGCCATAAATCGCGGGTACCGTAACCTAAAACTTTTACCTGTTCGTCTACAAACTGTCGTACCTGGGTTCCTAAAATCACCTGAATTAAACTTAAAATGATCGAAACAAGGACGACTGCTTTAAAACTTTTAGAAACTTTGAAAGCATAAATTTTAGCAGAAGAATCGGCCAGGATATAAAGCAATATCGCTACGATAACCAAAGCCATGACCATATGTAAGGTGATTCTAACCGGTGCTAATACTGAGTACACTACGGTGGCACCAAGCCAGGCCTGAAATACCATTAGAAAAACCGAAAGCCAGGATAAAATGCAAAGCCGTTTTCTGGTTTTCCATTTTCTAAAAGATAACACCGCCATGATTAACACTGCAAATCCTGCCAGTGCTCCTACGAGCCTGTTTATATATTCTGTCCAGGTATGTGCCGGATTAAAAACGGCATAATCATGCCGTGTGTAGTTTTCCCAGTTTTTTGGGTTGTAATGTTCTGCCGAAGTAAAATCGCTTTTAGCTACTTTTAAACTTTCGTCTACAATAATTACCTGACCTTTTTCATAATCCCTTTCTGCCTGAAATAGCAGTTCGGATTCCTGAGTAGGAGGAATGTAATAACCAAAACATTTAGGCCAGTCGGGACATCCCATTCCGCTTCCCGTCATTCTTACTACGGCACCTGCTACGATGACCAGGTACACTAAAATAAGTGCAATTTTTACCGAATTTCGATACACAATTTAAATTTTTAAAGTGAATTATTGGGAATTTCCTGATGTTTTAATCTTGCTTTGATACTTCTTTTAGTCCAAGTTTTTTACCCCTGCTTAGCATAAGTTCTCTTGCAGCTGCATGTTCATTTGGAATATCACCTTCCAGGATCGCTTCTTTAATGGCATCTTTTATAATACCCACTTCTCGACAGGGTTTGATGTTGAAGGTTTCCATAATCTCTTCCCCGCTAACAGGCGGCTGGAAATTACGAACGTGATCACGTTCTTCAACCTCCTTCATCTTTTGCCTTACGATCTTAAAATTATTATGATATTTCTTGTAGCGACGTGGATTTTTAGTGGTAATATCTGCCTCGCACAAGATCATTAGATCATCGATGTTTTCACCGGCATCAAATATTAATCGCCTCACGGCCGAGTCGGTTACATCATCGTCGACCACTGCGATTGGCCGTGAACTCATTAATACCATTTTCTGGACAAGCTTCATTTTATCATTTAATGGCATTTTAAGTCGTTTAAACAATTTAAAAACCATTTTAGATCCTACAAATTCATGTCCATGGAAGGTCCATCCAATCTTTTTATGAAATTTCTTGGTTGGTGCTTTACCAATATCATGAAGTAAAGCAGCCCATCGCAACCAAAGATTATCAGTATTTTGGCTAATATTATCGACAACTTCAAGGGTATGCCAAAAGTTATCCTTATGGCGCTGTCCTTCAATTTCGTCTATACCCTCCAAAGCGGTAAGTTCAGGAAGAATTATTTTTAAAAGTTTTGTTTTATGTAAAAGCGCAAAGCCTTTAGAAGGCCGGTTAGATAATAAGATTTTATGTAATTCTTCTGTAATTCGCTCTTTCGATATGATTTTTATACGCTTATGATGCTCTTTGATAGCATCTAAGGATTTTTTTTCTATAACAAAATTTAGCTGGGAAGCAAAACGTATCGCTCTTAGCATACGAAGCGGATCGTCAGAATAGGTTACTCCGGGTTCAAGGGGTGTTCTTATTAACTGCGATTTTAGGTCTGCCAGTCCGCCAAAAGGATCCAGTAAATCACCATAATTTGAGGTATTTAAACTTAAGGCTAAGGCATTTATTGTAAAATCACGACGATTCTGATCATCTTCCAGCGTACCATTTTCAACCACAGGGTTTCTACTATCTTCAGCGTAACTTTCTTTCCTGGCGCCTACAAATTCGATGTCCATATCAAACGCTCGCAGCATAGCAGTACCATAGTTTTTAAAAACCTGTACTTTTGGTTTATGAGGAAGAAGTTGTGAAACCTTTAGAGCCAAATCGATCCCACTGCCCACAGCAACAATATCAATATCTTTAGCATTGCCACGTTGCAGGATAAAGTCTCTTACAAATCCGCCAATAACGTAACTGTCTAGTTGAAGTTCTTCGGTTGCCTGAGAAATTACCTTAAAAATTTGATGATCTAAAGCTTCGCTATAATTCTTCACTACATTAATTTTTCGCCACGAATACAGATACCTATAAAACGCTCATTTTAAAGTCTAAAAAAACCTATGAAATTTGGCTAATTTTATAAAACCTTATTCGTGGTTTAGCAATCTATTTACGTATTACTTTAACCGTTCCGTCGTTACTAAGTTTAATAATAGCCGATGGTTTTGAAGATTTTTTAGACTGGTGCAAATTTACTACATAGTCCACACCTTTTAAAATTTCAGGGCTAATTTGGGAAAAAGAACCCGGTGTTGGTTGCCCGCTAATATTAGCAGAAGTTGACACTAAAGGTCGGCGTAATCTTCTGGTCAATTCTTTACAAAAAGGATCTTTGGTAACTCGTATCGCAAGGGTGTTGTCTTCAGCAATTACATTTTCAGCCACTCTTATCGGATCATCGTAAATAATAGACGTTGGTTTGGCAGCATATTTTAGAATGTCGTAAGCAACTTCTGGAACTTCTTCTACATATTCATTCAGCATTTTAAAATCTGAAACCAAACAGATCATCGATTTGCTTTCTGCTCTTTTCTTAAGTGCAAAAATCTTATCAATGGCATCTGCATTGGTGGCATCACAGCCAATTCCCCAAACCGTATCGGTAGGATAAAGAATAAGTCCGCCTTTTTTAAGAACGGCTAAACAATTTTGAATTTCAGTCTTTTTATCTTCCATAGTTACCTTGCTAACGACCTGCAAAGATACTTCAGAAAATTTATGAAACCAGTTTTAAGTCGAAATTCCTTAAAATTGGACGATCTTTTTTAAATCTCTTTAATCGATTGTTTTTGTTTAAGTGATTTAGAAAGACTGGCGCCGCCAAGTAAAAGTCTAAACAACGGGAAATATTTGGGTTTTACGACACAGGTTAAACCATACCGAATGCGTAGAAAATTAAGTAAGAATTGATGTGCTAAAAAGCTATAATGTTTACGAGTATGGTAAAGTAAGGAGATCTTTAATTCTCGTTTAATAAGTATATTTACACTCTTTTTAATACTTACGCTTTTAAAATGAATGTATTGCGCTTCAGGAAAAATATAAGCATATTTTTTTCGCTCTCTTAAAAGTCGTATCCCAAGATCTGATTCTTCGTAGTATAGAAATAAATTAGTGTCAAAACCTCCAATTTTATTAAAATCTTCAGCATTAAAAAACATAAACGATCCCTGAACATAATTTACGGCTGTAGGTTTGTCAAAGAATTTTTTCCGACTGGGATATTTTTTGGGATTTACTTTTTCCAGAAATCCACGTTTTAGAATTTCCCTGCTAAGTGAAGAAAAGTGATCTATAGTACTTCTAAAATTTTTGTCTTCATCCAGCATTTGTGGCGAGCATACACCGGCATCTGGCGTAGCATCCATAAAATCTTTTAAAACCCAAAGACAATTATTGGTAAGCTGTAGCGTATCGTTATTGATAAACGCATAATATTTGCAATTCGAGGCAGCATTAACGCCAATCATATTTCCTGCCCCAAAGCCAAAATTTTGTTTGCTTCTTATAAGCTTTGTGTTCGGAAAGTTTTTTTGCTGAAGCTCACTTTCTAAAAGTAAATAATCCTCTTTTTCTGAAGCATTATCTACCACTATAACTTCTATCGCTTCTGTGTTTTTATGGGTTTCAAAAATCGAAGCCACGCAATCTAGTGTAAATTTAGCAGTGTTATAATTTACGATAATACAACTTATAGCGATGCTCATATTAGAGATTTAGAGATGTTTTTTTTGAAATATGTTCTAAAAAACGTTTAAAACTGATAATCCTGATTTATATTAAACTTAGATTGCAAAACGTGTCTAAAATACCAAAATTTGACTTTTAGCCTAAGAACTCCTAAGTTTTTTATAAGGTCATAATACTATTCATATTTTCATTAGTCTTTAAGTTTCTATAATCGTAATTTTGCAACATGAAAATCGTATACGCAGACGCTTTTAAAGACCAGGCTGGAAAAATAGATCAGATTTTAGCTGATTTTTCAGAGAAAGGGAAAACGCTTAGCAGTGGCCGAAATATCATTAAAACCTTCGATCTTAATGGTAGGCAGGTGAATGTGAAATCGTTTAGGATCCCAAACCTGATCAATAAAATTGTTTATCGTTTTTTTAGAAAATCGAAAGCTGCGCGTAGTTTTAGTTATGCTGAATATCTTTTATCCAGAGAGGTGGGGACTCCTTTTCCTGTTGCTTATGCTGAAGAGTGTAAGTGGATCACCTTTGGCCGCAGTTATTACATTTGTGACCATTTAGAATACGATTTTACCTTTAGAGATATCGAGAAATTTGAAGATGAAGCACAAAAAGAATCGGTTTTAAGGGCTTTTACACGCTTTACTTACGAGCTTCATGAAAAAAATATTGAGTTTTTAGATCACTCTCCAGGAAACACGTTAATACAAATCGATGGCGATCAATTTGAGTTCTTTTTGGTCGATTTAAACCGAATGAATTTTAAGCGACTGGATTTTAAACAGCGCATGAAAAATTTCGCTCGCCTTACGCCAAATAAGGAAATGATCAAGATTATGGCTAACGAATATGCTATAATTACAGCCTGGAACGAAAATGAAGTTTTTGAAACCATGTGGGGCTACACTCAGGAATTTCAGGAGAAATTTTTGAGGAAAAAAAGGCTAAAGAAAAAGCTTAAATTCTGGAAAAAGTAATTTCCTAAACCCATAAAAATATCTCCCGTTTTTATCGAATTTCGACTATCGAGTAAAAGGTTTTCTATAGCTTTTTAAAGTAAAATAATTCAGTTTTTTTCTTAATTGATAGCGTCTTACCAGGTTTAAAGGTTTACTGGATAATTCAGATTTATCAGTGTGTAAAACATCAATACAGGTAGAAATTACGCGCTCGCTGCTTTTGCCATCAAAATAAGGATGCGTGTCGTAAATGTAAGATTCGATGTTTTTCAACAGTTTTTCTGAAGGTGAAAAAGCTGCTCTAATGGCGCTTTCAATTTCTTCAGCATTAGAAATATTGATAAGATGATTGGCAGGTTTATTATTTCTAAAAGTCACTACCGGTTTTTTCTGAAGTATAAACTCGGTAATTGCAGATGTGGTGTCTGAAAACATGATATCTGCCTGGCGAAATAGCGGAATAATATCTGTGGTATCGTAATATTTGAAGTTTTCGTGCTGCATTTTTTTAACGATCTCAATTTTCTCTTTATCCATTTTTGGATGCAGCACAGCCAGAAACTCAAATTCGCCAGTTTTCGATAATCTTTTTATTTCAGTGATCACCTCTTCATTATACAACCAGCTGTATTTTGGAGAAAAGGTAGAAGAAAGCAATATTGTAGGTTTTTCGCGCTTATTTTCTTCAATCTTAAACAAAGGATCTACTTTAGACCAACCGGTTTCTCTTACTAAAAAATGATTCTTTTTTTGCTGAATTTCATTAAATGGAATGGTCGTCGATGGTCCTTGCGTACAATAAAGATCAAATAAACCACGAATTCTAAAATGACCCTTTTTGTCGCTATGCTTATTGGCTAAAAATCCATGAAAAATCTGCACTTTTAATCCCGGTAGAAAATCGGCAACAACATCTGTAATGCATAACACGATATCTGGATTGTAATCTATCGCGTCTTCAATTGTTTCGATCAAATCCCCATTTTCAGGGAAATAGGATCTGGGAGGATCCAACTCTGTAAACCATTTTACCTCGTAGTTTCTTTTCCTAATTTCTTCCTGAAGCGGTAAACCAATCGGCAACGCATAAGTATGACTTATATAAATTAAAAAGCGATAGGTCATTTAGTGTTCAATTTTAGGAATTGGTCTAGTGGTTCTTCAATATAAGCTGGTAAAAATTTCTCGTAAAGCTCAAATACATCTTTGTGCAAATCGTCCTGACTTTTTTCAGCAAATAATTCCGGAGAAAAATCTTTTAAATGAACTGAAACATTCTGCTTTCCGTCTTCATAAATATTCCAGTTCGCTTTGTTTAAAGGAGGTGAAAAAATCGCAAAAGATGGGATGTTTAAAGCTTTTGCCATGTTTATAGCGCCACCTTCATTCCCAATGATCGCATCACAAAAACTGGTAAGCGCTAAAAATTCCCTGAGATTTTTTCCGTAGATATCAAGATAAATTTTCTGCTTGGTTTGTGCATTGCAATAGCCAATTAAAGTTGAAATTTGCTCTTTTTGGTTTGGGATATAATTGAATAAAATAGCCGTGTTTTCTTTGGCTGCCATCTGGTCTAAAAGCTTGGCCAAATAGGGGAGCGGATAGGTTTTCTTTTCTGAACTTCCTAAAGCCCCAATCATATAAATAGAATCTGAAAGATCTACGCCGCCTTCAATCAAAATTCTTTTAGCTTTTTCACGTTCAGCATCACTCAAAAAGATTTTTGGTTTTAGCTGAAGCGGAGCATTTTTAATAAGCGGAGTAAGTAAGCGCATTCGCTTTTCGATCGCTGCACCTGCATTTGTTTTCGCCTGAATTTTTCGGCTAAAAACATGAGTGTAGAATGGGCGGGTATATTTTTTATCGAATCCAATTTTATATTTCGCCCCAGATAAACTGGTAAGAATCGATGTTTGTACCGTAGAATATGCATCGATAATAGCGTAGTAATTTTCAGATCTAATTTGCTTCAGTAATCTATAAAAAGGAAGCTCATTTTTACCGATTATCAACTTATCGATAAACGGATTGTTTTCTACAACCGCTTTGGTATGAGGATAAATAAGGTAATGCAATTGCGCTTCGGGATAGGCTTTCCGAAGTGCTTCAAATAAGATTGAGGACGTAAGCACGTCCCCAATCATTTTTTGTTGTATTACCAGAATTTTCATTTATACCGCTACATCATATTCTCTAAGCGCATCGTTTAGAGACGTTTTTTTATTGGTACTTTCTTTACGTTTTCCTATAATCAATGCGCAGGGTACATTAAATTCTCCTGCCGGGAATTTTTTGGTATAACTACCAGGAATTACAACAGATCTTGCCGGAACAATCCCCTTCATTTCTACGGGTTCATCCCCGGTTACATCAATAATTTTTGTAGATGCCGTAAGTACAACATTAGCACCAAGTACTGCTTCTTTTTCGACACGTACACCTTCTACTACGATGCTTCGAGATCCTAAGAATGCATTATCCTCTATAATTACAGGAGAGGCTTGCAATGGTTCTAAAACACCACCAATACCAACACCACCACTAAGGTGAACGTTTTTACCAATTTGTGCACAACTACCAACTGTGGCCCAGGTATCCACCATTGTACCTTCGTCTACATATGCACCTATATTTACATAACTTGGCATCATAATCACACCGCTGGAAATGTAAGCACCATGTCTGGCTACTGCGTTTGGTACTACACGAATTCCTTTTTCTTTATAGCCTTTTTTTAGAGGCATTTTGTCATGATACTCAAAAATACCAGCTTCAAGGGTTTCCATTTTTTGAATAGGGAAGTAAAGAACCACTCCTTTTTTTACCCATTCGTTTACCTGCCATCCACCTTCAACCGGCTCTGCTGTTCTTAGTTTACCTTCGTCCAAAAGAGTAATGACTTCTCTAATGGCATCCGTAGTTTCTTTATCTTTTAACAGCTCACGGTTTTCCCAGGCTGCTTCGATTTTTGTTTTTAAGTGATCCATACATCTAATTTTTAGCAAATATAAGAGCTTCAATGTAATTTTTGGGGAGCTATGGATATAAACCTTACCTTTGCATAAATTTTGAAGTATGGCAAGAGTAATGGCATTAGATTATGGGGTAAAGCGAACGGGGATAGCCGTTACTGATGAGCTTCAGATGATTGCCAGCGGACTCACCACTGTTGATACTTCGTCTCTTTTAAATTTTCTTGAGGATTATTTTAAAAAAGAAAAAGTAGAAACGGTTGTGGTGGGAGAGCCAAAGCAAAAAGACAATTCGGCCAGCCAAAGTGAAGTTTTTATAGCTGAATTTCTTAAAAAATTTACCGAAAAATTTCCTGAAATGAAGCTGGTTCGTGTCGATGAGCGTTTTACCAGTAAAATGGCTTTTCAGACGATGATCGATAGCGGACTCAAAAAGAAAAAACGACAAAACAAAGCTTTGGTCGATGAGGTAAGTGCAACCATTATCCTGCAGTCGTATCTTTATTGAAAAGGGAGAAAGTAGAAAGTTTGAAAATAATAAAATTGAAGGGTAGAAGTTTTATAGATAGCTTCCGCTACTGTAAAAGCATTAAAAATAAAGGAATACTGATGATATAATACCTTTTCCATTAGGCATTTATCATTTAAACAGTATACATTACATTTTAAACAGCGATTAAAGATTGATATATGATTTTACCAATAGTTGCCTACGGTGATCCGGTATTGAAAAAGAAGGCAAAACCAATTGATAAGGACTATCCGAAGTTAGAGGAATTAATAAGTAATATGTGGGATACCATGTATAATGCCTACGGTGTGGGGCTTGCTGCACCACAGGTGGGGGTTCCTATTCGTTTATTCGTAATCGATGCAGCACCTTTTGCCGAAGATGACGATTTAACTGCGGAAGAAAAGGAATATTTAAAGGGCTTTAAAAGAGTGTTTATTAATGCCAAAGTGATCGAAGAAACCGGAGACGAGTGGGCTTTTTCTGAAGGTTGTTTAAGCATTCCCGATGTTAGAGAAGATATTTTTAGAAAGCCAGAGGTAACTATCGAGTATCAGGACCAGAATTTTGAAACCAAAAAGGAAACTTTTACTGGTTTAGCCGCACGGGTAGTACAACACGAATACGATCATACGGAAGGAATTCTTTTTACTGAAAAGATTTCTAGCCTTAAGAAACGACTGATTAAAGGGCGTTTAAAAAAGATTTCTTCAGGTAAGATTAAAGTGGATTATAAGATGCGCTTTCCTAGCGTAAAAAAAGGTCGTTAATATTTTTGATAATTTAAAGCGGGGTGTGATATTTGCCACCCAAATTCAAAAGACACTATGGGATTAGATAAAATTTTAGCAATATCAGGAAAACCAGGTTTGTATGAGCTTGCTGCACAAACCAGAGGAGGATTTATTGCAAAATCAATCTTGGATGGAAAGAAAATCGCCGTTAATATGCGTCATAACGTAAGCATTCTTAGCGAGATCGCGATTTATACCTATACAGAAGAAGTACCGCTTGGACAGGTACTGGAAAATATAAAGCAAAAAGAAGATGGTGGTGAAGCAATTAGCCACAAATCTTCTAAAGCCCAACTGGAAGATTATTTTGCTGAAGTGTTACCGGATTATGATGTAGATCGCGTATACCTGAGTGACATTAAAAAAATTATCCAGTGGTATAATCTTCTTACTAAAAACGGATATACCGATTTCTCTAAAGAGGAGGAACCGCAAACTAGCGGAGAAGAAGAATAGTTATTACGATTATTTCAAAACAGCAAAAACCTGTTTGAGCATTATACTCAAACAGGTTTTTTTTGGTATTGTCAAAAAGGTGAATATCTAAAATTTTTTATTTTTCTGAGATTCAGAGAATTAATAAATTCATATTTTGATGTTTTCGTAAAATTTAACTTTTATTATTAATGTATTAACGATTTCTAATCAGATTTTAATCTCAATCCAATAATATTCTAAAGTGAGTCTTTTAATTTTGATGTAAATCAAAAAGAAAAATTAACGCTATGAGATTTAATATTTTAGTTTTTATAGGATTATTGATTTCTGGCATAAGTTACGGCCAGAAACAATCTGAAAATGTAAAAGAGGGAGATATTTTTACGATTAATTCCAGTAGTAATTTAAAGTTCCATTCTTTAAAACTTCCAAAATTAAATATGTTGGTGAAGCAGGGGGAACGACCAAATTATAAAAAACTGGATGGAATGGAAGTAGAAGTAATTTCTATAGAAAACACAAATAAAGGAACTTTTGCAGTTCTAAAAAGAAGCAACGATGAAAACTTCTTTATTCATCGTAAAACGATTAAAGCCAATTTAGATAAGGCTTTTAATTACGGGGAGTTAAAGTAGATTAGATTATTTTTTCCAAACGAAAAGGAGTATAGTTTTTTAATTATACTCCTTTTTTATGCGATCTAATTTACGTTTGTTATCCCGATCTTTAATGGTTTCTCGCTTATCATAAAGTTTCTTACCCTTGGCTAGCGTAATTTGTATTTTTGCCAGTCCGCGATCGTTAATAAATAATCGAAGCGGGATAATCGTTAATCCACCGTTTTTCACCTCTTTTTCCAGTTTTCTTAATTCCCGCTTCTGTAAAAGAAGTTTACGCTCACTTTTTGGATTATGGTTAAAGTGTGTGGCATGAGAATATTCTTCAACATGCATATTGATCACATATAATTCACCGTCCTGAAATTCACAGAAACTTTCGGCAATCGAAGCTTTACCCTGGCGTATGGCTTTAATTTCTGTTCCGGCTAATTTAATTCCGGCTATATATTTATCCAGGAATTCATATTGAAATTTAGCCTTTCGGTTTTTTATATTTATAGTATTTGCTTGTTTCATTTACATTGAAATTTCATAATTTTCGATGTTCTGCTATGTTAGAGGTTCTAAAGCATAATAGCATAAAATCCCAGACGTACCTCTTATAGACTGCAAAAATAGTAAGCTTTAAAAGATTATTGAGGGATTTTAAAGAAATCGTAACAAACAAAGGTAGTGATTCATTTCCATTTCACTTCAATCACGCTCTATAATATCTGGACTACCTGAAAGGATTTATTATCTTTGCCGACTATTTTTGAGCTATGAAAAAAGTTACCCTACTCTGCATAATTTTATTGGTAGTTATTTCCTGTCAGGAAAAAGAGCTTGACGCTGATCAAATTATAAACAAAGCCATTGAAGTTGCCGGAGGTGAAAAATATGATTCCGCTAATATCTCATTTACTTTTCGCGACAAGCAGTATAAAAGTAGCCGAAAGAACGGTAGGTTTCATTTGGAGCGCCTTCAGGAAGATTCTTTAGGAAATAAAATTACCGATATAGTAACCAATAGCGGCTTTACAAGGAACAGGAATAATATGGAACTTAGTTTGCTTGATTCCATAGCTAGTAAATACTCAAATTCGGTAAATTCGGTACATTATTTCGTGCAACTTCCTTATGGTTTAAATGGCGATGCTGTGAATAAAAATTTACTGGGCAAGGACAGTATCAAAGGAAAAGAATATTACGAGATCAAAGTGACATTTAATCAGGATGGTGGCGGCACCGATTATGAGGATGAATATTTATATTGGATAAATACCAGCACTTTTACAGTAGATTATCTGGCGTACAGTTATCACGTGAATGCTGGCGGAATTCGTTTTAGAGCGGCTTTTAACCCAAGAATAGTTAACGGATTACGTTTTGTAGATTATAAAAATTATGCTGAAGATGATCTTTCCACGCCACTAGAAAATTTGGATGCACTCTATGAGGCCGGTAAGCTTAAATTGTTTTCTGAAATAATTACTGAAGACGTAAAGGTTAATATTTCAGAATAAGTTTGCTTTGTAATCTAGAAGCGCCTGGTAAGGATTACCTTCCAGCCCAAGCAGTTTTGCGAAGGCAGGCTCTGTTTTTAGTCCTCTTTCTTTAAGTTTGATGATATCTCTACGGAATTTTTCATCGTTTTCCTGAAGGATTTTATGTTCGATAATCATATGACGATAGGCATTTTGTTCTGCTACCCGAAGGTTTTGTCCAAAGATTTCGATTTCGAAATTTTGGCCTTTGAAACTGCAAATACTGGCCGTTTCCCCGAATCTTGATGTCGTTCTACAACTAAATTGGAGTTGCTCTTTATAATACTCAAACAGTTTTTGTTTGAATTCATCATGATTTTTTATCGCACAGGAAATATCCAGGTCGCTGGAAGCAATGGCAATATCTAACGGAATGGTTCCTGTAAGTACAGGCTGAAATTCTTGTAAAACTGAAAAGATTTTTAAATCTGAAAGTTCACGATACGCCAGTTGCTGAATATTGCTACCATATTTTAGATAATCAATATTTTTAAAATCCATTGGATGTGTTTTTGTATGCGATTATTCGTAACCTTCGATAATCGGCATACCAGCCATCTTCTTTTAAAAGTGTTGTTTTTAATCTTGTTTGCACTTCGTTCTTAATACTTTCAGCCTCAACATCGGGAATACCTTCAAAAAATCTCTTTCCAAACATCGAAAGCCAGTCTGTAATTCCGCTTTCAGCATCGGCTAATTTGGTGGGGCGATCGTATAATTCGGCTAAACGGATGTCAAATCCTGTTTGTTCCAGAACAGTCGTATATTCTGCAACCGATGGGAAATACCATAAGTTAATATTCGCCTGATTTTGATATCCTTTTTCTAATAATACCTCTTTTAACGTTGTTTCAATTTTTTGCACATTTCCTTTACCGCCAAATTCCAGTACTACACGTCCATTTTTCTTTAAATGTCTTAGCATATTTATGGCGGCCGCTTTATAATCTTTTATCCAGTGTAAGGCGGCATTAGAAAAAATAGCATCAAATTTTTCGGTAAAATTAAAATTTTCGGCATTAGCTACTCTAAAATCAAGATCGGGGAAATTCTTTTTAGCACTTGCAATCATGCTTTCAGATGCATCCATTCCAATAACTTCGGTGCTGCTACTGGCAATTTTTGCAGTAAGCTGACCCGCACCACAGCCCAAATCCAAAATAAGTTCCCCTGTTTTCGGTTTTAATAGTTCGATTAAAGCACTTCCGTAATTAAATACAAAATCATGCTTGGTATTATATAATTGCGCATCCCAGTTTGTCGCCATTTTTTAATTTTAAAAAGATTAAATAGTATCGGTGCTAAAAGAACTAGTTTCTGCCAGGTCTCCTTTTAAACGATATTTCCAACGTAAGGTTTCTGTATATTCCAAACCAAAATTAGTTTCGGTTTCCAGGTAATAGATTTCGGTTTCAAAATCGTTAAAAATATCATTATAAATTTTTTCAGCGAACTTTTGCCATTTCATCTGGGAGTCGATATTGGCTTCGTTAAAAGCCTTACGCATTTTTCGGGCGTAAAGCTCTAGTAAATCAAACTTAAGCTGATTGTATTCTAATTGATGCTGGTTTTGGTATTGAGGCTGAATATAACTACAGTTAAGAACAATGATGGGTAAGACTTCAATGCTACCTTTGCCGCCAATTTTATAATTCTTATAATCTACATTTAAAGTAGCGCAAAGAAAAGAAGGGCGTTCTATTTTTGGAGCACCTTTAAAATATTTCCAGTCCAATGAATGTTCGCTACTCCAAATAAGCATTTCTTGAAAAGGAAAAATATCATCCATTTTAAGGATTTTAAACTTAAGCTGATGACAGGTGGATAATGCATTGGGTAATTTATGTTCCGTAATTTTTATGGCATTGCCGCCAAATTTTCGAGCCTCATTTTTGGCCAGGTCCAATACATGTTCGTAGCTGCAATCTACCGTTAATCCACCATCTTTTAAGTGAAACTCCCCAATAGTTTTTGTAGGAATAGAATCGGGTATCTTTTTATATTCTTCTATAACAACAACGGCATCATTGTTATGAAGCGGAGTAAATTGCTGAACGGCTTCTCCTCTTAATTTCATTTTAGAAGCACAGGATATTGCGCTTAATACCAGAAATAAGGAAAGTAATCTTCGCATAAATGTTGAGAAATGGAAAATAAATTTAACAAAATAAAGTCTAATTTGCTCTATTGTGAACAAAGATTTAATGAACACAATTTTTCTGTTAATAATTCTCAATTAACTTGAAATTCGAAAAGCTTTAACGGGGATTTATCAGCCAGGCCATTCATGGTAATGTACCTTAGAAAAAAATTAAAAGCTATGAGTACATTAATTAAAAACAAAACAATTACAACTGTTAATCCAACTACAGGCAAAAGCCTAAAGGATTATCCGTTAATGACCAATGAAGAAGCGAGCGAAGCCGTAAAAAAATGTCACGAAGCTTTTGTGAAGTGGAAAAAATATTCTTTAGCGGAAAGAGCAGAAGTGCTTAAAAAAATAGGAAGCACATTAAAAGATTATAAAGAGGAGTTTTCTAAGCTTATGACCAGCGAAATGGGGAAACTTGTTTCACAAGCTGAGGAAGAAATTGATCTTTGTGCAGCTATTTGTGAATACACCGCAGGAAATGGTCAAAAAGAGTTAGCTAACGAACCTGAGCGTGAACTTCCTGATGGAGGACGTGGAATCATTACGTATTCTCCTATTGGAGTTATCTACGGAATACAACCATGGAATTTCCCTGCTTACCAGGTCGTACGATACGCTATTGCTAATTTAATGGCTGGTAATGGAGTATTATTAAAGCATGCTGAGGGTACAACAGGATCTGGTTTGATGTTAGAGGAAATCTTTGAGAAAGCCGGTTTACCTAAAGGTTTATTTACCGTATTGATTATAGATCATGATCAATCTGATGATATTATCAATAATGATTTTGTAAGAGGAGTAACCTTTACCGGAAGTCCTAATGGGGGTAGAGCAGTGGCTAAAAAAGCCGCAGGAAATCTTAAAAAAACAGTACTAGAGCTAGGCTCTAACGATGCGTATTTGGTATTAGATGATGCAGATCTGGAAACTGCTGTAGAATGGAGTGTAAAAGGTAGAATTTATAATAACGGAGAAACTTGTGTAGCAGCCAAAAGATTTGTGGTAACCGAGAAAAATTACGATGCTTTTCTAGAGTCTTTCGTAGAAAAAATGAAAAATGTAAAATTTGGTGATCCAACAAAAGAGGATACACAAATTGGCCCAATGGCACGTAAGGACTTGAGGGAGAAATTACATGAGCAGGTGGAAGAAAGTGTGAAAAATGGCGCTAAAGTTCTTTGTGGCGGTGGAATTCCAGACGGAGATGGCTTCTTTTACCCAGCAACTGTATTGGCAAATGTGAATCCTGGACAGCCAGCATATGATGATGAATTATTCGGACCGGTAGCCTCTGTCATTAAAGCAAAGGACGACGAAGATGCGATGAGAATTGCGAACGATAGTAGGTTTGGTCTTGGTGGTGGAATTTTCTCTAAGGATGAGAAGAAAGCTATCCAGTTAGCTGAAAAGCATTTTGATACCGGAATGGTTTTTATTAATTCTTTTGGTGTGGCGCAACCTAATATGCCTTTTGGCGGAGTTAAAAACTCTGGTTATGGTAGAGAACATGGTGGTTTTGGAATCAAAGAATTTGTAAACACCAAAGCAATTAATATTCTGCAAGGATAAAACACTTATAACAACACTTAAGATGCTGAATTTAGTTTTGGCGCAATTGGTTGGATAAAGCCGTGAATTGATTTTCACGGCTTTTTGCTTTTCAATTCCCTTTTTTAGTGATTATCGGTCATTTAAATAACAGTTATTTTCGCCATTCCGAAATTCCATACTCTAAATATTTTCAAAAATATTTACAACTTAAAATTAATTTATAGCCTAAGCTTATTAGTACAGGTGTTTTGTTCATCAAGTGAATTTTCATCGAAATTTGCAAGGAATACAAGTAAAATGCAAGCTTAGATATAAATCTTTTGCAATATTTACTCAGCATCAGGGATTTCTAAATTGAACTCAAATTAGTTTATGGTTAACTGCTGAATAGAGTTTTTTCCATTTGAATGTACCTGAACAATAAATAATTTGCCATGTTCTGTTTCATCAATATCATTATTAAAATATTCTTCTCCATAAACAGCATTGGCGAAATAGGGGGTAGTATTGGTGTGTCCCACCACCAGTACTTTTTTTCCTTTAGTAGCTTCTTTAAATGCTTCGGAATTTAATTTGGTATGATCGTAGATTTCAATTTTGAGTCCTTTACTTTGTGCAGTAGGTTGAGCCGTTGCTTTGGTTCTAATAAAATCAGAACTATAGATAGCATCAAAATCTACGGCAGTAAAAACATTTTTCCAATTTTCAGCTCGTTGCTTCCCTTCTTCAGTTAATGTAGGATTGCGGTTTTCTCTATCGGTAGTATCTTTTTCAGCATGCCTTATAAAATAATACGTGCTTATTTCATCAAATTTCGGCTCCGCTTTTTCCTGGTTTTTTTGTGGGCTTTGCTGGCAGGAAATAGCTATTAATATAAGACTTAAGAAAAGATATTTGATATTTGGTGTCATGATTTTTTCCCGTTTTGTTTTTAAATTTTAGACCAAGCTAATTGTGTTAATCCTTAAAATCAATTTCCATTAAAATAAGCTGTGTTAGTTGTCTCCCGAAGCTATTAAAATTATTATCAGAAATTAGTAGTAAAGACTGTTTACCATTTTCGAGTTTTGGGCCAAAACACATTCCCTCTATATTATCGATGATTTTATCGGTTAGTTGATCTTTAACCGATTTAAAATCGAATACCAAACGCTTTCTGGCTGGCGAAAAACTAGCTTTTTTAAGTGATTCTTTTTCTAAAATATTTGTCGCCCTCTTAGTGTCAACATCAAAAATTTTCACGGTGTTGCTATGTGAGCCATGACCGGCAGAATAGGCGCGTTCTAATACCAAAAAATTTCCCTCCTTATACTCTAACAGCTCGGTAACTCCGTTTACAGCAAAATACATCCATGGAATTTTTGATATACCATCCAATCGATAGGCAAACTGATTGGTTGCTTTTTTAATGTCTTTGTCGAAATAAGTAATTCTGGTAAATGATTTTGTAGGAAATAATTTAGGTTTGGGGCCATCTTTTTCCAGCGGAAGTTCAGTAGCCACCCAAAATCCGTTACCATCATAAGACTGCGCCAAACCTTCAAAAACCCCGTTATGTCTGGGTTTTTGTTCGCCTTGAGCAGTAAAATGCTTAGGAATTTCAAAAGCATCCTTAAAATTTCCACTTTCGTCTAAAATAAAAACAGAAGGATCTTTTTGGTTATTAATGCTCCCTTCACTACTAATATACACTTGATTTTCTTCGGGTAAAAACCTAATGGCTTCAGGATCTAAAGTATGATCTTTGAAGAATTCAGCAGTCTTTTCGATCATTACCGTCTTTTTAAAGTTTACGGTATCAATTTTATTTCCGGAAAGCTTAATTTCGGCTTGATAGAAACGGGCGTCTGATGGTGTATCGACAATAAAATAATAGCTACCATCCTTATAATCGATCCCTGATAGACCACCAACTTTAGTGTTGTCTATTTTAAGATCTTTGTCGATAACATATTCGTCCAGAAAACGAATTTGTAATCTGTCATCTTCAATTTTTCTGGTGGTGGCGCAGGAACAAAAAAATAGTCCCGTCAGGCCCCATATTGCTAATTTTTTCATCATCATTTTTTTCGGGTTAAAAATAACAAAAGCTTAAGTAAAATATGGCGATTTCTTATGATTAATCAGCTGATTGATATTGTAACTTTATATTGTTAACCAATAAAAACAAATGTTATGAATAATGATCAGCTAGAAGGAAAATGGAAACAGATAAAAGGTGAATTTAAGCAGAAGTACGGGAAAGTAACTGATGACGATGCAACCTACTCTGAGGGGAAATTTGATGAAATGCTTGGAAGACTGCAGGAAAGAACCGGTAAGTCCAAAGAAGAATTGAAGAAAGAGATCGATAGGTGGTAATTACGATAATCGTCTGAAAACAAAAAAGACTGTCTGAAAAAGGCAGTCTTTTTTATTTAAATAAGCTAGAGCAATAACGTCATAAAACAGTAAGGATAAGGGGGATAGCCTCTTATTCATTGTTATTAAAATTGTTTTGGATTATTTGGACCAGTTGACCTACGTGATAACCATCCACAAGCGCATGATGGGCGTGAATTGAAACTGGCATCATAAGGCCTTCTTTACTTTTATGGATTTTTCCAAATGTAATTTTTGGGCAAGTATCGTTAATGGAAAATTTTCTTGCATTTGAGATAGAACTGAAATTAATCCAGGGAATAGCAGAATAATGTATTACTTGCTCATCCATATTTGCCGGCATAAGTAAATCAGAGTTTTCTATTCTTTTTCTTTCTTTAACGAATTGATCAAGAAATTCGTTAAAGTGCTCACTGTGCTTAAGATACGAAAAACCAAAAGTCTTGTTTTTTCTGGCTATAGTTGTAGAAATATGGATAACATCAAATTGATAAATTTGATCATTTATAATTCTTTGCCGAAAATTGTTAACTTGATTAACTGCTTTATTGGTTTGATATAAATAATAAGCAAAGAAGGGAATTTTCTTTTTTTTGCAGTAATTATAGATGTTTTCACAATTTAAATGAGTAGTTAGTCCAAAAAAAGGTTCTTCAAAATCTTTAAAGAATTTAAACTGTTCTTTTCTATCATAGTTGTCCAGGTCGATATGCTTCTTCATTAAAGTAAATGGTTTAAGAGATCTTCGATTTTTTCTAGTTTTAACAAGTTTGGATGTTCCAGTTCTTTTTCATGTTTTTCATGATTCCAGGTAATGCTATAGGGGATATGTGCAGCATAACTGTTGATTTCTAATACCGGAATAATATCTGATTGTATCGAATTCCCAACCATAAGAAAGTTTTTTGGCAGGATCTCTAAATGACGAATTAGTTTACGAAAATTATCAGGAGTCTTATGGCTCATAACTTCGATGTGTACAAACCATTTACCAAGCTTAGAAGCTTTTAATTTTCTTTCCTGATCTAAAAGATCTCCTTTTGTAGCCAATACCAGTTTATATTTCTTACTTAATTTTTCCAATGTATCTTCAACCCCTTCTATAAGTTCTACTGGTTGTTGAATGAGATCGTGGCCCAAATCGATTACTTTCCGAACAAGCTTTATATCGGTTTTTGCATCGGTGATTTTATATAATGTTTCGATCATGGAAAGCATAAAACCTTTAATACCGTAACCATACAACTCGAGATTTTTCACTTCGGTTTTAAGGAGTTCCGCTGAAATTTTATCCTCGGGCATGATATCCTTTAATAAAGCACAAAATTCTTTTTCTGTAGCCTGAAAATAGGGCTCATTCACCCATAAAGTATCATCCGCATCCAGGGCTATTGTTTCTATATTCATTATCATCCTTATCTTTGTTTGAGATGCAAACTTCTTTTCAAATTAATTTTTAATCAAGGACATTTGTCCCACGAAAAAATGGTTAGGGTAAATAAGGATTTTTTAAAATTTATACAGGATCATTTTAAACTTACCAATGATAATGACGAGATTGAATTGGTCTCTTTTAAGGCCGATAAAATTTTAATGGAACAATATAAGATTACTAGAAATGTGTATTTGATAAAATCGGGAATTTGCAAAGTCTATTTTGAAGAGGAAAACGGAAAGGAATATATCCTGGAGTTTTTAAGTACCGGTGAAATACTTGGGGAACTCAAAATCATAAGAGATGAGCCCTGTTTATGCTCGGTAAAAGCGATCGTTGAAGTCGAAGCTTTTAAGATTTCCAAAAACTATTTTTTAAAACTGTTGAATGAAAATTTTGCTCTAAATAAAATAATCATTCATTCGTTTGCAGAGAGAATAATCAATACCAGTAAAAAGGCCTCACACCAAAAATTATATGCCATTGAACATTCTCTGAAAAAGATTATTGAAATGCAAAAACAGAATAATGTTGAAATCTCAAAATCAGATCTGTCTGCCTATCTGGGAATCTCTGTTCGAAGTCTAAACAGGTCACTTAAGAACTTAAAAGATAATCCGTCCTAATTATAACAATGTTTCCTAAACGAAAAAGGGAAGTCATAACTATGAGAGGAGTCTATTTTTAATCCTCTTTTTTTATAATTAGGTTTTGGTAGTTAAAAGGTATTTCAATATTTTCCTTATCAAATCGTTCTTTGATGGAACGGAGTAAATCACAATACATACTAAACCCATTGGCCGTATTATCTGCGTAAGCCCATGCTTTTAAAGTAACGGACGAGTTTGCTAATGCAATAACCCTGGATGTTACTTCTGGAATGCCGTTTTCTATATCCTCTGGTGTTCTAATATCGATATGGAGCGGATGTTTTTTAATCTCCTCTTCCATTATGCTTAGAGCTCTTCCTATATCAGAACTATAACCAATACCAATTTCGATCATTTTACAGATTTTTGTGTCATTTAAGTTAGAATTCACGATCACATTCGAGCTTATTACGGAATTAGGAACCACAATCCTGTTATTCTCAAAATCCCTAAGGATCACTTGCCTTAAATTGATTTCCTCTACCGTTCCGGTATAGGTTTGGTTAAAAGTAATTCTATCATTTATTTTAAAAGGTTTAAATAACACAATAAGAAACCCGCTCATTATATTGCTTAAGGCCTGCTGAGAAGCCAGGCCCGCGACAAGCGATATGATACCTGCTCCCGCTAAAATCGAATGCCCCAGCGTTTTCATTTCAGGTATTTGAATTAGAGCCAGGGAAATACCTATAATAAAAATTATTGCGGTGATTAAGTTTGTAGCAAAAAGATAACTTGTTGGGTCTATATGCTTTGTTTTAACGAGTTTATTTATTTTTTTTCTGGATAAAAATTTAAAAACCAGCGCTAAAGAGAAGGTTATTGCGATAATGATCCCTATTATTATTACGGTTTTAAAATCGGTAAAAAAGGATGTTGTCATAATTTTTGTTCAAGTTTCTTTAAAATTTCCAACTGCACTTCCTGACTTTCAAATAAAGTTTGTACCTGCTCCTGTATTAAAAGTTCAATCTTTTGGTTTAATGCCTTGATCTCTAATTCTGCCTTTAAATTGATCAAATAGTCATTTTCAGCTCTTTTTCTGTCTTTTTCTTCTTGCCTGTTCTGACTCATCATAATTACCGGAGCTTGCAGCGCTGCGATACAGGAAAGAATAAGATTCATTAATATAAATGGATAAGGATCAAAATTATCTCTTGCTGGGGTTAAGGTGTTAAAAAGAACCCATACGACCAGAACGATAAAAAAAGAAATTATAAATGCCCAGCTGCCTCCAAATTTAGCAACCTTATCAGAAATTGTTTGACCCCGGGTAAGTATTTCCTTTGGTGGGTTTAGCAGGTTGTTGGTGATTAATGTTTCTTCCTCAATCGCTTTCTTTACAATTTCCTGAAGTTTTTTTACCTGCTCAGATTTAGCTGTTAAGATTTTGTCTATGTCTTTATCCATCATTTTTAGAATTCGGTTATTAATAAATGCATCATAAGCGTATTAGTACTTGGGTATGATACTTCCCATAAAACTAAGGAAAAATCATATAATTAAATTAATGAAAATTTAGAGGAATAAATGAGTGTAGGTACTTAGGTTTATGTGCGTTAAGCAGGTAATTTATCATTTTTTAAGTTTAACATCTAATGAAATGCTATATAAAACTAACAAAATCGAAGAACCGGACTTTGATTTTTTACAAAATTATGCTTGTATTTTAATCTTTTACCATAGAATATAGGCGTTAAAAATCCAACAGTGCTTATCGGATTCTTGCGCTTATACTTTTGGAAAAGCTTAGTGAAAATAGCTTTTACACCTTAGCCCTAATTTTTTGATTTACCATCCCATAGTTACAGACCAACGGTAATTATGGTAATAATCCAGGTAATATGAATAGAACCGATCTACCTGATAGGCCTGTGTGAGTTCAGGATATTTTTCCCAGTGTACGGCATCGGCAAAATTATTATTGTTGGGAATAAAAACGCTAATTCCTGAAGAATTTCGGATAGAAATGATTCCTCCTTTATAATCATTGGCATAGGAGGAGTAAACCGTAGGAGTGTGCAGATTAAGCGGAACGACCTTTGCCAGAATATCTTCCCATTGCTGAAATATACCGGGATCTGCAGAACTTAAGCTGGAAATATAGCTGCCCAAATCATAATAAAAGTTATAGTAATTACTATCATAATTAGTTACTTGTTTTGTATTTATTGGCTGTCCTTTAGATTTTTCGGCCTGGATAATTGCTTTTGTCGCCTCGGCAAGAAAATCCAATTCACTACTTTTAATGACCGAAATTGCTATGCCATATGGATATTTATTGGTGGTACTAACAGTCTTTGTCGTAGTTGCCGCAGAATTTTTAATATCAAACTTGCGGCTAGGGACTTCTTCGTTCAAACCCTTATCGTAATTTTCGTAATATTCCAGATAATAGGCCTCCGCAATTTGTTCAGCGGTTCTAGTCTCAGAAAATAGCGCGGGCACCATATCTGCGTAATTAGCACCATAGGCGGGAACTTCAGTAACAGAAGCTATAAAATAATCGGCGGTATTTTTTAATTCGTAGGCTACTTCGATACTTTGCATATCACAGGCGTCAAAAAGAATAAAATCAAATTTAGGAAATTCTTCCAGTGTTTTCCTTAAGTCTAAAATATCCATTCGTTTGCCTTCGCCATACATATTATTATCCCTATCTTCTCCAAAAGCTCTAGAATTAACCGTTGTTTCTGCCTGGTCAGTAGCCGGAAGCCAACCGTCGCCGTGCGACCAAAAGCTCAGCCCGTAAGATTTAGCTTCGTATTCCTCTAAAACCTGACCAATAACATAAGACATAACTGCTTTGCTTACCGAATTATGCTCGGTATAATTATAAATGGTATCGGTAATTACCTTTGAACCCTGTTTTTTGATCTGGAGTAAGCGGGGGGTAGAATAATCATCAATATATACCAGCAGGTTATTAAGTTCTGGTTGGTCTACATTTTTATACCCCATAATCATTTCTTCAATATCCCGGCTGGCATAAGCACTTAAATTGTTATCGGCTACAATATAAATAAGGTTGGTGCGATTTGCGATACTATTGGGTAGCGGCTCCTGATCATCATTTTTATGGCAGGCACTAAATAAAGCAGTAAGGAAGAAGGCGAAAAGCAATAAATTTTTATTCATAATTTGTAGTATGGTCTTAGCAGCAAGAACTGTAATTTAAAACAAGGAATAGAATGACAAACATACATAAAGCCTGGCTGAAATGATATCATTCTGAATAAAAATTCGATGTTCTATTATCCTTATTGCTTAGTTATTCTACCGGAATTGATATAGGGACAATGTTGGGCTAATTTTTTGAAGCTGATCCTTTTTACCCAAAATACAAGCATTCTAAAAACACTCTTCCGCCTTATAAATTCAAAATGCAGCCATCTGCCAATCTAACGGAAGCTCATAAAATTTTATATAAAGATAAATTAATGCTAAAAAATTAAACCTCTCGTAAAATAAGCAAAAAGGGATAGTGTGAACTGCCATATTTGGTGGTTGAGAATTTGGAACAGAGAAATCTCGAAATAAAAGATCATGTAACAATAAATGTTTTAAGAATTTATTCCTGAGTAGTTTACAATGAAAGTATATGAGGACTTATTTCTTTAAGTTTCAAGGATGTTATTTTGAACTTTAAAATTTTACTGTTAGATGAAACCAAAAACCGGTCAATTAAAAAACGTATGAAAACGCTTAAATAATAAACTTAAGCGTTTCTACACCTGAGCTTTATATTCTTAAGAAATCAGAACGGCTACCTTAAAATTTAGCAGGTATTAAAATCTTAAAAATAGTAGATACTACATAAAATTGCTACTACAACAATTTATAATAAATATTAATTAAAGCAGCTTTTTTGATTAAAGGCTTGGAGTATAGGTTTATAACTTCTGGAATCAATTATGTATAGCCTAAAACCTGATAATAATTGAGAAAAAGTAACAGTTCATTTTAACCGTATTTTGGGGGATTTAATGGGGTATTCGAAAATAAATGGAAAAAATTAATAAACGTTTAGCAAAACAGGATCTGTTTTTAGTAAAAAAAATTAGGATATTGGATTTTTATTAATGTTTATATGATAATCCATAATTTTTGGCCATATGCATATCAACTATAACCTATGCATTCTATAGGTTATTCACTTAGTGTTTTTATTATTATTTACTTGAGAAGTAGATGATTACGAAAAAAACTCAGTCCACCAGCTGGGTTTTTACGTAAGTATTATTAAACAAAAAAAGGATTTTTTATTGTAGATAATCAATCGTAGTAAGGCAATCCTAGAACAAGTTTTTCAAAAACGGAAATCTATAGGAATGCTCTTGCTTAGATGGTCCAGGTTATTATTATCAAAATTTAATTTTGTATTTATCAGATGGTACATGATTACTTTTTTCAAAGCGCTCATATTAAAATACTTTTATTTTTAGTTTCGGTTTTATCCTTGTCATCTGCTTTCTATGGTCAGGAGGTATTTCAAAAACAGGATAGCTTATTATTACTTTCCGACAAAAAATTTGAGTTTTCTAAAGAAATGGAATCGATAGCATATGCTTATCAGGTGATGCAATGGGCAGATAACAATAATAATAGTGAATTCAAAGCAAAAAGCTATTATAAAATTGGCCGAGCCATGTTTAGTCTGGAAATGAATAAGAGCAGTTTATATTTTTTTAATGAAGTGTTACAGGAGACTTATATTAAAACCGACCCGATCCTGGAAGTTAAAGTCAGAGAAAATTTAGCAATCAATTACTTGCATAATGGTTGGCAAGATCAATATTTTGTGGAATTACAAAAGGCTGAAAATATTTTAGATACACTAAACTCATTTCAATTAATGGATGATAAATATCTATTAAAGATGAGAATTACTCTGAATTTAGGTAATTATTATAGTGTTACCAAGAATCTTGATTCTTTAAAGAAATATATGAGACGTGCAGATCGCTATGCAGATTCTCTTTTAAAACCCCAGAGAACAAAGGAATATAATGATTATCTTCTTTTAAAAGGAGGATATTATCAGCACATCCATCAATCGGATTCAGCCCTTATTTTTCTGGACTCAAGTCTAAACAATGAAAACGACTACATTAAAAAATTTCCTCATTTTTATTATCTGGGTGAATTTTATTTTAAAGAACAGAATTATAAACTGGCACTTTCCAACTATCTTAAAAGTTTAGATATTATTGAAAAGCAAACTGCAAACTGGTCGCTTTATCCAAATATTTATGATCAGTTAGGTAGAACTTACCTCAAATTAAACGATACTATAAAGGCAAACTATCATAGCGAAAAATATGAAGAAGTTTTAGATAGTATATCAAAATTGAAAAATGAAAGATCAATTGCTTTATTCGATAAGTTGAGAAAAGTCTCCGAAGTCCCTAAAAGCTATGAAGAAAACAAAGATTCAAATATAACATCTAAAAACCTTTTAGGTTGTGTAATTATAGCTTTAACAGGTTTCCTTTTTTATTTCTTTTTGATGACCAGGGCAAACTTAAAAAAGATCACTATAGCAAAAGAAAAAGAAACGATGCAATTAAAAAATCAACTCAATCAGGCTTTTGAAGAAGTTATAATAATGGCTAAAAATAATGACTCTACCTTTTTGAAAAGATTTGAAGAAGTCTATTCTGATTTTTATAGAGCCCTTATGAAGCAGCATCCCAATTTAACTATTTCCGATAAGAAATTTTGTGCGATGATTTACCTAAAATTCGATACAAAAGAAATTGCTAGATACACTTTTATTGAACACCGGTCTGTACAAAAGAAAAAAAGCAGATTAAGAAAAAAAATGGGCTTAACTTCTGAAGAAAACTTCTACGATTATCTTACTAAAATTAACGATGAACATGAATTTTAGTTCTTAATTGATATTTAAATGTATGTTTAATCTTACAAATATTTATTTTTAATGTTTTGATTATTAGCTTTTTAAATGATGGTCGTACTTTTGTCGCAGCTGTTTTCTTTACTTTTTACAAGTAAAGATCTATTTTTAAGTCAGTATTTAAATTGAAAAAAATATGTTCGATTAATAATAGAAGTGACTACATGTTAAGAATATAAAAACACTTCTACGTATTTGTTATCATATTATTTTTTAATAAAACCTGAGTTAATTTTTCTCCCCATTATTAACTCCAACCTCTAAACCCTACTAGAGGATTAATTTATAACCTCCTAAATAGATTAGGTATAGATTAGTATTACTTTAAGTTTTTATTCATTTAGGTAATAAATTGGATAGTTCCAATTTTATACTTGGCTTTAGTTTTAGAGCTGGGGTAGGAATATTATGTACATACTAATCTGGGTTTTAATACGTCAAAAAAATCTCAGGTGTATGAAATTAACTAAACTACTAACCCAATATGGAATAGCCTATTATTCTATATTTTTATTATTTCTGCTAAGTTTTTCAACGATTTGCTCTGCACAAGATATTAAAGAGCGAAAGTATGCAACTACTTTTCAAGCAAGTAGCACTGTACTTTTAAATAGAGATATAAAGAATGCAAATGCAGCTGTAGATCAAAATCTGGAAACTTATGCTCAAATGAATACCTTGTTATCTTTATCCGGTTCTTCAAGGGCTTCATTACGCTTAAGATTTGGAAAAGAACTTCCGGCAGGTACTCCGGTAACTCTAAAAGTAGGATCAGAGAGTCAATTACTATCCCTGTTAGACAATGTAACTATACAGGCCGTTAACGGTGTTGGGAGTGCCATAAATAATACAGGAAACACCGTTGGTAATGAAGTTCGCCTAAGCAGTTTAGCAAGTTTATTATCAGGGCCACAACAAAGAGAAATAACATTTGTACCATCAGTAGCGTATGATGGGGTAAAGATCTCATTAGGAGGTCTAGCCGCAAGCTTCAATGTTTATGAGGCTTTTTATTATGAATATACCGGAGAAACTGGTTGTCCTGAAGCCTTGGATATATTATATGGTGTTAGTGGGAATGGCCTGGATGTAGCTAGTTTATTAAATGTGGTAAGAAATCCTTCAAATGCTATAGATGGAGATGATAATTCACGTGCTGAGCTAAGGGCGAATGTAAGCTTGTTAGAAGAAGCCTTTTTAGAAGTGCCTTTTAATAGAAATAGTTTACCTGGGGAATCAGCGAGGATTGTTCTGCAAGGTCAGGCTACTGGGCTATTAGATCTTAGTCTATTATCATCCTCAGTTGAAATTAAGGCCTTTTTAAACGGACAGGAACTAGCAGATATTGATTTAGGAAGTTCGTTAGTTAGTTTATCCTTATTAGGAGGAAGCTCTGATAAGCAAGTTTTGAGCGTGCCTATAAGTCAATCTTTTGATAAGATACGCATAAGCGTTGGTCGTGGATTATTGGAGACATTAAGTGGTTTAAATATTTATGAAATAGGGCAGAGCCCGTCAAAACCCGAGCTAACTTCCCCTTCCCTTGTGGGTGGCATTGCGGAATTATGTGCTGGTGGTGATTTGACTTTATCTGTGGTAAGCCCTGTGCCGGGTTCCACCTATTGGTGGTATTCTGTATCCAGTGGTGGCAGTCCGGTCTATACGGGTACGGATTATGAGCTATCCGATGTTTCTTCGGGAAGCTATAGCTATTATGTTAGCCAGAGCCTTGCAGGTTGTACCACGGAATCAGAACGTACAATGA
>NZ_JBSXOK010000076.1:0-271203 GCF_056859415.1 Zunongwangia sp. L-65
ATCGGTTATAAAACAGCCAAGAGAAGATTTAAAGTGGAAGTAAGGAATTTAATTATTGCAATGATAGTGACCTTTTCCGGAGGAGATCCCAACAAATTATTTAAAACTTAAAGTGGCCGGAATTTCTTCCGACCACTAGTGGCCAAAAGGCAGCTTTTTAATTTCTTATCATGTTAAGGATTTAAATAAATTAAGCATTGGTTTAGTTCCGGATTCTGTTTGGTAAGAGCCTCAATCCAAATCTTAAGTTCCTCAATTTCATGAGGCAGTAACCTGGATATCGCTTTTTTAACCTCTTTACAGAATAAATTTGCATCAAAACTCACCTTATCAAGGATCATTTTGGTGTATTCAAACATCGCTCTCGCCATAATTTGACACTTATTTAATTATTAGTTGGGTTAAGTTAAAAAATGTAAAAATTTCTCTATAACGTGCGAATTTAGTTCCCTAAATATAAAAAAAATTCACACTTAAACTACATATAAACAAATGTTTAACATTTTAAAACCGGTTATCACCGCCTAATATATCTCCTAATCCTCCCAAAATACTTCCTTCTCCCTTATCTTTTCCTCCTGCTTGCGGTGCTGCCTGTAAAACCCTGTTCGCTAATCGACTAAATGGAAGTGATTGCACATAAACCACGCCCGGTCCAGTTAAAGTTGCAAAGAAAAGTCCTTCGCCACCAAAAAACGTGTTACGAATTCCGCCTATAAACTCGATATCATAATTAACAGTTTGTGTAAAACCTATAATGCAACCAGTATCTACTTTTAGGACTTCGCCAACCGCTAATTCTTTTTTCGCCATTGTACCACCGGCATGCACAAAAGCCATCCCATCGCCTTCTAAACTTTGCATTATAAACCCTTCTCCTCCAAAAAATCCGCGTCCCAGTTTTCGGCTGAATTCAATTCCTATAGAGACTCCTTTAGCAGCACATAAAAACGCATCTTTCTGGCAAATAAATTTCCCGCCAAACTGGGTAAGATCAACAGGAATTATTTTTCCTGGATATGGTGAAGCAAAACTAATTTTCTTTTTACCCTGTCCTATATTAGAAAAAATGGTCATAAAAAGACTTTCTCCGGTAAGTAAGCGTTTACCCGCTCCCAGTACTTTGCCTAAAAAACCTTCGTTTTGCTTACTTCCATCACCAAAAATAGTATCCATTTTAATACCGTTGTCCATCATCATAAAATTTCCGGCTTCGGCAATGGCCGCTTCCTGCGGATCGAGCTCTAACTCAACATACTGCATTTCTTCTCCAAAAATTTCGTAATCTATCTCGTGTGAATTCATAAGTTCAGTTTTAATAATTGTACGTATTAGAAGTAGAAATCTTTAAATTGTTACAGTGGATTTATAAGTTTATTTCTTTGCTTTAACTTTCACAGTCCATTCAAATTCGAATGATGAAACCTCCACTCCCTCTTCGTTAGTTCCTAAAGATTTCATCCAAAAGGTTTGTCCTTCACCAGTTTCCAAAGTTGCTGCAATGGCTTTATCTATTAAGGCCCCATCTGTACATTTAAAAAGAATCTTACCGGTTGCCTTTTTTGAAAAAACAGATTTATTTTGAGCCACCAACATTGATATTGGTTGTTTTTGGGATCTAATTTTTGAAATCACCAAGGCTCCGGTACTCAACTCAGCTGCCATAGCCTGTACTGCAAAATACATACTTTTAAATGGATTTTGATTAATCCATTTATGTTTTACTCCTACACTACAATCTGTTTTCGAAATCGCTTTGACTCTTACACCGCATAGCCATGCGCTTGGTAATTTGAACATTACAAAGTGATTGAGCTTCTTCGCACTTATTCCCATTCTTTTAGTTATTTCCTTTAAAGATATTTATTTTATTTTAAATCCCTTGAGAAACAAAAAATATTAATTAAATGTTAAATTTAAGTACTATGCTTTGCAAAATACCTTCTTTTAACCATATATTTGTATTAGAAGTTAACTGGTATAGTAATTTCTAAATTTAATGAGTTAAGAATTAAAGGGTTTATCAATCAAAATCATCCTTCATCAGGGTATTAAAACCGGACTTAAAAACATCAAAAACCATCATTTTAAGTCCGGTTTATTAAAAAGAAAACACAATGGAATCATCAGCAATTAAACAGCAAGACAAAACCTTAGCCACTATCATCCATCTTTCGGTCTTCTCTAAACTATTTATCCCATTTGGAAATTTTATCTTCCCAGTAATTATCTGGCTGGTTGGTAAGGAAAAAGAATTTATAAATCATCACGGCCGGAATGCTGTAAATTTTCAGTTAAGTTTATTACTTTATTACATCATCATTGCCTGTTTCCTCATTGCTACAATCATAATTTTAGGGGCTAGAATTCCTAATGAGTTTTTTGAATATGATCAATATTCCATTAATATTTATCCCGGCGAAGACAGTAATTTTCTACAGTTTTTAGTCATTCTTGTTACAGGAGCCCTATTTTTTCTTGGACTTATTGTTTTTGAACTCTATGCAGTGATCAGCGCTGCTAAAAACGCAAGTGAAGGAAAGGAATTTAAATTCCCTTTATGTATCAGTTTTATCAAGAAAGATAGCACTGAAAACGAACCTATTCAATAAATCCATCTTGAAAAAACTACTAAATACCAGCCTAATAGTTATCTTTTTACTTAATATTTCTTGTGTAAAAATTAAGAATGAATTTTCTGACATAGAAACTTACGAATTAGAAGGCACGTGGGAATTATACGAAGGAGAAAACAAAATTAAAAAGATCATTTTCGATAACAACAAAGTAAGCCTAAAAGCAGAAAATAAAACAATTCATGGGAAATTAACCTTAACGACAACAAGCTCATCTTCCGTAGATGTAATTATTTATACAAAAACGATTACCAAAAGTATTCCTACCATCGAATATTTTAAAAACGGTAAAAAAGTTGCAGTTCCCATCGTTTACGAAAATATAAACGATGAGTCTTTCATCACACTAAAAGATATCGTGTATCAAAAAATAAAATAAACATCAATTTAGCGAATATGAATCCATCAGTCAAAATATCAAAAATCATCATTGCAATTTTAGTTGCTTTACAGTCAAATTTTAGTATTGCGCAGCCAAATGAAAAAATAGAAATAATGCTTATTGGTTTTGCACATCTTAACCAGATGCAAAACGGTACAGAGGCAGCAAGCATGTTCAATCCTAAAAAGCAAAAAGAGCTCGAAAAAATTGCATCAAAAATTGCAAAGTTTCAACCTGATGCTATTATGGTTGAATTAACTCCTGAAGAGCAACATTGGGCGGACAGCCTATACAAGCTTTATCAAAACGATCAATTCGATCTTAAAAATTTCGAATATGGTGCCAGTGAAATTTATCAGATAGGTTTTAGACTAGCAAAACACTTAAATTTAAATCACATTTACGGAATTGATTTCTACAATTCTACATCTCAAAATTTACTTAAAGAAGGAGATCATTTTGAATTTTTCCAAGACCAGTTAAAAAAGCTTCAGACAAAAGCAAGACCTATGGGAAAAGAGGTGATGGAAGATAGATTATCACTTTATGATTTTACGAAAAAGATTAATGAACCCGAAATGCTAGATCTTTCTTATCGAGCAATTTTCAATTTTCCGGCTTACGTGCAAAATGGAGATTTTGATAAAGAAGGAAATGATTATAGAGATTTAAATTCTGAAGAAAAAAAATACGTAGGTGCCGAATATATTAGCTTATTTTTTGACAGAAATATAAAAATTTATTCAAACATTTTAAATACACAATTAAAAACAGGAAGTAAAAAAATCTACGTAATGATGGGACAGGCTCATATTGGGATTTTAAAAGACTTACTAGAAGATAACCCAAATTATAAAATTGTAGATGCCCTAACATATTTAGATTAGTCATTAAATTCATCCAAAATAATCATCAATCAAAAAATGAACATTTTAAAAACATTCAAAACCAAACGCTATGAAGATAGAGAACACCAAAGCACAAATGCGTAAAGGTGTACTGGAGTATTGTATACTTTCGGTTTTAAAAGATGAAGATGCTTACGTAGCAGAGATCTTAGACACCCTTAAAGATGCCAAATTACTGGTAGTTGAAGGAACGATATATCCTTTATTAACCCGACTTAAAAATGCCGGACTCCTCTCCTACCGATGGGAAGAATCTACCAGTGGACCACCAAGAAAATATTATGGATTAACCGAAACTGGTAGATTGTTCTTAACCGAACTTTCCTCGACCTGGGATGAGCTGCAAACTGCAGTAAACATTGTAACCACTCAAAAAAAGAAAAATCATGAATAAGACAATAAATATAAATCTTGCGGGCATGTTCTTTCATATAGACGAGGATGCCTATAAAAAATTACAGCACTACCTGGATGCCATAAAACGTTCATTTACCGATAAACAGGGCCGTGACGAAATTATACTGGATATCGAAGCGCGTATTGCTGAGCTTTTTTCGGAAAAAAGAGCTGATAAAAGTCAGGTAATCAGCATGAAAGATGTCGATGAAGTCATTGCCATTATGGGCCAACCTGAGGATTATATGGTAGATGAAGATATCTTTGAAGACGAGCCTGAAGCTGCTTCAACTAAAAAAGCTAAAAAAGCATCTATTAAGCGCTTATATCGCGATACAGAAAATTCGTATGTTGGTGGTGTAAGTAGTGGTTTAGGTCATTATTTAGAGATCGATGCTATTTGGGTGAGGTTACTATGGGTCGTATTAACTCTAGCTTCCAGTGGGATCTTTTTGTTGATCTATATTGCTTTCTGGATTTTTACTCCCGAGGCAAAAACAACTGCCGAGAAACTATCGATGCGCGGTGAAGAAGTGACCATCTCGAATATCGAAAAAAAAATAAGAGAAGGTTTCGATAATGTTTCAGAAAAAGTAAAAAATGTAGATTATCAAAAATATGGCAATCGTGCTAAAGCAGGTGCAGGATCTGCGGCCAGTGCTTTTGGCAGAATCGTTAATGTAATCTTACGCATAATTGTAGCCTTTGTAGGTATAGTTATCCTGTTAACAGCAGGAAGTGGTTTAATTGGATTATTTATAAGTCTGTTCACCTTTGGAACCTTTGGAATCATCGATGCGCCATGGAATGATTATTTAATGATGCATATCTCTGGTACCTCTGTTTGGATTGGAGCCATATTTTCATTTTTTGCTATAGGAGTGCCCCTATTCTTTCTTTTTGTACTGGGACTAAAAATACTCGTTAAAAATCTTAAATCAATTGGGACAACCGCTAAGCTGGTTTTATTAGGCTTATGGATTTTATCAGTTATAGGATTGGCAGTGATTGGAATAAAGGAAGCGACAAGCCGTGCGTTCGACGAAGAAATTATGCAGACGTATTCCATTCCTATAAAACAACAGGATACGTTGCATATAGAGATGAGAAACAACGGTATTTATTCTCCTTACGTCTCCAGACATTATAATATGAAATTAAAATACGACGAAAATGATAACAAAGTTCTGTATAATGAGGATATTGGATTAATCATACGTTCCACTCAAGATTCTGTGGCCAGATTAGAAATTATAAAATCAGCCGAAGGTAAAAGTGTATTGGATGCTAAAAAAAGAGCTGAAAATATAGATTATCAGTTTAAAACAGATGGAAACACGCTTTATTTAGACTCTTATTTTCTGATTAGAGACGAGCTTTTGGCTAGAGATCAGGAAATAGATATGACCTTATGGCTACCCGAAGGAAGCTTCTTTATTGCTAATGAAAATACCTACTATTATCATAGAAATAGTTACTCTTCAGATGATATCTTACAAAATGGACAAGAAGGACATCTACTAAAAGTTGAAGAAAATCGTGCAGTTTGTCAGGACTGTCCAATAGAAGTCATAGAAGAGGATGAAGATGTTTTCGATTCAAATGAAGATACTTTTAATACTACTGCGCAAGAAGAAAAGTATTTAGAGGATCAAAAAAACAGGATAGAAAAAGATACTACATCCACCGAAGAACCAACCGACGCATCAGACGATTTTGATGCGCCGGTTTCTAAGACCAATAACGGTGTTTAAATAACAATTAACTAAGCTCAACCATCAATCAAAACTAACCAATCATGATTAGTCTTTTAAATGTAATCATCAGTTTTCTTATGCTCGTGCTTTCTCCACAATTGGAGATTGCACGACAAAAAGAAAAAATCATTGACATTTCCAATAAAATAGAATGTAATTATCAACAAAGTGAGTTTTTAAACAAAATATAGATGACCCTAGGCCGCTTTATGAGCTTTTATTTTTTTCAGCTTATTATTTCGTATTTTAGTTTTCAATACATTCAATTTTATGGCGTTCTTTTTGATATTGCTAAATTGAATCAAATAAAGAATTATGAAAAAAAGTATTAGTCTTTTACTCCTTTTAGTCGCATTTGTAACACAAGCACAGGTCGTAGGAAACCGAAATGTAATTAACAAGAAAAGAAATCTTGATAATTTTACGGAAATCAATATTACAGGAGATTTTAAAGTAAGCTTAACCCGGGGAAATTCAGCTTTCGCAGAAGTTGAAGCCGATGAAAATCTTCACGATCTCATCCGTACTGATGTTGTAGATGGCGTACTATTTATCAAAGCAGCCAAAGAGATTAAACGCTCTAAAAGACAGGAAATGAAAATTGAATTTCCTGAAACCATTACAAAAATCAAACTTGGAGAAAATGCCGAATTAGATGCTTCAAAAGGTCTTAATTTATCTGATCTTGAGATAGAAACATCTGGTAAATCCAAACTTTTTTTAACGCTTAACGTATCTAATTTTAAACTTCGTAATAACGAGGATGCTAAGGTTGAACTGAACCTTGAAGCCAAAAATGCATATTTTCAGTTAAATGGAAGTAGTAAAATAAAGGCACTTGTTAATGCTCCTGTTTTCCAGTTAGACAACTATGAACGTTCTGATGCTGAAATTGAAGGAACGGTAGCGGATTTTCAATTAAGAACAGAACACACCAGCACTTTTAAAGGTAAAAACCTAACAACAACTAATGCTAAGCTAATCGCTGAAGGTCGTTCTAAAAACGAAATTTCAGTCACCGACAATCTTAGTATAATTGCAGAAGATCGAAGTGAAACTACCATATTTAATACTCCTAAAATTGAAATTGAGAAATTTACAGGACAAGCAATTTTAAAGAAAGCTGAATTTTAATATTTAGTTTGAAACATATAAATAGAAAGGCCGGATAAAAATCCGGCCTTTCTGATAATTATGAGTAAGATTACTACACTTAGGCAGTAACTTCTTTTTCTTCTTCTTCACTGGTTTCGATCTCAGCTAAATAACGTTCAGCATCCATAGCAGCCATACAACCAGTTCCTGCTGCAGTAATGGCCTGGCGATATTCTTTATCCTGCACATCTCCTGAAGCAAATACTCCCGGGATATTTGTTTTTGTTGATTTTCCTTTAGTAATTAAATAACCGGTATCATCCATATCCAAATGACCTTTAAAAATATCGGTATTCGGTTTATGACCAATAGCGATAAATAGCCCGGTAATAGCGATTTCTTCTTTTTCTCCGGTTTTGTTGTTCACCATTCGTAATCCATCTACCACCTGATCGCCAATAACTTCATCTACTTCCGTATTATACCTAACTTCAAGATTTTTGGTATTATTTACACGGTGTTGCATCGCTTTAGACGCTCTCATCTCATCTTTTCTAACCAACATAGTCACTTTCTTACAAATATTGGCTAAATAAGTTGCTTCTTCTGCAGCAGTATCTCCACCACCAACAATGGCTACATCCTGGTTTTTATAAAAAAATCCGTCGCAAACCGCGCAAGCCGAAACTCCGCCTCCTCTTAATTTTTGTTCACTCGGCAATCCTAAATATTTAGCGGTAGCACCAGTAGAAATAATTACAGTTTCTGCTTCTACCCATTTAGAATTATCAATACACGCTTTATGGATACCACCAACCTCTTTGCTAAATTGAACTTCGGTAACCATTCCCATACGAACTTCAGTACCAAAACGCTCTGCTTGTTTTTGCAAATCCATCATCATAGCCGGACCATCAATACCCTCTGGGTAGCCAGGAAAGTTATCAACTTCGGTAGTCGTTGTTAACTGCCCACCAGGTTCCATACCAGTATACATAATGGGTTTTAAATCTGCTCTGGCAGCATAAATGGCTGCGGTATATCCGGCAGGACCAGATCCTATAATCAAACACTTAATTTTTTCGATAGTCTCGCTCATATATTGTCTAAATCTTATTCTTAATTTCCAACTGTAAAAATAGTAACTTCAATTAAAAACTTACAGTAAATCGTATATAGATTTACTATATGCCAATAGTTGCAGCATATTAGCCTTTAAAACACGAAGAATTACTTATAGCATGTCGACAAATTTAAAACAATAAATTTACCTTTGCCAATAATGGAATTTAGCCTGTTTAACATACTTGATATTCTTGGTACAGCAGCTTTCGCAATTTCCGGAGCATTATCTGCGATGAACCGCAGGCTGGATCTTTTTGGCATTTTTATCATTGCCTTTGTGACTGCCATTGGTGGTGGAACTTTACGCGATGTTTTAATTGGAAACACTCCGGTTACCTGGATGGAAAATACGCTATATATTTATTTGATTAGCGTAGTTACCATGTTAGCTATTTTATTTAGAAATTACCTAAACCATCTTAAGAAATCCCTGTTTTTGTTCGATACTATTGGGCTTGGTGTATTTACAATCACCGGTGTAGAAATTGGAATTAGGAACGAACTGGATCCCATAATTTCTATTGCCTTAGGAGGAATGACCGGTGCTTTTGGCGGAGTAATTAGAGATATTTTATGTAACGAAATCCCAGTGATTTTTAGAAAAGAAGAAATCTATGCAACGGCATGCCTGGTAGGCGGACTCATTTTCGTGATTATGCACGATCAAGATATTAATACCGATGTTACTTATCTGGTCACTTCACTCACCGTAATTATCTTAAGATTACTTGCGGTAAAATATCATATCACTTTGCCCGACTTTTATCCCGAAAAGGAGCAAAAATGAGCTTATTTGAATTTATAAACATTTCAATCTGAATATCTTTAGTATTCTAAACAACTTGTAATGTTTTAAACCTGAATTTGATTGAGGGTTTCAACCACAAAGCGCTGTAATATTAAACTTCAAATTTCCACTAAATAAAAACAGCAATTAGCCGTAGGGAACTAATTGCTGTAAAACCACATTCATATTTAATCTTAATGCGGTAATTTATTGCGAAGTAATCCGTACAAAAATGTTCCAAGCATTGCACCAGCAAAAACCACCAATATTGGCCAGTACCCTGCTCCGGCTAACACATAAATTGGTCCCGGACATGCGCCGGCTAATGCCCAACCAAGGCCAAAAATAATGCCACCAAACATATAGCGGCTAAAACTTTTATCTTTAGGAACAAAATTTATTGGTTGACCAAAAAAAGACTTTAAATTCTTTTTTTTGATAACCTGAACACCGATAACACCCAAGAATAACGCCGACCCTATAATCCCATACATATGGAATGACTGGAATTTAAACATCTCATAAATTCTGAACCAGGATGAAGCTTCAGATTTAAACATTACGATTCCAAAAACTATTCCTATCACTAAAAATCCTATCTGTCTCATCTTTTAAAATATTAATGGATATAAAAAGTGTATCATTACTAAACCACCAATAAAGAAACCGATCACAGCAATTAAAGACGGTATTTGCAAGTTACTTAATCCTGAAATGGCGTGTCCTGAAGTACAACCTCCGGCATATCTCGCTCCAAAACCAATTAAAACTCCACCAATTAAAAGCAATACTATGGTAAGCGGTTCTGAAAAAACAGAATTCGAAAATAATTCGGTTGGCAGATAAGCATTTCCCGCACTTTCAAACCCAAGATTGTTTAAATCCTGAATAGTTTCTGAAGAGATCGCTACTGTTGTAGGAACTTCACTTAAATAAAAATGAGCGATAAAACCTCCTATAACGGCCCCAAGTACAACTAATAAATTCCACTGTTGGGCTTTCCAATCAAAATCAAAAAAATCTGCCTTTCTATCGGCACCACACATACTGCACATGGTTCGAAGGTTGGAAGACATCCCAAACTGTCGCCCCATAAAAATGAGTAGAAACATGGTAAGTGCAATCAATGGCCCTGAAACGTACCATGGCCAGGGTTCTAAAATCCAGTTCATATTCTTATTTTGTACAAATAAACCAGAAATTAAGAAAACTGCCTGTAACAATAGTTACATTATTTTTCCTGGAGATATTCTTTGAAGTTGTTCAGAACCTTTTTTGAAAGACGCTGTTGAGTTTTCTCTGTCCAGCCTGCACTTTTCTTTCCGATAACCACATTTTTTCTTTCCTGAATTTCCTGCGGCACATCTTTTTTTGCATCCCCATCAAAAATCGCAAAATTTGATGTCGATTTTATCCAGTTTCGAAAAGCTTCCAAATCGAACGGCATTCCCAGCGACGTGTTGATAAATATCTTACCATTACCGAATTTTTCGAAATTTTCTGATTGAAGAATTTTCAGATTTTTAGGAAGATGAATAGAGATCACATCTACCGTTTCCAGAAGCTCATCAAGCTCTAAATATTCCAATCCTTTTTGTTCGTACTGAAGTTTTCTGCTTCTGCTAAAGTAATAAAGATTGGCTCCAAAAGGCAGTAAACAATCCGCTAAAAGCTGCCCGGTAACTCCCAGACCAATAATCCCAATTTTAAGATCGGTAAGTTCTTGAGGGATATCTTTCCATTGCTTTTCGGCATAGCCGTGAATAAGCATAATCAATTCTGAAATCACAAATTCTGCCACCCCGGGATCCCCGTAATCAAAAATTCCGGTTACAGTAATTCCATTTTCGCGAGCATAATCAACGGCTACATTTGCTGAAGCATCGTCAAACAAGCTACAACACATCCCGATATACTTAAGATTAGGACATTTTTGGATTATTTCTTTTGTAATTTGAGTTTTCCAGGAAACAAAAATTACCTCAGCATCACCAATTCGCTCAAGAATCTCTTCATCGGTCTCCGGGAAATCATCAGGATGAATTATTTCTTCTTCAGAATATTCCTGAAGCTCTGTAATAGCTTCCTTATTCATTTTAGTATAATCGACACAGGCTATTTTGTTGAATTTCATCTAATATTTTTTGGAAACATAAGAAAAAGTGGGAGATTTTTAGCAATAAGCAGTTAGCTTTTAGTAAAAAATAGAAAAGAAGTAATTTTAGAGTTCTTAGGTTTCACTTTTTTTAAAATGGTTAACTATCGTAGAAAAGGAATTCCTAAAAAATAAGCTACATTTTTTCCCGATTTTAACCTTACAGAATTCATAATTACCAAGAATAGATTAAGAAAATAAAGTATCAAAACGCTTATCCACAAAAATAAGGGGTTAATTAATAAAGAAGGAGAAATCACACTAGATTGATACACTCGATAAAAATTACCTCCGATATATCCAATTATAGAAAGGAATAAAAATAAGCTCCAGGTGATTTGAAAATTCAAAATTTCCCTGCTGTTCCTATCAATTCCATCAATTTTATTTTTCTGAGAAATCCACATCATCAGTGGAATTAAAATTCCAAGAAGAGGAAAAATTATAAAACTTAAAGCAGAGATATTTAGGAGTGCCAAATAGCTGTCATTTTTTTCAAGTTTCCAATCGATAAGTTCTTCAGAAGTAACTCCCAGTCCTTTTGCTATTCGCTGTAAGGTATCACCTCGCGGCGTCGTTTCACCGTTTTCGATGCGCTGGATTGTTCGCAGACTTAATCCTGAATCTTCGGCTAAAACTTCCTGTGAAAACCCTTTTCGGTTGCGTAACTCGGTTACTCGTTCTGAGAGTTTGCTGTTTTTCATAATTACAAATTTAAATGTTTCAGCAAATCTATATTGAGTGGTTAAAAATGCTTGCGTCACGCTTATGACATGTTTACGTCATATCTGTCAAAGCCACTAAAATTAGTAGTTTAGAAGTAATTATCATTGAAGAATTGACGGTTTACAAAACAAAAAATAAATTAAACCTCCATCCTGATTCTAAATTTCTACCTCTTATTTCCCGAGTCCATAATTCAAATTTAAGCATTCAGCATAATATACTTTGAATCATACTTCTTCGAACCTCTTCTTTCGTTTCTAATTTCTAACCACGAAACGATCTAAATCCTAATTACTCATCACTGTCCATCATTTAAAATATAATTCTCTAATTGCTTTAAACTGATTCGCCCTTCATAAATGGCTTTACCAATTATAGTCCCTTCGCATCCTGATTCAGAGAGTTCTAGTAATTCATCGAATTTAGATATTCCCCCAGAAGCAATCAATTTAATTTCAGGGTTTTCAGCTAAGATACGATCATACAAATCGAAAGCTGGCCCCTGCAACATTCCGTCTTTAGAAATATCTGTGCAGATTACATACACCACACCTTCTTTTTTATACTCAGCTATAAATGGAATTAACTCCTTCTCTGATTCTTCCTGCCAGCCACTTACGGCAACCTTCTCATCATTCGCATCGGCGCCCAAGATTATCTTTTCTGCACCAAATTTTTCCAGCCAGCTTTTAAAAGTTTCGGGGTCTTTTACCGCAATGCTGCCCCCGGTAATTTGTTTCGCGCCACACTCAAAAGCAATCTCCAAATCTTTATCGGTTTTTAGTCCGCCACCAAAATCGATTTTTAGATTAGTTTTAGAAGCAATAGTTTCTAAGATTTTATGATTTACGATATGCTTTGATTTTGCACCATCAAGATCTACCAGATGTAAGTATTCGATCCCGTGAGCTTCAAAAGATTTTGCTACTTCAAGCGGATTTTCATTGTATATTTTTTTGGTGTTATAATCACCTTTAGAAAGTCTTACGCACTTTCCGTCTATTATGTCTATAGCTGGTATTAAACGCATTTATTTCAATTTACGGTTTAGGGTTTACAGTTTTTGCTTTTTTTTGAGCTTTTAGCTAACAGCTTTTTTATTTGACATTCAGTTTCGCTTATTTCATCATTTGGAGCGAAGTACAACGAAGCAATTTTAAAATAAAAAATAGTCCTACATTCTAAGTCATATTCGCTTCTCGATAAAATTCTTCCTTCCGTCAGAATCACTCGAAGTGACACTCATCGTCGCCTTAGCAAATCATGAAATTAACACATTTTCAATTCTCTATTTTCACTAGTCTAAATTCTAACAGCAACGATCTGTTTCTAACTTCGTAATTCTAACTTCAAAAAGTTTTCCAAAATCTTTTCCCCAGCCTTGCTACTTTTTTCCGGGTGAAATTGGACTCCATAAAAGTTATTCTTTTTAATAGCTGATGTATATTCTACTCCGTATTCCGTAGAACAAATTGTTTCTTCGCATTCTTTTACATAAAAACTATGTACCAGGTATACATATTCTTTTTCGTTTACGCCTTCAAACAAATCTGATTGCAAATCGTAAATCTGATTCCAGCCAATTTGTGGCACTTTCACCGAATTATCGAACCTAACCACTTTAGCATCGAAAATCGACAATCCTGTGGTGTCTCCTTCTTCACAGTACTCGCACATCAGTTGCATTCCAAGGCAAATTCCTAAAACCGGTTGTGTGAGCTTTGGAATCACTGTGTCGAGTCCGGTTGACTTTAGCATTTTCATGGCGCTACTCGCCTCTCCCACTCCTGGAAAAATTACTTTATCGGCTGCTTTAATTTCGGCTGCATCATCAGTTAAAACGGCATCGTAACCTAAACGTTTAATGGCAAATTTGATACTTTGAATGTTTCCTGCGCCGTAATCTATAATTGCTATTTTCATCTTTTTAGTAGTTGGTAATTAGTAGTTAGTATTGAGTTTAGAATAATGAGTTTAGTACTAACTACTCTATACTCAATTCTCAATACTATTAAAGCATTCCTTTAGTTGACGGTAAAATCATTTTCTCGGTATCTCTTTTTATAGCCATTTTTATCGCTTTAGCAAAGGCTTTAAAGATTGCTTCGATTTTATGATGCTCGTTAGTGCCTTCCGCTTTTACGTTCAGATTAGCTTTTGCTCCATCTGTAAAAGACTTGAAGAAATGATAAAACATTTCTGTTGGCATTTTTCCAACCATTTCACGCTTAAAATCGGCTTCCCAAACTAACCAGTTTCGGCCACCAAAATCGATCGCTACCTGAGCCAGGCAATCGTCCATTGGCAGGCAAAAACCATATCTTTCAATTCCTAACTTACTACCTAAAGCTTTTGCGTAGACTTCGCCTAAAGCAATGGCCGTATCTTCTATGGTATGATGTTCGTCTACCTCAAGATCCCCATCTACGTTTACTTCAAGATCCATTTGGCCATGACGAGCGATCTGATCTAGCATATGATCAAAAAATGCGATCCCGGTAGCAATGTCAGCTTTTCCTGTTCCGTCAAGATTTAGTTTAATCTTAATATCAGTTTCGTTGGTTTTTCTTGCAATCTCGGCGGTACGATCTTTTAGTTTTAAAAACTCATAAATATCTTTCCAGCTCGATGTTTTAAGTGCAATGGTATCTTTCAGTTTGGAAATATCATTTTTTAATTCGTCAGTCGCTAAATCTTCATGAGTATCAATAAAGATTCCTTTTCCGCCAAAATTATAGGCAAATTCGATATCCGTCATACGATCCCCAATCATAATCGAACTGGCCATATCATAAGCCGGAGAATTCAGGTATTTTCTTTCCAAAAGTCCTGTGTTTGGCTTTCGTGTAGGATGATTATCTTTAGCAAAAGTTCGATCGATCAAGATATCGCTAAATTTTACGCCTTCATTTTCAAAAGTTTTCACCACAAAATTCTGGATGGGCCAAAATTGATCTTCAGGATAAACTTCAGTTCCCAAACCATCCTGATTGGTCACCATCACCAATTCATAATCCAATTCTTTGGCGATCTTCGATAGATAGAACAAAGCTTCAGGGTAAAATTCCAGTTTTTCTAATTTATCTACCTGATAATCCTCAGGCTCCAGGATAATCGTTCCATCACGATCTATAAATAAAACTTTTTGCATTTTAGTTAAGTTAAGCTTTTTAAAGCGGCAATTAATTTTTCATTTTCTTGAGTGGTCCCTACGGTGAAGCGCAGGGTATTTTCGCAAAGCGGTTGGGTGCTTCTATTTCTAATGACAATTCCCTTTTCGATTAATTGATTGTATCTGGCCGTAGCATCATCCACTTGCACTAATATAAAATTAGCATCTGAAGGGTAAATTTTCTCAACATAAGAAACTTCCATCAACACTTTAAACAATTGATCTCTGCCTTTTAGAATATCAGCAACTTCAGCCTTTACATTTTCAACATCAAGAATTCGGTTTAAAGCCCGTTGTTGCGTTAATTGATTGACATTGTAAGGGGGTTTGATTTTCTTTAAAATATCGATAATTTCCCTGGAAGCACAACAAATTCCCAAACGGATTCCGGCCATGCCGTAGGCTTTAGAAAGTGTTTGTGTAATGACCAAATTTGGATATTGTTGAAGCCTACTTAACCAGCTTTCTTTTCCTGAAAAATCAATATAAGCCTCGTCGATAATTACCAATCCATTAAATTCTTGAAGCAATTCTTCTACTTTTTCTTCTGAAAAAGTATTTCCAGTAGGATTGTTTGGTGAACAAAGAAAAAGCAATTTAGAATGAGCATCTGCGTTATCCAATATCGAAGAAACCTGTGGTTCGAAATCCTTAGAAAGGAGTACTTCCCTATTCTCGATATTATTGATTTCTGAAAGTACTTTATACATTCCATAAGTTGGAGGAAGGGTAATCACGTTATCTTTCCCGGGCTCACAAAACGCCCTAAACAATAAATCCAAAACCTCATCACTGCCATTTCCTAAAAGAATTTCTTCCGGTCTAATGCCTTTAATTTTTGCGAGTTCATCCTTTACGTTACGTTGATGCGGATCGGGATAGCGATTTACATCGGTTTGATAAGGATTTTCATTCGCATCAAGAAAAACCATATCGGTTCCCATCGATTTGTATTCATCGCGAGCTGAAGAATAAGGTTTTAATTTCTTTACGTTCTCACGAACAAGGTTTTGTATGTTTATATTGGTGGGCATTTTTTTAGCTTTCAGCTATCAGCTTTTAGGCTTTAGCTATTTTAATCATTATTATCAATATTCTTTTCTTTTTTCCATTGCCGAAAAAAGAAACAAAAAAGGCTAGGCTTACGAAATTTGATCTAAATTCTTCGTTCTGAAGCTAAATTTTAGAAACTCGCTACGCTCAAACAGCCTAAAATTTAAACGCTTCTTTCACTTCGAATTTTACGACCAATTTTCGATAGGCCAGTTTTCAAACTTCAATAAACATTTATATATAAACAGTTTTTAGCTTTTTCCTTTCAAATTTCAACATTCAGCATTCAAAATAAATACTCATCCTGTTTTTTTCTAGTCTATATTCTAACTTCTAACAGCGAAGTGATCTAAAATCTAGTTAACACGTTAACTCAAGTCTTTCAATCTCAAAGTCACTGCATTTTTATGTGCTTGTAAACCTTCAGCTTCGGCCATTAACTCAATTGCGGTACCAATGCTTTTTATTCCTTCTTCTGAAATTTGCTGAAACGTCATACTCTTCATAAAACTATCCAGATTTACACCACTATATTGTTTGGCATAACCATTAGTCGGTAACGTATGATTAGTTCCTGAAGCGTAATCTCCGGCACTTTCAGGTGTATAATTACCAATGAATACCGAACCTGCATTGATAATACCTCCCGTATAAAAATCGTTATTTTCCGTAGAAATGATAAAATGTTCCGGGCCGTATTCATTGATTAAATCCAGGGCGATCTCATCGTTCTCTACATAGATCAATTTCGAATTTTCGATTGCCTTTTCTGCAATGGCTCTTCTTGGCAATGCTAACAACTGATTTTCTACTTCTGCTTCTACTTCATCCAAGAATTTTTTTGAAGTAGATACTAAAATTACCTGACTATCGGCACCATGTTCAGCCTGACTCAGTAAATCTGATGCTACATAAGCCGGATTAGCCGAATCGTCTGCCACTACCAATAATTCTGAAGGACCCGCTGGCATATCGATAGAGACATTATGACGAGTAGCTAACTGCTTGGCTACGGTTACAAATTGATTTCCGGGGCCAAAAATTTTATATACCTTGGGGACTGTCTCGGTTCCGAAAGTTAATGCTGCAATCGCCTGAATCCCTCCAATCTTATTGATTTTAGTGACTCCGCATAAATTAGCCGTGTATAAAATTGCAGGATGAACTTTCCCTTCTTTGTTAGGAGGCGTACAAAGCACGATTTCTTTACAACCTGCAATTGCCGCTGGTACGGCTAACATTAAGATTGTCGAAAATAAGGGTGCGCTTCCTCCGGGAATATATAATCCGATTTTCTGAATGGGTCTCTTTTCCTGCCAGCATTTTACACCGCTTGTTGTTTCTATTTCAACTTTCGTTGTTTTTTGAGCAGCATGGAATTTTTCAATATTCTTTTTAGCTAAAAGAATGGCTGATTTTAATTCTTCTGATATTTCAGCCTCAGCAGTTGCAATTTCTTCTGAAGTTACTAAAGTATTTTCAAGCTTAATACCATCAAACATATCGGTATATTTTGCCACCGCGGTGTCTCCTTTGGCTTTTACTTCGGCAAAAATTTGGTTTACCGTATCTTCAATATCATCTACGGTTTTGGTTGGCCGTTTTAAAACAACCTCCCATTCTGATTGTGAAGGATTATATATTTTGTTCATAATTTATTGTTCACAGTTTACGGTTTACAATTTTTCACTTTCAGCTGTCAGCTTTATTGATTCAATTTCAATTTTTGAATTTCTAAAAAAACGATCGAAATTCTGACTTAAATATACTTCTCGATACAATTCTGCCTATCGTCAGCATCACTCGAAGTGACAGTCATTATCAATTTATAAATCAATACTTTCAAATTCTGCACTACGCTTTAATTTGTCATTTCGAGCCTGCCTCGCCGGCAGGCAGGCATAGTGAAACAGAGTCGAGAAATCTCATCATATATAAATCTCCACATCTTTTTTCTATTTTCTCTCTTCTTATTTCTAACTTCCTCTGGCTTCGATAAGATTACTCCTTCCTCGCAATCACTCAGCCGCCGGGGCATCTAAGCTTTCATTTAAAATTCAAAATCAGTAATGAAAATTAATTTTCAAATTGCCACATTAACACATCATCAAATTAATTACAGCACCATTTTTTCAATAGGTACTACAAGTAAACCTTCTGCTCCTTGTTGTTTTAGTTCGTCGATCACTTCCCAAAAGCGCTCTTCATTAATCACCGTATGAATAGAACTCCATCCTTCTTCTGCTAACGGTAATACGGTAGGAGAACGCATACCCGGTAACAATCTTATAATATCATCCAGCTTGTCATTGGGTGCATTTAGTAATATATATTTTGATGTTCTCGCATTTAAAACCGATTTAATCCTGAATTGCAACTGATCCAAGATCTGCTGACGCTCTTCAGATATCTTTGGTGAAATAGCCAATATTGCCTCGCTCTTCAGCATTACTTCAGCTTCTTTCAAATTGTTTTTAAACAAGGTACTTCCACTCGAAACGATATCACAAATGGCATCAGCTAAACCTATATTCGGAGCGATTTCAACAGAACCGTTAATAATATGCAGATCTGCCGTGATTCCTTTCTTCGCTAAATATTCTTTTACGGTATTTGGGTAACTGGTAGCGATTTTCTTTCCTTCCAGATCCTGGATTCCATTATATTTCATCGATTTTGGAACCGCAAGGGAAACACGGCATTTTGAGAAGCCAAGTTTCTCCCCGCGAATAATATCTTTCCCTTTTTCTACCAAAACATTCTCCCCTAGTATAGCAACATCTACCACCCCGTCTCTTAAATACTGGGGGATATCACCATTCCTTAGGTATAATACATCTACAGGAAAATTGCGGGCCGAAGCTTTTAATTGCTCCTTCCCGTTATCTATTGAAACCCCCGCATCTTTTAAGATCTTTAGCGAATCTTCATTTAGACGACCAGATTTTTGAATTGCGATTCTTAATTTTTCTTTTTTCATCAAAAAAGCATTTTATTTTAGTGCTTAGTTATTTAAGTTTTAAAATTTGAACAAATAAAAAACCCGTTTGATTAGCTCAAACGGGTTTCTAAATATGCTTAACATTACCACATATCAAATTTACCTCGCCTGAGCGCAGTAGTAAATATGATGATGGTGATGTAATTGTATCGTTCTCATTATAACAGCAAATCTAAGTATTAATTTTAAAATTCAAAATCAGAATTTAAAATTTCTATATAAATTTTAGTTATTTCCTAAAATTAATGGTAATCCATTCTCACCCGAGCCAATAATTACGGTTTTAGCATTACCAGATTTTGCCAGTTCTAAAGTGGCCTGTATCCCTTTTTCCTGTAAAACTTTATCGGTTAAAGATTCACTCAAAATTCGGTTTGCTCGTGCTTTACCTTCCGCATCGATTCGCTGACGTTCTGCTTCCTGTTCGGCTTTGGTTAATCTGTATTCATATTCTAAAGACTCCTGTTCCTGTCTTAATTTACGCTCTATAGCATCTTTAATAGTTGATGGCAACGACACATCTCTTACTAAAACTTCGTTTACCTGAACGTATTGTTCTCTTAAAAGAATCTGTGTTTCTTCTAAAATTTCTTCCTGAATGGCTTCACGCTTGCTGGAATATAATTGCTCAGGATTATATCTACCTACTACCGCACGCGTAGCCGAGCGTAAGGCAGGCTTTAGCAAACGTTCGATATAAGCTTCACTTTTCTCTTTATGCAATTTTCCTAAATCTTGATAAGACGGCTGAAACCAAACAGAAGCATCTAGTTTAATCTCTAATCCATTTGAAGATAACACCGTCATCTTTTCGTCTAAGGACTGTTGTCGTACTTCATATACAAAAACTCTGTTCCAGGGCGCTACTAAATGAAAACCTTCACTTAAAGGTGGTTCATCGGTAACCACCCCGTTTCCAAAAGTCTTATACAGCACACCCGCTTCACCAGAACCGATTGTAATTGTAGATTTCGAAACAAAAATTATTAAAACAACCAATCCTATAAAAATTGGTATTGCAATCTTGGGTAATCTATCCATAAATAATCTATTAAATTAAACCTTTATATTTTCTGTAAAACCATTCTCCTGCCAATAATCCGATCAATACAAATAATAAAACATACCAATCAATGATGGGGCGAGACTTCGTACTTTCTTCTATGATGATAGAAAAATGACTATCCTTTAAAAGTTGTTTTTTTAAATCCTGAAGCTGATTGGGGAAATAAACCTGACTATCATTTTTAAGCGCCAGACTATTTAATTTTGAAAAATTTGCTGAAGAAAATTGCTCTTCTACATTGAACGAAATTACGGAAAATTTACCTGACTTTTTTATTTCTGAATCATCTTCAGTCACGGTAAAATTATAATCCCCCGGTTGAAGCGTATTAAAACTAACTTCATAAAAATTATTCCGTAATAAAAACCTTGAATTTAAATCTGTATTTCGATGGTCATTTTCCAGTTCAATTTGAAGATTTGCATTAGGATCAAACTGGTAATTTTCATCAAAAAATTGCGCATTAAATTTTACAATTTCGTTGGAATAATAGAAAGATTTATAGTCGATAGTTAAGCGCTCTTTTTTCTTTTTAGAAGATAGGTTTTGTACAAGAGCACCTATAAAATTATCGAACTTTTCAAAACTTTGATGATCTATAAAAACTTTAGTTCGCCAACGCCAAATGTTTTCTCCAAATAAATACACTGAACTTCTATCGTTATTTTTTACCATCATCAACAAAGGTTCTTCGATATTAACCCCTTCGATTTTTTGGTAAAGTAATGCATCAAAATCAGTATTAATTTTTAAATCCCCAAACGTAGCCTGAAGTGGAGGAAAATCTGAAAATCCTATATCTTCAAACTGAAATTGATTAAAATTGGGATTTATCGCTGCATAAAAATCCTGCTTCTCATTACTGGTGTTTTTTGATAAATACGGGATCGATTTATGAATAGCGTTCCAGTTGGTTTGGGTTCCGGTAATGACTACATAATTTAAATTGACGGCATTAACGGCTTCAAACCATTCATTAAAGTTATTATTTGGCTGATAAAATATAACTAACTGATATTCATTAAAATTAATATTATTTTCGTTAGCATATTTTATAGTTACATTTCGCTGCTTATTGGCTTCTATGGATTTTTTAAGCATCCCTAAATCCGGATGTGCAATACTGCTTAAAATTAAAACCGAAGTGCGCTCATCAATCACATCTACTGCAAAATCGTTTTTGTTATTGATTGTATTTTTTTCGTCTTCCATCGGTAGGATTGCTGCAGAATAAGTTTGGGGTCCTAACTGAACCGCTTGCAAATTTGCCTCTAATCTCACCGACCTATTTTCTGCTGAAAAATTGAGCTCTTTAGAAAAAACGGTGTTTCCGCCTTTTGAAATTAAAAACCTTGACGCGACATTTTTTGACCCTGAATAATTTATAAAAATCTCAACTGGAAATTTATTATCCAGAAAAGCATAACGGTTTACATTCAATTTAGCGATACTTAAATCTGGAAATTTTGTAGTATCTCCAATGATGATTGGAAAGATTTTTTGGTTTTTTGAAGCATTAAAATATTGAAAATCCCTACCTAAAGTCTGGTTGCCATCACTTATTAAAATGGTCGCATTTTGATTCTTTTTAAAACTTGATTTAATATCATCTAAAACTTTAAAAATATCGGTTTGTTTTGCGCCGAAATTGGCCGAATCTTGTGTCGAAATTTCACTACCAAAATAAATATTTTGGACATTAAAGCGTTCATTAATTTCTTCATCTTCATTAAAAAACGAAGCTATTTCTTTTAAATTATTTTCCTGATGAAGATGCGCAATAGATTCTGTATTATCTAAAGCGAGCACTAAATCTGGCTTCTCCCTTTCAATTACAACCGATTTGATCTTTGGATTGATTAATAAAAAAAGTAGTGTAAAAACACTTAAAACTCTTAAAATAAAAAGAATTAATCGCTGATTACCACTTCGCTTGGATTTTACATAATATTGAAAATAAGAAAACCCCAGCGCAACGCATGCAGCCAGGGTTATATATATTATGTTGAGTATCTCCATTTATCGGTTTTGGGTTGTAATTTAAGAGAATATTAAGGCTTTACCAACCTAAAACCCAAAAACAGAAATAAATAATTTTAGCGATCAATAATCGCAAAAAAAGCCAGCGCTCTATAGACAGGAAACCTATTACAATTTCAGGTAGATCCTATGGAAAATTAAGGCTGCGATAGAAATTAAGTTAGCATTCCACCATCTACGTTAAGTACCTGCCCGGTAACATAAGCACTTAGATCGCTACCTAAATATACACAGGCATTGGCAATATCTTCAGGTGTGCCGCCACGTTTTAGCGGAATATTATCTCGCCATCCCTGTACCACTTTTTCGTCTAACTTCTCGGTCATTTCAGTTTCGATAAAACCAGGAGCTATTACATTGGTACGTATATTACGTGAACCTAGCTCTAAAGCCATAGACTTACTAAAACCAATGATCCCGGCTTTAGAGGCGGCATAATTTGCCTGACCGGCATTTCCTTTTACTCCAACAACAGAGCTCATATTAATAATGCTTCCTTTACGTTGTTTAAGCATAGTACGCTGTACCGCTTTGGTCATATTAAAAATCGATTTAAGGTTTACTTCGATCACGCGATCAAAATCCTCCTCACTCATACGCATTAGCAGGTTATCTTTTGTGATACCGGCATTGTTTACAAGAATATCGATAGCTCCAAAGTCTTCTGCTACATTTTTAATTAGTTCCTGCGCCTGTTCAAAATCAGCAGCATTCGATTTGTAACCTTTTGCTTTTACTCCACTTTCAGAAAGCTCTTGTTCCAGTTCTTTAGCTGCTTCTTCAGAGGAATTATACGTAAATGCCACATTTGCACCATGGGCTGCAAACACTTTTGTTATACCTCTACCAATACCACGGCTTCCACCGGTTACGATAGCATTTTTACCTTCTAATAATTTCATATATTATAGTAAGTTAAATTTATCTTCGCCAAATATAAGAATATGCATTGTTTAGGTATAAAAAAACCTCCTTTTTCAAGGAGGTCTTTGTTTTTTATTGACGTTGAATTACATTTTTAAGTCTTTCTCTTTCTTTTTCTCGTAATTGAACAGGTAATCGATATCGAGTTCTTGTACATCACCTAATTTATTTAGTGCTTGCATGTCTACATCTTTTTTATTTCCTATCACCAAAACATTGTAATCCTGTCCTTTAATATTGTTATCAAAAAATGTTTGTAAATCTTCGAAGCTCATTCCTTGAATTGCTTCGTACATTTCTTTACGCGTGTCGTGATCTAAACCACGGTCTTTTAATCGCTCGTAGCTCCAAAAGATATTGGTTTTGGTGATACGATCTGCCGCGATTTTCTTTAATGTAGCTTCTTTAGCCGCTTCAAACTGCTCTTTCGCTTCTGGCATATTAGTCATTAATTCCATCATCGCATCCACCGCCTGTGGCATTTTATTGGCCTGAGTACCGATATAGGCCATCGTATAATTTGGTTTATCAACTTCTGCAGCCATTTGATAACTCGAGAATGCAGAGTAGGCTAACGACTTGGATTCCCTTATTTCCTGAAATACAATAGACGATAACCCACTACCAAAATAGGTATTGAATAATTGAGTGGCTGCCATTTCTTCGGCATCAAAATTATCACCTTTTGCAAGGAAAATCATTTCGCTTTGTACCATATCGTAATCTACAAAGTACACATTACCACCGGTCTCCTTTTCGTTATATTTACGTGTCTCTGGATACTCCTTAAGTTCTGCTGCTACATCGTGTTTTTCGCTCACTGCGGTTACCGCTGCTTCAGGATCTTTTCCATAATAAAGAATTCGTTGTTTGTAATTACGCAGATCTTTTACTTTATCTACCAGCTCTGCCGGATCTAAAGCGTTTAATTCGGCTTCGGTATAAATATTACGAAGACGGGAATCTTCGCCGTATTTTCCATAATTCATTAAACCATTAAACAAAATATTTCCTTTTTGGGTTTTGGCATCATCACGACCTTTCATAATAGAAGCCACATATTTCTCATAAGTTTCCTGATCTGGTTTTGCATTTTTCCAAAGATGCTCCAGTAATTCTAATCCTTTAGGTAAATTTTCTTTTAAGCCGCTAATACCAACATAAATCTGGTCGGAACCGGCGCTTACAAAATAACTAATACCAAGTTTGTAAAATTCCTGCTTTAATTCCTCAGGAGTGTATTTATCGGTACCTAAATAATCAAGGTATCCCGTAGCTAAAGAGATTTCTTTATCATTATCCTGCCCCATATCAAAAATAAAATACAGGTTAAAAAGATCGTTATTTTCATTTAGGATATAAGAAACCGGTAATCCATTTTCAGTTTTGGATTCTTTGATCGCCTTCTCGTAGTCTACATATTGCGGAGTTAATACCGGAGCCTCAGATTTGTTGAATTCAATTAGAAAATCTGATTGCTTGTCACGATTTAACTGAACCGGAGTAATTCCGGGATTTTCTACTTTGGCGATATTAGGGTCTTCCCCTATTCGTTTATAAACCGCAACATAATTATCTTTATAATGCTCATTAGCGTAATTCACAAGTTCTTCTTTGGTAATCGATTTTAAATCGTTTGTAAAATCAACTACATCCTGCCAGTCCTGGAAATGAATAAAGGCATCCATATGCGCATAAGCTACCGAAGATGCATCTTCATACTGCCGAATTTCAGATAGTTTTAAATCATTTATCACCGCATCGATTAACCAATCATCAAATTCTCCTTTCTTGATCTTCTCAACTTCCGCGAGTAATAAATCTTTCACTTCTTCCAAAGTTTGATCGGCTTTTGGCATCCCGTATAACAAATGGAAACCATAGTCATTATCAAAATTGGTATATGAAGAGGCCTGTTGTACCTTTTGTTTTTGGTTAAGGTCCAAGTCTATTAAACCGGCCTGAGAATTTGCCAAAATATAATCGATTAAGTAAACGATCTTTTGATCTTTACTGCCAACACCATCGGTACGAAAAGCTACATAAACAGATTCTGAAGTTGGTCCAAATACTTCTTTCTCGATAGGCGCTGTGATAGGTTGTTCCTCTGGAAAAGTAGGGTGAGTTACTTCTTTAGATTCGTAGCCTCCAAAAGCTTCATTTACTTTTTGAATGGTGCTATCGAATTCTAAATCGCCTGAAAGAATTACGGCCATATTATTTGGCACGTAATATTGATCGTAATAATTATGAATCGCTTGCATTGAAGGATTCTTTAAATGCTCTGATTTTCCTATCGTAGATTGTGTACCATAAGGATGGGTAGGATAAAGACCTTCTAAAACGGCATAATACTGCTTTCTGGAATCACTGTCCTGCCCACGGTTAAACTCTTCGTAAACGGCTTCTAACTCGGTATGAAACAAACGTAAAACGAGTTCGTTAAACCTTTCGCTCTCTACCATTAACCACTTATCCAACTCGTTAGAAGGAATTTTATTTACATAAACCGTTTGTTCGTTAGAGGTAAAAGCGTTGGTACCTTCAGCTCCCAAAGAACTTACCATTTTATCATATTCGTTAGCTATGGAATACTTGGAAGATTCCTGTGATACCAAATCGATCTGGCGATAGATTTCTTTTTTCTCTTCAGGATCTGTAGTGGCTTTATGCTTTTCGTAAAGATCTGAAATGGAATCTAAAAGTACTTTTTCTGTTTCCCAATCCTGAGTTCCTATTTTACTGGTCCCCTTAAAAACCATATGTTCTAAGTAATGCGCAAGCCCAGTATTATCTGCAGGATCGTAGGTAGAACCTGCACGAACCGCAATTAAGGTTTGAATTTTAGGTTCTTCATTATTTTGACTTAAATAAACCTTTAAACCGTTGTCTAAGGTATACAGACGCAAACCGGTAGGATCGTCATCAAAAGTTTCATAAGAAAAGCCGTTGGCGTCAGTCTGAATGTTCGATTTTTCTTCCTTTTCTTTTTTGCAGGATGAAAAAGCAAGAAAAAGCATTGCCATTAGAGGCATATAATATTTCCTCATAGTTAAAATTTTGATTGATAAATATTTATAAAAATAAAAAAGTCCGTAAGCAAATAACGCTTACGGACTAAAGTTATTTAAAATTATCTTAAATTTTAACTTTTATCCCAGAACTTCGGCAACTTTTTTACCAATTTCTGCTGGAGAATCCACCACATGAACTCCGTTTTCCTTTAAGATTGCTTTTTTAGCTTGTGCGGTATCTTCGCTACCACCTACAATTGCACCAGCATGTCCCATAGTTCTTCCTGCAGGAGCAGTTTCACCAGCGATAAACCCGATAACCGGTTTCTTATTACCGTTTTCTTTGATCCATTTAGCAGCATCAGCTTCCAACTGTCCTCCAATTTCACCGATCATAACGATAGCCTTGGTTTCATCATCATTCATTAAAAGCTCTACTGCTTCTTTAGTAGTGGTTCCAATAATTGGATCTCCACCAATACCAATTGCCGTAGTAATTCCTAAACCTTCTTTTACAACCTGATCGGCAGCTTCGTAAGTTAAAGTACCAGATTTAGAAACAATACCTACAGTTCCCTTTTTGAAAACGAAACCTGGCATGATCCCTACTTTAGCTTCACCCGGAGTGATAACACCAGGGCAGTTAGGGCCAATTAGACGGCAGTCTTTGTTTTTAATATAATTAGAAGCCTTAACCATATCTGCAACAGGAATACCCTCGGTAATAGTAATGATTACTTTAATACCTGCATCGGCAGCTTCCATAATAGCATCGGCAGCAAATGCTGGCGGCACAAAAATAATGGTAACATCGGCACCGGTTTCTTTAACAGCATCTGAAACTGTATTGAATACCGGTCTGTCCAAATGCTTTTGTCCTCCTTTACCAGGAGTTACACCTCCAACAACATTGGAACCATATTCTATCATTTGCTCTGCATGAAAAGTACCTTCGCTACCGGTAAATCCCTGCACGATTATTTTTGAATCTTTATTTACTAAAACGCTCATAAGTATTTATTGTAATTAGCTACACAAAAGTAGGTTTTTAAAGATAAAACATAAAGCTTTTTTGATATTTATTCCACTTAACAACGAACTAAAAGAAGTGGCAGATTACTAAAAATCCATCATTTACTTTTTTTAGCCCCACTTTTTCTATTATTAAATCTTTAAACAAATAATAACAGTCTTTTTAACACGGAAAAACATAATATTCTATTCCTAACATATAATAATAATCTATCTCTTGTTTAATCAAATAAAAAAAGAACAGCTGAAAAAAACATCCTTTTTTAGTTCCATCTCATTTAACTTATGCGCTCTATACCTTTATTCTTTTTTATTGGTATAAAAATATAGCTGAAATTTTGCACCAGCATCTTTCTTGCCATCCTGAAAAATTCTATAAGCCTTAAAATCTGAAGCTTTATACGCTTTTAATTCTTCTTTAGAAACTTTTTCCTCGTTAACAAAAATATCTTGGATATCTTTCAAAGCATCCGGATTTTGAAAATCGACAGGAGGTTGCCTTTCAAAATAATCATTAATTTCAGTATACAATTTTATAATAGATCCAGCTTCACTAGTCTGTTCAGAATAGAGTAGAATCGATTCTAAATTACTATTTTTTAATGCTGAATAACTAATCTGTTTATTATCCAGAAAAAATTGCACGTCTTTAGAACTACTGTTCCAAATATCTACTATCTTTTCAGTTGGCGTTTCCCTGTGAGTATAAATTTTAGACTCATTTGCTCTATCCTCAATTGGATTAGAGCTAACCTGAAAAGCTGATGCACTACTAACTTCTTTAATTATAGGAGGAAAAAGCATTGATGATGCTCTTCCCACTTTTTTTAAGAGTTTATAATATCTGGTCTTAAAAAATTCATTTTCAAATTTTCTCTGAAAATTTTTAGGAACATCCTTAGATTCGAATTTGATATAAACTTTTAAAAGATCATAATCTGAAAATGATTTGGTAGCCTGATCAAACTTTTTAGCAAAATTTTTTAGAAGTACCTCTTCGTTATTTATTGCTATTTGCGTATTAGTCACAGTGAAAAAAAGGACAGGATTTTTATCCAAAATCGCATTAGCTTTTTGATTTTCTAGCGGAATTGATTTGGCCACAATATCATTATTGAAAAAATAAATACAACAGCATAATATTGGGAGCAATAGTCCCATCTTTAGTCCTACTCTCTTTTTAGAGAATGAATTTGAAATCATCAGAATACGTTTTTTGATTAATGAATGGTTAAATGAACTCGTTATTCCATTTTGATGAGAGTTTATGGAAATTTCCAGTAATAAATTGGAATAGGTCAAAGGATTAAAATTTTGATTTAAAACGGCTTCATCTGCCAGAAATTCGTGATTTAATCGCATCGACTTTTTGATAAAAATAAACAGCGGATTAAACCAAAAGACAATCTGTAAAACCTCCAAAATCAATAAATCTAGCGTGTGTTTTTGGTGTACATGGGCTTCTTCGTGTTTTAAAATTTCATTCGGAATGGTTTTCGCTTTAAATGCCTCTTTCTCTACAAAAATATACCTGAAATAAGAAAACGGTATTTGCGGAAATGACAGTAAAACCTTTGTATTGCTCTGCTCTTTTATTATTTCGCTTCTAAGAATAAGCTTATTCAAGTCATTAAGATTATTAATAAAACGTAACGCAAAAACAACAAAACCTGTCCCATAGATTATCCATAAAATTATTGAATAATAATTACCTAAAAAGGAATCTTCTCTGACAATTTCGCTATTTATAGTTTCTGGATAATCTATCGCTTGCGGCATATCCTTTGCTTCACTGAAAATGGTTGGATTATTAGCTTCCACCTCGTAAGTAAGCGTAATCAATGGTATGGCTACAGCTGCTGCAAGTGTAAATAGTAAATAAAAGCGCTTAAAATGATGATTTTTTTCATTTTCGAAAAATAACCTGTAAAAAGTATATAACACCAAAAGGCACCCAGTGAATTTTAAAATATAATCCATCATATATTATTATATTCTTTACTTATTCTTTTGGGTTGGAGGCGGCGGCGGCATTAAACTTACTTTGTCTTGCGCTCCTCTTTTGGAAAGAGCAAGATGGATTTTATAAAGTTTTCCTATATTATTATTAATTTCATCCTGCTCCTCTTCTTTCAAATTAAGATAAGCCATTGGGTATCCTTCAGGTAAAAGCGCATTCACTTTTTTAAGCTGATCATTATAATCTTTGATCAATTCTTTAATAGATTTTTCATTATTTATATAAATCTGATGTGTTGGTCTTTGCGGATTTTGAATATCAATTGCTTCCTCAGCAATAATTTCCTCTACTTTAGACGGTTCGGGAATGTCTTCTACCACTTCAATTATCATCGGTTTTGGTGGCTCAGGCACATCCTCAACTACCTCAATAACTTTAACTATACTATCTTTATTTGGTGCTTTTGGGGGAACAGGTGGAGCAACCGGCTTCTTTTCTTTGTTTTTAAATTGCATTGGCGGCGGCGGTGGCGCAGGTAAAGCAGGAAATAAGGTCATATTTTTAGCATGTTGCTTCATCACTTTGTAATAATGTGTTTTTAAAAATTCCTTTTCTACTTTCTTTTTAAAATCTTCAGAAACGTTCGTTAATTCTAAGCGTATATTATTTTTTAGCAAATCTTCGTCAGAATATTGATCGGTGATTTTATCCAATTTCGAAACAAATTCGTTTAGTCTAATTTTCTCTCCGTTTAGCTCAATCTGTTCTCCATGAATTTTCATGGTAAAAGCTTCCAATATTTCAGTAACAATTGGCGGTTCCTGCTGTATAGTTTCAGCCACTATATTATTGTTGAAAAAATAAATACAACAACATACTACCGGCACTAAAAATCCCATTTTTAGCCCTACTCTCTTTTTTGAAAATGAATTTGAAATCATAACGATTCGTTTTTTGATTAATGAATGTTTAAATGAACTCGTCATTGGGGCCTGATGTGAGCCGAACGAGCTATGAAGTAATAATTTTGAATATGACAAGGCACTTATATTCTGGTTCAATACGGCCTCATCTGCAAGAAACTCATGATTTAAGCGTATTGACTTTTTGATAAAAACAAACAGCGGATTAAACCAAAATACAATCTGGAGAACTTCCAATATTAATAAATCCAGTGTGTGTTTTTGTTGTACATGGGCTTCTTCGTGTTTTAAAATTTCATACGGAATGGTTTTATTTTCAAAGGCCTGTCTTTCAACAAAAATATACCTGAAATAGGAATACGGTATTTGCTGAAAAGGTAGTAATACCTTTACACTAAGTGATTCCCTTACATTTTCATATGTACGGATAAGATTCTTTAAATACCAAAGATTTTTCAAGAACCGTATCAAAAAAACACTAAAACCAAGAGCATAAATCGCCCATAAGAGCACCGGAAGCACCTCTTTCCAGGAAGTTGTGTTTACTTCTTCTACATTAGTCATGGTATCTGGCATTAGGATTGTTGCCTGTGATATTGGTGCTTCTACGTGATAAGTTATCGTAACTAAGGGAATAGTCATAGCGGCGAACAAAGTGAACAATAAATAAAATCGCTTAAACCTATGATTCTTTTCGTTTTCTAGAACCAACCTATAAAACAGATACAACACCAAAAGACAACCGGTAAATTTTAGGATATAAAGAATCATAGACTATTGATTTTTGATTCTTTCGTCAATTATTTTTCGTAGCTCTTTTAATTCCTCTTCAGATAAATCGGTTTCCTCAGTAAAAAAAGAAGCGAACTGTGCGGCAGAATTATTGAAGAAATTCTTTATAAGTCCGTTCATCTGTTTAGAGAAATAATCTGTCTTTTTCACCAAAGGAAAATATTCTCTGGAACGGCCGTATTTTACAAAATCAACAAATTTTTTATCACGCATTCTTTTTAATAAGGTGGCAACGGTGGTATTTGCTGGTTTAGGTTCTGGATAAGCATCAATTAAATCTTTCATAAAAGCTTTTTTCTGCTTCCATAAAATTTGCATTAGCTCTTCTTCAGCATTGGAAAGTTTCATTATTCTACTTTATTAGAATTATCTCTACAAATGTAGAATTTAATTTTAATTCTACAAACATAGAACTAATATTTAACAAAAAAACCGCTATATCTCTATAACGGTTATGGCTTAATGGGGTAACTGACTTATTTGTGACCCCTTATAAAGTAGATTTTCTTTTAATTCCCAAATCACCATAAAATGGCCAAAAGGTAATTCCTCTTCCGGATTTTCAATGGTTTTCACATAATAAGAAAAGTAAATCACCACATTTTGATCTTCCTTTATCGTCTTATAAGTTTCTAACCTTAAGCTCTCGTAAGAAACATTCATCTCTTTTATCAGATCTGTTAGATTAGTCTTACTCAGCTTGCGGTAACCGGTACTGCTATACCAATCGAGTGTAACTTCTGGATGCAATAGGGCTGTAGCCTCTTTGGGTTCATTAGAGAATAATCTATAAAATTCTTCAACTAATTTTTTACCGCGTAAACTCATCTTTCTTATTTCTTTTGGGAATTTTTAATTAAATCTGGCAAATGTTTTAGGCTCGCCTGTTCTTTAAGAAAAGTTCGAACTTCTTTAAAGGGCGTCCCCCAATAGGTAATTCCGGGTTGTGTGCTTTTACTTACTCCTGTTTGCGCCATAATCACTCCCGCTTTCCCCAGGGTGACATCACTTCTAACACCAGCCTGACCCCAAAGGGTCACTTCATCTTCTACTATAACGCAACCGGCAATACCAACCTGGGAGGCTATAAGACATTTTTCTCCAATCACGGTATCATGACCTATCTGCACAAGATTATCGATCTTAGTTCCCTTTTTTATTAAAGTATCTCCGGTCACTCCACGATCTATCGTACAGTTACAACCTACTTCTACATAATCTTCTATTACTACTCGGCCGCTAGAAAGTAATCTATCGAAGCCTTCGGGTCTCTTTTTATAATAGAATGCATCTCCTCCAATAACAGTACCGGCCTGAATAATTACATGGTCACCAATCAATGTATGATCGTTAATCGTAACATTCGCACCAATAATACAATGTTCACCAATACTTACATGATTGCCGATAAAAGCAGTTGGTTGTATATGACTTCCTTTTCCTATAACAGCAGACTCTGATATTGATTTCTCAGCTTTTAGAAAAGGTTTAAAATATTTAGCAAGCTTATTAAAATCCCTAAACGGATCGTCTGAAATTAAAAGGGCTTTACCTTCAGGACATTCAACTTCTTTATTGATCAGGATAATGGTAGCTGCAGATTTTAATGCCTTATCGTAATATTTTGGGTGGTCTACAAATACAATATCTCCCGGGGTTACTACATGAATTTCATTCATTCCTTTAACCGGAAAATCTTTATCTCCTACAAAACCGCAGGTAATAATCGTCGCAATTTGTTCTAATGTATGAGTTTGTGGAAATTTCATTTCAATATTAAATATAAAAAAAGGAAAGATAAATTTACCTTTCCTTTTTCAATTATTCTCTAAAAATCTTATTCTTTAATTCGTTCTTTATAGGTCCCTTTTTCGGTTTCGATACGAATTTTATCTCCTTCATTTATAAAAAGAGGAACATTAACTTCAGCTCCAGTTTCCACAGTCGCTGGTTTTGTTGCGTTAGTTGCCGTATTCCCTTTTACACCGGGCTCGGTATGTGTCACTTCTAATACTACACTCGCAGGCATCTCTGTAGAAAGCGGCATATTATCTTCTGTATTGATAATTACCGTAAGCACCTCTCCTTCTTTTAGCAACTGTGGCATATCTAAAGCACTTTCCAAAAGACGAATCTGCGTGTAATCTTCTACATGCATAAAGTGATAAAACTCACCATCCTGATACAAAAACTGGTATTTATGGGTTTCTACACGAACATCTTCAATTTTATGCCCGGCAGAAAATGTATTATCAATTACTTTACCGGTTGTAACACTTTTAAGTTTTGTTCTTACAAAAGCAGGTCCTTTTCCTGGTTTTACATGAAGAAATTCAATAATCTTAAAAATATCGTGGTTGTATCGTATACAAAGTCCGTTTCTAATATCACTTGTATTTGCCATTCGCTTAATTATTTAATTTGAACTGAAGTATCCTTTCATGATACCTCTTTGAGAGTTTTTAATAAATTCCAATATTTCGTCACGCTCGGCCGTAGCCTGCATTTCTGCTTCTATAATAGCAACGGCCTGCGAGTTATTATAATTTTTTTGATATAATATCCTGTAAATATCCTGGATCTCCCTTATTTTATCGGTTGTAAATCCTCTACGGCGCAATCCTATAGAATTGATACCTACATAAGATAATGGTTCACGTCCCGCTTTTACAAATGGAGGCACATCTTTTCTAACCAATGATCCCCCGGTTACAAAAGCATGTTTACCAATACTGCAAAATTGTTGTATTGCTGCCATACCTGCTAAGACCACGTGATCCCCCACATTAATATGTCCTGCCAGTGTACTGTTATTAGAAAAAATACAATTATCACCTACAATACAATCGTGTGCAATATGGCAATAGGCCATGATCCAGCAGTTTTGGCCGATGACGGTTTTCATACGATCTGTGGTTCCTCGATTTATGGTTACGCACTCTCTAATAGTCGTATTATCCCCAATAATAGTTACCGTATCCTCATCATCAAATTTTTTATCCTGTGGAATGGCAGAGATCACTGCTCCCGGGAAAATACTACAATTTTTACCTATACGTGCACCTTCCATAATGGTCACATTAGATCCTATCCAGCTGCCTTCACCAATTACTACATTGTTATGAATCGTTGCAAACGGCTCGATTACGACATTTTTAGCGATTTTCGCTCCTGGGTGCACATATGCTAAAGGTTGATTCATTCGTTGTTATTTTGATTTTACAATTTGTGCCATAAGCACTGCTTCTGTTGCCAATTTTCCGTTTACATAAGCATAAGCCTGCATTTGGCATATCCCCCTTCTAATAGGCGCTAAAAGTTCTAATTTAAATATTAAGGTATCCCCTGGTACCACTTGTTGTTTAAACCGTACATTATCTATTTTCATAAAATAGGTAAGATAGTTTTCTGGATCTGGTACAGATTTTAAGGCCAAAATCCCGCCGGTTTGCGCCATTGCCTCTACCTGTAGTACCCCAGGCATCACAGGTTTACCTGGAAAATGTCCTACAAAGAATGGCTCGTTCATAGTTACATTCTTAACTCCTACGACAGTAGAATCTGTAAGCTCATAAATTTTATCTACCAGTAAGAAAGGAGAACGGTGAGGAAGTGTTTCCATAATAGCATTTACATCCATTATAGGTTTTGCGCTCAAATCGATTTTTGGCACCTTATTACGTTTTTCTTCCTTAATGAATTTAGCTAATTTTTTAGCAAATTCAGTATTTACATAGTGGCCCGGTTTAGTGGCAATTACCTTTCCTCTAATTCGGGTTCCTATAAGAGCAAGATCACCTAAAACATCTAATAATTTATGTCTTGCAGCTTCGTTGGGATAATGTAAAGTAAGGTTATCTAAAATTCCGTTTGGTTTTACAGAAATCTCATCCCGGTTAAAAGCTACCCTTAACTTTTTTAAAGTTTCCTCCCCAATCTCTTTATCTACATAAACAATAGCATTGTTTAGATCACCACCTTTTATAAGTCCGTGTTCTAAAAGTGCTTCTATTTCATGTAAAAAACTAAACGTTCTGGAGTTGGCAATATTATCTTTAAATTCTGAAACATGTTCTATGGAAGCATTTTGAGTTCCTAAAACCTTGGTGCCAAAATCGACCATAGTGGTCACCTTATACGTATCTGCCGGCATGACAACGATCTCGCTACCAGAATCTTCGTCCCGATAGCAAATTACTTCGTTGATCACATATTCTTCTTTGTCTGCTTCCTGCTCCTTAATCCCAGCTTCTTCTAATGCCTCAACAAAATACTTTGAAGAACCATCCATAATTGGTGGTTCTGATGCATTTAATTCAATAATAATATTATCGATTTCTAAACCTACGCATGCGGCTAAAACGTGCTCTGAAGTTTGAATCTTAACTCCGTTTTTCTCAAGGTTAGTACCTCTTTTGGTATCGGTAACATAGCTAACGTCGGCTTCGATAATAGGTGCCCCTTCAAGATCTACACGTTTAAAAACATAACCCGTATTTTCTGGAGCTGGTTTAAAGGTAAGTTTTACTTGTTTCCCCGTATGAAGTCCTACTCCGTCTAAGGAAACTTCATTCTGAATAGTTTGCTGCTTCAATACTTTTTCAGCCATTCTTATTTACTTTTTTATCTAACTGATGCAATAAATCAACAGTTTTTGGTAAGTTCTTAAAATGAATAAAAGATTTATTATAATCTGAATATCCTATAGCGGGTGATCCCTGCAATACTTCATCATCCTTTACATTTCTTCCGATGCCGCTTTGTGCCTGAATTTTTACCCGGTCGCCTATCGTAATGTGACCAACAATCCCTACCTGGCCACCTATAATACAGTTTTTTCCAATCTTTGTAGAACCTGCAACTCCTGTTTGAGCAGCTATTACCGTATTTTCACCAATTTCTACATTATGAGCGATCTGGATATGATTGTCTAATTTCACACCTTTTCTAATAATGGTAGATCCTAAAGTCGCTCTATCTATTGTGGTACCTGCTCCTACATCTACATCATCTTCAATAATCACATTTCCTATTTGTGGTACTTTCGTGTATTCTCCCTTTTCGTTAGGACTAAAGCCAAAACCATCGGCTCCAACAATAGCACCTCCATGTAGCGTCACATTTTTACCGATAACAGTTTCAGAATATACCTTTACACCAGCAAAAAGCGTAGAATTATCTCCAATTACCGTATTATCACCAACGTAGGCATAGGGATAAATCTTTACGTTTTTACCAATTTTTACATTTTCTCCTAAATAAGTAAAAGCGCCAAGATAAACATCTTCCCCATACTTTGCTGTTGCAGAAATATAGCTTGGTTGCTCTATCCCACTTTTACGAAGTTTTACCTGATTATAATATTCTAATAACGTAGAAAATGCTTTATAAGCGTCTTTTACTTTAATCAAGGTAGTACTTACAGGTTGATCTGCTTCAAAACTATCGTTTACTATAGTGATTGATGCTTTGGTACTATATATATAGGAAGTATATTTTGGATTGCTTAAAAAAGTAAGGGATCCATCTTTTCCTTCTTCAATCTTAGCCAATTCTGAAACCTCTGCATCGGGATTACCTACGATTGTCCCTTCGAGAATTTCGGCTATTTGTGATGCTTTAAATTTCATTCTGGCAAAAGTAAAAAAAATGCGTTAATGTTTAGACTTGGGATAACAGATATAATATTTAGTCACCGTTTTAGATAATGCTTTTAAATTTAACTGGTCTGAAACCTTTATCACATCGTTTATCTTCCCGTTTTTATGAAGAATATTAATATTATTCTTTTCACGGGTATAGGCGAGATTAGCTATTTCTCCTGTAAAAACAAAATATGAGGCTTCTTTATCGCTTAAACCATGTTTTTGTTTTAGCTGCTCAATATGTTTTTCGATCTTAGCTTTTGCGGGTTTCTTCTTTTTTATCTTCACCTTTAACAGGTCACGGTTAATTACCATCTTGCACAAGTTGCTTAATACATAATCGTCGTGATTAGCCCATTCTTTCATCGCCAAAACTATATCATAATCATCAAGACAGGAAAAAACACTTAGGGTTCTTGTATCAAAACTTTCTTCTGTTACCTTATTATATAGAAAATAACTTAAAGCCTTACTGGCATTTAAGGTAGTACCATCAGCAATCAACTCTTTTGCTCTTTTTAAAACCCGAATTAAAAGCTGCTCTGCAACCATACTGGTTTTATGCAAATATACCTGCCAGTACATTAATCTTCTGGCTACCAGAAATTTTTCTACTGAATAAATGGCTTTTTCTTCAATAACCAGCTCATTATTTACTACATTCAGCATGATAATTAATCGATCGCTATTGATATTCCCCTCGGTTGTACCGGTATAAAAACTATCTCGCTTTAAATAATCTAGCCTATCCATGTCTAGCTGGCTTGTGATAAGCTGGTGCATGAACCTTCGAGGATATTCACCGGTAAATATCTGGATAGCCAGCGTTAAACTTTGGTTAAAAACAGCATTCAATTCCTTCATAAAAAGAAGTGAAATAGACTCATGATCCACGCCTTCTACAATGCTATGTTCCATAGCATGGGAAAAAGGACCATGCCCTATATCATGTAATAATATAGCTATTTGCAGGGCTTCTTCTTCATCTGTACTAATCTCAACTCCCTTAAACCGAAGTACTCGCACTGCTTTTTGCATTAAATGAACGCAGCCAATGGCATGTTGAAATCTTGTATGATGAGCACCCGGATAAACTAAATACGATAATCCCATTTGTGAAATTCTTCGTAATCTTTGAAAGTACGGATGTTCGATTATGTTAAAGATACGCTGACTAGGTATGGTAATAAATCCGTAAATTGGGTCGTTTAATATCTTGAGTTTGTTTTTTGAAGCCAAGCTTTATTAAATTAATGATAGAACAAATGTAAACATTGATTGGCTTTTGGATCATGTATTATTCAAAAGAATCAATTTTCACTAAAAATATAAATTTTTAACCGGCTTATAAATTTAACCGAACATGAATACAATCAAAATATTATGGGTAGACGATGAGATCGACCTTTTAAAACCACATATTCTATTCCTTGAATCTAAAAACTACGAGGTCTCTACCTGCCAAAGTGGAACAGAGGCGATCGAAAAAATAGATGAAGAACGATTCGACATTGTTTTCTTAGATGAAAATATGCCTGGTCTAACCGGTTTGGAAACCCTTTCTGAAATTAAAGAAAAACAGGCCAATATTCCTATAGTGATGATCACTAAAAGTGAAGAGGAATATATTATGGAAGAAGCCATAGGCTCTAAGATTGCAGACTACCTTATTAAACCTGTAAATCCAAATCAGATCCTGCTATCGATTAAAAAGAATTTAGATCACTCCAGGTTAATTTCTGAAAAAACAACATCAAATTATCAGCAGGAATTTCGAAAAATCGCTATGGATTTGATGAATGTTAGCACCTATGAAGACTGGACCGAAATGTACCAGCGGCTCATCTATTGGGAGCTCCAACTGGAAAATATAGAGGACAGTAGTATGTTTGAAATATTGGAAACCCAAAAACAGGAGGCCAATAGCCAGTTTTGTAAGTTTATCGATAAAAACTATCCAGAGTGGTTTGAGGATGGTGCCACTGCTCCAACCATGTCCCATACCCTGTTTAAAAGAAAAATTTTACCTGAAATCAGCAAAGAGCAGCCTACTTTATTAGTGGTTATAGACAATTTACGCTATGATCAGTGGAAAGCATTCGAGCCTATTGTATCTAATTATTATAAAAAAGAAAAGGAAGAGCCATTTTGTAGTATTTTGCCAACAGCCACGCAATATGCGCGTAATGCGATTTTTTCTGGACTAATGCCCAGTGAGATGGAAAAACTTTATCCACAATACTGGAAAAATGATACGGATGAAGGTGGAAAAAACAACTTTGAAGCTGAATTTCTAGCGGAACAACTAAAAAGATTAGGTAAAGAAATTAAACACGAATATCATAAGATAAGCAATCTAAAGGCTGGAAAAAAACTGGTCGAAAACTTCAAAACTCAAAAGAATAATGATCTAACAGTCGTAGTATATAACTTTGTAGATATGCTTTCGCACTCCAAAACAGAAATGGAGGTGATTAAAGAATTAGCATCTAGTGATAAATCATATCGCTCCCTTACAGAAAGCTGGTTTAAAAACTCGCCGCTATTAGAAATAATTCAACAGGCGCAGCAATTAGGATTTAAATTGATTATCACCACAGATCATGGTACTATAAATGTAAAAAACCCGAGTAAAGTAATAGGGGATAAAAATACCAGTTTAAACCTTCGCTATAAAACGGGAAAAAGCCTAACCTACGAAAAGAAAGATGTACTGGCCGCCACAAAGCCTAAATCACTGCATCTACCTACTATAAACATGAGCAGCTCGTTTATATTTGCTAAAGGTGATCTTTTCTTTGCTTATCCTAATAACTATAACCATTATGTTAGTTATTATAGAAACACCTACCAACATGGAGGAGTGTCCTTAGAAGAAATGATCATTCCTTTCAGCGTCCTGTCTCCAAAATAAAAATATATGAAAGAATTTTCTTTCATTAAAAACATCATAAAACACTGCAAATAAACCTAATAGAGATATTAGGTTTTTTTTGGTATCTTTACAACCTAAAATTTTTGCCAATCATGGAGTTTGAGTACCGTTTATCGAATATCGATGATGCCATTTCATTCATTTTAGAACATGCGCAAAGTAAAACAATTCTTTTCTACGGAGAAATGGGTGCCGGAAAAACAACCCTTATAAAAAACCTCGTTAAAAAATTGAATAGTCAAGATCAGGTAGTAAGCCCTACATTTTCTTTAGTCAATGAATATGAAACTGACGATGATAAGATTTTTCATTTTGATTTTTATCGGATTGAGGATGAAAATGAAGCTTATGATATAGGCTTTGAAGATTATTTAGAACAATCTGGATGGAAATTTATAGAATGGCCTCAGAAAATTCAAAATTTAATTCCTGCAGATCATCAAAAATTAGAAGTAAAGAAAAAAGATGCAGAAACCAGATTGTTAAAGTTTAGTTAAAAAAATGTGAAGATCATTAAATTTTGAGGAATAAAAATGATTTTATGAGCCTTAATTTTTTGTAATTTTGCTAATAATTTCAAGCTTTATGTAATTAATAATTTATTTTTTTTAAGCATAAGAGTTAAAACAATAAGCAATAGTAAAAAATTTACGAAAATTAAGAAGATTTTCTAAGAAGCTGCAAAAGTACAATTAATGTATTTACCATTAGTAGGTTATCTCGTAGTAGGTTTGTATCAGAAAACAAAACGAAATACGATTTAAAAAATAATAAGAACAAAAAACCTACAATTATGAAACTAAAAGCATTATTATTCGGAGCAGCAATTTTTGGAGCATCTTTTTTCGTAACTTCAACAACCACAAATAACGACACTAATAAAGATGCAATTAAAAAACAAGCAGTCGACAGATCAACGATCAAAATTCCTGCTGCTGGGTAGTATAATTGCTATATTAATAGCAGGAACACCATTTATATTTTATTTATATGAAATTTTCCCAGACGGACCTGTTTGGGAAAATTCGTTGTTTACATACAAAAGTAACTATTATGAAAATGTTATGACTGCTATGTGGACTTACTTAGGTAAAATTATTCCTCTTTACCTTCTTCTTGTTTGGTTTTTTACCTGTAAACATTGGTGGTACCATGTGATTTTAGTTCCCGTATGCATGTATTCATTTCAATTAATTATTGCATTTTACCAGGATGTATATTTAAATGTTAATCCAATGGACACCAATCAACTTATATATTTGGCGCCTTTTTTCATCATTATTATTTCAATAGTTTACCTTATTAGAATTAAGATTTTCGATAAAATTTACGGAATCGATTTAAGTGAAATTGAAGAGACCAAAATTTCGGTATTCTCGCCGGTTTCTGAAAAAGATCTTGAAGAAATGGAAGAGCTTAAAAAATCTGAAAGCACCGAAGAAGATTATTACGCTAAACTTTAGAAAATCTCTTTACCCCTTTCCAAAAAATAATTGTAATTTAACTTTTCTAATCAGCTGAAAAGATCATTATGACCAAACAGGTTTCTCCTTTTACCAAAGAAGAGCTTATTCCTCAGGAAGAAAAACTTGAAATTTATAAAAATAAAGGAGAACTTTTTATAGGTATTCCTAAAGAAACATCTTATCAGGAAAAACGAATTTGTTTAAGTCCTGATGCTGTAGGAGCCATTACCGCCCATGGTCATCGTGTAATGATCGAGTCGGGTGCAGGAAACTATGCTAATTTTAGTGATAAGGATTATTCAGATGCCGGTGCAGAGGTGACTAAAGACACCCAAAAAGTATTTTCCTGTCCCACGATTTTAAAGGTAGAACCACCATCCATCTCAGAATTAGAGATGATGAACCCACAAACAATTTTGATCTCTGCCCTGCAGATTAAAACACAAAGCAAATCTTATTTTCAAAAACTGGCTTCCAAAAGAATTACTGCGCTGGGATTTGAATTTATTAAAGATGATGATGGTAGTTACCCTATTGTTAGGGCTTTAAGCGAAATCACAGGAACTGCCTCTGTACTTATCGCATCAGAAATTATGAGTAATAACGGTGATGGAAACGGACTATTATTTGGCAATATTAGTGGCGTACCTCCGGTAGAAGTCGTTATTCTGGGAGCAGGTACGGTAGGGCATTTTGCCGCCAGATCTGCTATTGGTCTTGGCGCTAATATTAAGGTTTTTGATAGTTCTATTACCAAATTACGTAAGCTTCAATCGGCTTTAGGTCGAACTTTTTATACCAGTACTATCCAGCCAAAAAATTTAAGTAAGGCTTTAAAACGTTGTGATGTACTTATTGGGGCGGTTCGAGGCAATAATCGTTCGCCAGTTTTAGTGACTGAAGAAATGGTTGCATCTATGAAACGTGGTGCGGTTGCAATCGATGTAAGCATTGATGTTGGCGGTTGCATCGAAACCAGCGAAATTACCAGTCATGAAAAACCAATTTTCACAAAACATAATGTAATCCATTACTGCGTACCTAATATTCCTTCACGCTATGCCAGATCCAGCTCACTTTCGTTAAGTAATATCTTTACTCCGTATCTGTTACATATTGGTGAAGAAGGCGGATTAGAAAACACGCTTCGTTTTGACCGTGGATTAAGAAATGGTTTGTATTTTTACCACGGAGTTTTAACCAACAAATCTATTGCAGATTGGTTTGATCTCACCTATCGGGACATTAACCTCTTGATTTTCTGACAATAACTATCGACTTTAGCTACTTTTTATGAATATTTTTCAGCGTCTTGGATATTTTTCAGTAGGACTTTTTATGGGAATAATCATTCTCATCTTTTTTTTAAGCGGAAAAAAAACCAGTTGTTCCTATTTTCCAAATGCACGAACTTTGAAAAGTATTCGTACTAAAGAACGACATTTTGATAAAAACGCGATGAAATTCTTTACTGAAAATAATATCGATACCAGTAGTATTTCTTCTATTCTCGAAAACGGTGAGGTTCATTTTAGCCAAAGTATTACAGATAAAGACTCTTGTAATATTTACCTTATTTCCGGGGAAACCCATAAAAAACCAATTCAATTTAAAGTTGAAAATTGCGACAGTATCGCGACCATTCAGCAAGTAGATTTTTATACGGAAAACTAAAAATGCCCGCCAAGATTCTACATCTCCGCAGGCATTTATTTAAAATGACTAATATAATTAGAATAAAAATTCTTATCCAAAAATTATAAAATCTGGGCAGCGTGGTCTTTGGTTTTTACCTTTCCTATTACCTCTTCTATTTTTCCTTCTTCGTCGATCACAAAAGTTGTGCGGTGAATCCCATCATATTCTTTTCCCATAAATTTTTTAGGTCCCCAAACCCCATAAGCATTAATCACTTTTTTTTCTTCGTCCGCTAACAGCGGAAACGGAAGTTCATTTTTAGCTTTAAAATTGGTTTGCCTACGTTTAGAATCCGCACTTACTCCCAAAATAGCGTAGCCTTTTTCTTTAAAAACTTCCCAGTTATCACGAAGGTTACAGGCTTCTGCTGTACAACCAGGAGTGCTGGCTTTTGGATAGAAAAATAGCACCAGTTTCTTTCCTTTAAAATCTGAAAGTTTTATCAAATTTCCGTCTTGATCTTCTACGGCAAAATCTGGGGCTTTATCTCCTGTTTTTAATGTTGTCATAATTCTTATTTTTGTTTAAAATTAAAGCTTTATGGACAAACAACAAAAAGTGCAATTTGTAATTGACACTTTACAACATATTTATCCTGAAATTCCTATTCCATTAGATCATAAAGATCCTTATACCCTTTTAATTGCTGTTTTGCTTTCTGCCCAAAGTACAGATGTTAAGGTAAATCAAATTACACCGCTTTTATTTGAAGTTGCCGATACTCCACAAAAAATGGTGAAATTAACTATTGAAGAAATCAGAGAAATTATAAAACCCTGTGGGTTATCCCCCATGAAATCAAAAGGGATCCATGGTCTTTCTGAAATTTTATTAGAAAAATATAACGGACAGGTACCTGCAGATTTTGAAGCTTTAGAAAGCTTACCCGCTGTTGGTCATAAAACTGCAAGTGTTGTGATGTCACAGGCTTTTAATGTACCGGCTTTCCCGGTAGATACACATATTCATCGTTTAATGTACCGCTGGAATCTCTCTAATGGAAAAAGCGTAGCGCAAACCGAAAAAGACGCGAAGCGATTGTTTCCTAAAGATCTTTGGAATGAGCTTCATTTACAAATTATCTGGTACGGTAGGCAGTACTCTCCGGCCAGAGGATGGAATCTTGAAAAAGATATTATTACTAAAACAATTGGCCGCAAATCGGTGATTAAAGAATATGAGACAAAATTATCTAAAAAGAAGAAGTAAACTATCTTAGGGCAAGCGCATGCAGCTTGATTAGAAAATTATTTTTATTTCCAGGTATAAACATCTCAGTAGTGATCGGAATTTTAACATTAAATCGCGATTATTGAGTAAAACGATAAAAGCTCCGGGATCGGAGCTTTTATTTACTATTTATATATTAAATCAACTGTTCTAAGCTTTTATTTTGGCAGCGATGCCCACTGTACGCTTCACCTGAGCTTTTATAGCCTGTTTATCTTTATCTGATAAATCACTTCCTCCAACGGTACTAAAGCCATAAGGATTACCTCCGGTTTCAAAAATCACGGGATCGCTATAACCAGGGTTAGCAATCACAGCCCCCCAATGCATCATAGATTTGTATAAAGCGAGTAAAGTACCCTCTTGTCCTCCATGAGGATTTCCTGCACTGGTCATCCCGCTTACTACTTTATCCACAAGTTTTCCTTTTTGCCATAACGGACCAGTAGAATCCATTAAACTACTAAATTGCGATGGTAAATTTCCGTATCTTGTAGGCGCTGAAAAAATAATGGCATCTGCCCATTCCAAATCGTCTATGGAGGCTACCGGAACATCTTTTGTAGCATTAAAATGTTTTATCCAGTCTTCATTAGTTTTCATAATTTCCTCTGGCACCGTCTCTTCTACCCTTAGAAATTTAATTTCTTTAACTCCAAGGTCTTTTGCTGCTTCTTCTGCCGCTTTGGAAAGTTTATAATTGGTACCGGTTGAGCTATAATAAATAATAGCAAGTTTTACATCCTTCATAATTTATTTTTTCCTGAATTTAAGATTATAAAAGAAAACTATAGAAAAACAAATTTTAAAATTTTTATAATTCTATCTAAATTTAGAGTCTCAGGGTAAGACCACAGGTATGAACCGGATACGTTTTTATGATTTCTCGAAGCTAGACTAAGATATCATAGCCTTAATTTTAAATGAGTTTAAGAAAAATAAATAGGCCTGCTAAGTAGCAGGCCAGAATTTTTAGTTTAAAAGCATTTCAAAATCCTCGTTCTCACCAGGCAAAACTTTTAATGCTTTCGAATAATTTAATAGAAACTTTATGGTTTCTTCTTTAGGTTTCAAATCTTGTAATTTTTCTTCTTTCGAAGGTTTTTCAAAGTAAATATTCCTCATTAATTAAACTATTTGATGGTTATGATTACATAACGTAGCTTAATTTAGAATATTGTAAACTTAATTCGTTAAAACTAAATTATGTTTCTCTATTATTTTTCTAAGATTTATAAGTGCATATCTCATGCGGCCCAAGGCAGTATTGATACTCACTCCTGTGCGTTCCGAAATCTCCTTAAAACTCATCTCTTTATAAATACGCATTGTTAAAACCTCTAACTGATCTTCGGGAAGCTCTCTTATAACTTCGCGCAAATCGCTTTCAATTTGATCTTTGATAATTTGTTTTTCGGCATTTAATCCAGAATCACTTAATACAGAAAAAATATTAAAATCGCCACTATTATCAAATTTGGGCATTCTTTTATTTCTTCTAAAATGATCGATCACCAGGTTGTGGGCAATACGCATTACCCAGGGTAAAAATTTCCCTTCTTCGTTATACTTCCCTCGTTTTAATGTATTGATGACTTTGATGAATGTGTCCTGAAAGATGTCTTCAGCAATATCTTTGTCAAATACCTTGGAATAAATGAAACTGTAAATTCTGTGTTGATGACGACGAATAAGTTCTGAGAGAGCAAGCTCGTTTCCGTTAATGTAGTCTTTAACCAAAACGGCATCTGTTACCTTAGTTTTTTCCATACAGTTACTTTTAAAGGGCCAGGCCCTGTCTTAGATTAGGTTATTTAGATATAAAAGTAACTGTGTACTATAGGCAGATTTATTTTTGAGTTCGGTTCCAAATATAGCAAACTAAATTTGAGATATACAAATAAAAGCTTAAAATTTTAACAATACTATAGGATTTTAATGGCTTTTTGCACTGGTCTAGATTAAGTACCTTTGCATACTTATTGCTAGAAAGTGAACATGAATATAGATTTAGAAAAGGTAAACCCCAAAGAAAATATTATCATTAAAGGTGCAAAATTGCACAATCTTAAAGATATTAATGTTATTATTCCACGTAATAAACTGGTGGTAATTACAGGTCTTTCCGGCTCTGGAAAATCCAGTTTAGCTTTTGATACACTTTATGCTGAAGGACAGCGAAGATATGTAGAGAGCTTATCCTCTTACGCGAGACAATTCTTGGGAAGGCTTAATAAACCAAAGGTAGACTATATTAAAGGTATTGCCCCGGCAATCGCTATAGAACAAAAGGTAAATTCTACCAATCCAAGATCTACCGTAGGAACCTCTACTGAAATTTATGACTATCTAAAATTACTATATGCCAGAATTGGGCGGACTTTTTCTCCAATTTCAGGGAGAGAAGTTAAAAAGGATTCTGTGACCGATGTGGTTCATTTTGTAAAACAATTTCCAGATCGTACCAAACTCCTCCTACTCGCCCCTATTTATGTTGAAGAAGGAAGAGATTTAGATGAAAAAATTAAAATTCTGGCACAACAGGGATATAGCCGAATAAAGGTTGAAGATGAAGTTTTAAGGATCGATGAAGCCGACCTAAGTAAAGTGAAACCTGAAAACACCTCTTTGGTCGTAGATCGTGTGATTAAAAAAGATGATGAAGATTTCTTTAATCGCTTAGCCGATGCTATTGAAGCTGCTTTTTTTGAAGGAAAAGGAGAACTCTATATCGAAACACTCGCTGATAATAAGTTACATCACTTCAGCAATAAATTTGAATTGGACGGGATGAATTTTCTGGAGCCTAACGTTCACCTATTCAGTTTTAATAATCCTTACGGCGCCTGTCCTAAATGTGAAGGCTACGGCGATGTAATTGGTATTGATGAAGATTTAGTCATTCCCAACACCGGCCTTTCTATCTACGACAATGCTATTTATCCCTGGCGGGGTGAAAGTATGAGCTGGTATCGGGATCAACTTGTAAATAATTCACATAAATTCGATTTCCCGGTGCATAAGCCTTATTTTGAATTGACTCCAGAGCAAAAAGAACTGGTTTGGAATGGAAATGAATATTTTGAAGGGTTAAACCAGTTTTTTGAATTTTTAGAAAGTAAAGCCTATAAAATTCAGAATCGTGTTATGCTTTCTCGTTATCGTGGTAAAACAAAATGTTCGGCATGTCAGGGAAAAAGACTTCGCCAAGAGGCTGAATATGTAAAAATTAACGGATCAAGTATTACCGAGCTTGTAGTTAAGCCTCTGGATAAAGTAAGAGCTTTTTTTGCTGAGTTAAAATTAGATGAATACGAAGCTAAAATCGCGAAACGTTTACTTACTGAAATTAATAACCGTTTACAGTTTTTATCTGAAGTTGGCCTCGATTATCTTACCCTAAATAGAAAATCCAATAGCCTTTCTGGTGGAGAATCCCAGCGTATTAACCTGGCGACCTCATTAGGCAGTAGCCTTGTAGGATCCATGTATATTCTAGACGAACCTTCTATTGGGTTGCATCCCAGGGACGGCGAACGCCTAATTGGCGTACTCAAGAACCTTCGTGACCTGGGCAATACTGTAATTGTCGTAGAACACGACGAAGAAATTATGAAAGAAGCCGATGAGATTATAGATATAGGACCAGAAGCAGGCACCAATGGTGGTCATGTAGTGGCAACGGGAACTCTAAAAGAAATCTTAAAATCTGATTCGCTTACTTCGCAGTATCTAAATAATAAAAAACGCATAGAAGTTCCTAAAAAGCGAAGAAAATGGACACGGGAAATTAACCTTCTTGGTGCCCGTGAAAATAATCTTAAAAACATAAACGTCATGTTCCCACTGGGAATATTCACGGCAATAACCGGCGTTTCTGGTAGTGGCAAAAGTACGCTGGTTAAAAAACTACTTTACCCGGCAGTACAGAAACAATTAGGGGGCTACGGAGAAAAAGTTGGACAGTTTAGCGATATTAAAGGCGATTTTAAAAATTTAGGTTCGGTTGAATTTATTGACCAGAATCCAATTGGTCGCTCTTCAAGATCAAACCCCGTTACCTATATTAAGGCATACGACGATATAAGAAATTTATTTTCTTCTCAAAAATTATCCAAAATAAGAGGTTATAAGCCTAAACACTTCTCATTTAATGTTGATGGTGGACGGTGCGAGGTGTGCAAAGGTGAAGGAGAAGTGACCATAGAAATGCAGTTTATGGCTGATGTTCATTTACAATGTGAAGCTTGCGATGGTAAACGGTTTAAAAAAGAAATTCTAGAAGTACAATTCAAAGACAAAAATATAGATAACATCCTTAACATGACTATCGATGATGCTATAGATTTTTTTGATAAACATAATGAGGATAAAATTGCCAATAAGCTTCAACCGCTTCAGGATGTTGGTTTAGGTTATGTGCAGTTAGGACAAAGTTCTTCCACACTTTCTGGAGGAGAAGCCCAGCGTATTAAACTGGCTTCCTTTTTAGTAAAGGGAAATACAAGGGATAAGGCGTTATTTATTTTTGATGAACCTACAACAGGGCTTCATTTTCATGATATTCAGAAATTATTAAAATCATTTAATGCATTAATCGACAAAGGGCATACCGTAATCGTAATCGAGCATAATATGGATTTGGTTAAATGTGCAGATTATGTAATAGACCTGGGAGCTGAAGGTGGCGAAAACGGCGGTTATCTTGTTACCCAGGGAACCCCAGAGCAAATCATAAAAAGTAAAGATTCCTATACTGCTAAATATTTAGCTCCAAAATTAAAATAAAATCATTTAAATTTTAAATACCTAAAATTCAATAAATTAACTCGTTTTAGCAAACTTTAAAATAATCCCTTAAGGAGCCTATGAATGGCTCCTTTTTCGTTTTTGGCATGCGCTTTGTATCTTCTATGGTGTAGGTAGCTACTACTTCAGTATCACTTTAAAAACTAAAGCCATGAAAAAAATTTCCTTAATATTTTCAATATTGTTTTTAGGCCTGGTAAATATTGCCAAAGCCGATGAAACAAGTAGCAGATATGGCTATGATGACTCCTTTATTTTTATTGAAGGAGGCGTTGAATTTTCGGTTTATCCAAATGGAGAGTTCGATTTTTATTATAACCCCGCATTTAGAAGATCTAGTGTTAATATATCTGTACCTAACGTAAACATCAGTTTTAACTCTGGTTATAATTACGATCCATACATTCAATACGATGATTATGGTGCAGTTATTCAGATTGAGGATGTACCTATTTATTATGATTACTACGGTAGAATCACCCAGGCCGGAAACATTGTTATTAATTACGATCGTTATGGATATGTGGTAAACGTGGGAAACCTATTTGTTCAATATGATCCTTACCACAGGATTGCCGGGTATAGAGGTTATATAAACGCTTACAATCGCAGATATGTTTATCGCCCATGGCATAGGTATTATAGAAGACCCAGAGCCAGTTTCAGCATTGTTTATAACAGACCTTACAGAGCGTATTATCAACCAACAAGAGTAACTTATGTAAACCACATTAACTATTATAATACACACCATCACCAAAAGACCTATAAAAATTTTTACAGACCGGGTCAAAAAGTGAGAAGTTATAATCGTGGCAGTAGAGTTGCTCAAAAACGAGAGATACGTTCTAACAGGAACAGTGCCAGTAGAAGCAATGTAACAACCAGAACAAGAAATGCTAATCACGCTAATAGCAGAAGATCTGTTAATAGATCAACTAGTTCTAGCAAAAGAGATCATGTGATTATTGGGGCAAGAAACGAAAGAAGTTCTAATAACAGTGGTGTTATTAGAAATAGAAATAGCCGTTCTTCAAATAATACTGCAATTTCGAATAGAAATGCAGTTGAACGCCATGGTGATGCTCGGGCCACCGAAAATAACAGGACGCAAAGAACAAGTACCTACAGACCATCGGCCGGCTCTAGAAATACTACATCAAATCAAAAAAAATCAGCGGTAATAGAAAGAGAACGAGCTTCTAGAGCTCAAAATAGTACCAGAACGCAGAGAACAATAAACACTCCGCGCCCGGAGCAAAGTAAGCAGATAAAAAGAACTGCACCAGGTAGAAGTCAAAATACTTCTGCAAGAAGCTCTAGATCAAATAATAATGTCAAAAAATCTACTCGTTCACAAACTTCGGCACGAAATGTGAGAAGTAGAGATTAGAGTTCATAATTTAATTTTTTGGTTGGTTAGTTGGAAAACCCCCAGCGGCGCAAGCCCGGGGGTTTTCTTTTAATTATAAGTTCATGCCGCTGTAGGATTAACGCTATATATTTTAACGAGGAATCGAATATCATAAAAGTCTTGCTCACAGCTCACCAAAACCTATTTCATTTTCTTACCCTTACTTATTGAAATATTATTTGATTTTAGCTACAATGGACCTTATCATTACATTGATTTCTTCAGAAAGATTTAGAAAATAAACAGCAGAAATATATAAAATTGCAGTAATCCCTCCCTTTAGTGCAATACTCACTATAGGATAGAAAGGAAATTCCCAATAATAAAATACTATAGAAAAGATTGAAGTGAGTCCAAAAAGCATCCAGCTTTGTTTGGTAAAAGGATTCATTTTAAATTTTTGCTCTACCAAAATAAGTTTGGAAGTATTATAGATAAAAAATGCCAAAAAAGAGGCTATTGCAGCACCCTCAATTCCAAAACGCGGAATAAAAAATAAATTCAATAAAAAAGCTAATACCACCAGAAGCACTCCTATCGCTAAAACAATTCTATAATAATCAGAGTTAAAAAGAATGCTATTATTAATCGCTAATATATTATCGTAAAGCTTAACAAGTGAAATTAAAAGCACTATTAATATACTTAATGAATATTCTTTGGGAATAAGTTCATACAGCATATGGACATTCGTTATGATCAAAATAAAAATTAAAGCACTAACAATCGATAAATTGATTGAACTTTTTTTATACAAATCCTCTAGCTTTTTAAAATTGCGCGTATTTAGATATTCCGCAGTTATGGGGTTTGTAATTTGATGCATCGCTTTTTGGGGTACCGATATTACGGTAGCGATATAAACGCCAATTCCGTATATCGCAACATTTTCTATAGGTAAATACGACTCGATCATCACCTTATCTAAATCCAATAAGGCAGTGGCCACAGAGGCAGCAATTAAAATTAGTGCGGTATATTTTAATACCCGAATTAAATTGGATGGAAAACTGAATTTTAAGGTAGGCCTGTGCAATTTAAAGGCATAAGCGCCCATTACCAAAAGCCGTATAAGAAATACCAGACCTACTCCATACATAAAATGATTAACCTCCAACAGATCAAAGTAGACCAGGAATAAAAGAATGGTCGTGCCTAATCGATGCACTACCTCTTTCATAAAATTGCCGAAAGTACTTTTGTAATAGATCTTTGCCCAGGCAAAAAATATTTCAAAGTACGCAGTGGCAATCGCTAATAAATAAATGAGCCATACATAGGGTTTTACCAATTCGTTTCCATCAGAAAAATAATTCAGTAAAAATTCATAGGTAAAATGTCCAATACCCCCTAAAATAAGCGAAATAGCCAAGGGAAGATATAAGGCCAGATTCAATAACTTATCCTTCTCTTCTTTCGTTTTATAACTGGTAAAAAACTTTACAATCGTACTATGCACACCAAAAGCCATAAAAGGCCACATTAAATTTGCTGCTGAAAGCAGGAAGCTTACCAACCCGTAATGCTCCTGATCTAAAAAATAGGTATACAAGAAAAGCGTGTTTAACGCACCAAGTCCAAAACCTACATAGGTCGTCAGCATGTTTTTGACCGACTGGTTAATAATTACGCCCATACGCTACTTCCCGATTAGTTTTGCTAATTGTTTTGTAAGGTTTTTACGATGATAATCTTCAATATTTTTGCTATCCGAAAGTAGTTTGTTTTCGCGATATCTTTGATAAGAATTTAAAATATATTCCTTTAAAGCTACTTCCTGATTATATAAAAAACTTTTTCCAGAATGGGTTTCTTCAATAATTTTAGCCACATCCCAAGCTCTGGGACCAATGGCTAAGATCGGGCGCTTTGAGGCCAGATATTCAAATAATTTCCCGGCTATGATCCCTTTGGTTTCTTCGGAATCAATTTCAATTAACAATAGCAATTGACTCTTTTTTTGAACGGCTATGGCCTCCTTGTGACTGATATAGCCTCCAAAAATCAGTTCATTTTCCAAACCAGCATTTTTGATGCTCTGCACCACGTCGTCACTTACCGCCCCGTATAATTTCAATTTAAAGTCCCTACAGAAATTTTCATTCTCTTTAGAAATTTCAGCTAAAACCTTCCAAAGTAATTCAGGATTTCTTCCTGAAAGCAATGAGCCTATATGCGAAATACTAAAGATCTCGTCTAATTTCGACTCGGTATTCAGTTCAGAATCAAAACCATTGGTAATAACTTCTATAGGTTTTGTTGTTTTTAAAGCAAATTCTTTTTTAGTGGTAAAACTCGTAGTAATAATTTGATCTGCTGTATTTAAGACCTGCTTTTCTAAACTTTGGTGTTTCTTTGCGGAATATTTAGTGAGTTTTAATTGCTTTTGATAACCAATTTGCGTCCATGGATCTCGAAAATCGGCAATCCACCTTAAATGAAGTTGCCTTTTTAACCCTAAACCTATAAGGTGCAAACTATGTGGTGGTCCCGTGGTAATTATCGTATCGATATTGGTCTTTTCCAGATAAGATTTTAGAAATTTTACGGAAGGTTGTATCCAAAACTTACGAGCATCGGGAATAAAAAAGTTGCCACGAATAAACAGCATAAGTTTCTGTATAAAATTTTGGTTTTCCTTTTGCTTGATGATTCCAGAACTTATAGTTTTCGTATTCTTTTTAGATAAAACAGCAGCAAATTTATAGGGTTCAAAAATCGGCTGACGAATGATCTCGATATCTTTAGGAACTTCGTTTATAAAAGATTTATCGATTAACGGATAATTCGGATTTTCAGGGATATAAACCACCGGCTCTACCTCAAAATCCCTAAGATATTTAACGAATTTCAACCAGCGCTGAACACCGGGACCACCAGCCGGGGGCCAGTAATACGTAATAATCAGCACTTTTTTCACTCTAATATTTTTATAATGAAACCTAAATTTAACATGCAATTAAACGCAAAAAAGATCTCTTAGAATTATAGCTTCTGTCTACTATCATATTCCATACATAATTTCATGCATAGGGATTATGTAGATCGTTTAAAAGGGCCATACTGATACTTTTTATACTACATGCCTTTGCGATATGCAAATACCAATCCCCCAAGTATTAAAATCACCAAAATAAGCGTACTGGCTAAAGCTATTGTTCCGCCGGTTTGAATTACTTTAGGTTCGAATTTAAAAGTCACCGTATGCTCTCCTTGTGGTATGTTCATCGCTCTAAGCACGTAATCTGCACGCACATGCGCTACTTTCTCTCCGTCGATATACGCTTGCCAACCCGGTTGATAGTACATTTCGGAAAAAACGGCCAGCTGCCTGATGGAAGCTTTGGTTTTATAAACCAATTCATTAGGTTGCTCACTTACCAATTCGATAGTACCAACTTCGTCATAAACAAAATCCATTTTGATATCGTCTTTAAATCGATTATCAATCACAGCAGTATCTTTAAGGTCTACCTCCTTCAAGCTTAAAATTTCGGCATTGGCATCCGCTACCCAGTCAACATCACGAACAAACCATGCATTACTGTATACACCAGGATTTTGTTGCGCCTGCACTCCGTTTTCTGTAGGAACAATAAAGTATTTCACATTTAACATATTTAAAATCTTCATGTTATTTTGTGAAATATAAAAATCATATAAATCCTGTAATCTTCCTGGTTTTGCAGCATGATAACCACCTATACTATGATGAAAATATGAGGCTCGGGAACTTGTTAATGGATCAGCGCTAATATCGAATACGCGATATCTGGAACTATCTTGCATAATTTGCTGATCGGCCGTATTTGGCTGATAGGGCTGTTCCATTTTACGAGCATTTACAAAATCGTCTCCGTTTACATAACGTCTCGCTATTGGAACCAAATCGGCTAAAAACAATATTGCAAAACCACCAAGGATTAGTTTTTTAGAGATTTTTTCCTGAAGATAAAACCAGATTAAAAATACACTTAATGCCACAAATATAAAACTACGAATAGCATCAGCGACTAACATCGACTGGCGATCTTCTTTAAGGGCATTCATTAGATCCATCCCCAATTGTTGTCGCAATTGTGCGTCCCGTAATCCACTAAAATCAAATAAAATCGAATTAAAAAGAATTAAAACAAGGGCTAATCCCGCAGTAATAATCGAACTCCATTTTAAAGCTTCGATTTTCTCTTCCTTAGTATGCTTGTTAGCAAACAAGCAGGATAATCCTACAATCGCCAATAAAGGAACACAAAGCTCTACAATCACCTGAATAGAAGAAACCGCTCTAAATTTATTGTATAACGGTACGTAATCGATAAAGAATTCAGTAAAAAACCCAAAATTCTTTCCCCAGGAAAGTAAAAGAGTAAGTACAGTTCCGCCTACTACCCACCATTTTAATCGTCCTCGAATTAAGAATAGTGCAAAAAGAAATAAAAATAAAATCGTAGCACCAATATATGCGGGGCCTGCAACGATAGGCTGTTGTCCCCAATATGTTGGAGCGTTTTCAGTAAAGCTCTTGGCCTGAATGGGAGATACTCCCATTTTTTGTAATTCTGAATATAATGCCGAATCTTCACCAACATCCTCTGCACCGCTACCTCCCATAAAACCAGGGACAAAAAGATCTAGAGTTTCTGCAATTCCGTAGCTGTACGTTGTAATATAATCATAGGTTAAGCCGGCCTCAGGTTTATCGTCACCATTTGGTGTAATTGTTAGACCGGTATCACCTCTAGTACTATGACTGGTATATTCTTGTGTTGCTATAAGGTTTGTTGCATTAGTTCCTATAGCTAGAATAACCGCAACAATCATCACTCCCAGGGCTTTAAAATATTGTGGTATCTTTTTCTTTTTAAAGGCATCAATCAGATAAACGATTCCTAAAACAATGACTAAGAGAAGTAAGTAATATGTCATTTGGAAGTGATTCGCCTGGATCTCTAAAGCCATAGCAATAGCCAGCAAACTAAATCCCCCTATCAGTTTTTGTCTAAAGGTGAGTATAATTCCTCCTAAAACCATTGGCATATAAGCAATAGCGTGGGCCTTAGCATTATGGCCAACCCCAAGAATAATAATAAAATAAGTGGAAAAACCAAAGGCAATGGCTCCTAAAAATGCGAGCTTATAATCTAATTTTAAGCATAAGAGCAAGATATAAAACCCAATAAAATATAGAAATAAATAATCTGCAGGTCTGGGTAAAAATCGTAAAACTGAATCTAACTTTTTAATGTAATTATGTGGATAATAAGCACCAAGCTGATAGGTTGGCATTCCGCCAAAGGCAGCATCCGTCCAGTAGGGTTCTTCGCCAGTTTCTGCTCTAAAGTCTGATTGTTCTTTAGCCATTCCTATGTACTGGACAATATCACTTTGGAAAATTTCCTTTCCTTTTAAAACAGGATTAAAATAAAAAAGAGCGATTGCCACAAATCCCAGAAAAACCAGAAGATGAGGAAGAAACTGTTTTAACTTAGCCATTTACAGATTATTTTTTGCTTCCTGAAAAAGGAAACGCACATATTTAAGAATCCCGAAATTAATCAATTTCTTCGTAATCGATATACTCACCAACCTCTTTGTTTGATTTTCTACGATTTCTTGGTTTTTTATTGATACTCACATTACCCTCCCCGGTAGTATTTCTTTGTTGTGCATTTTGCTGTCTACCATTAAATTGTTGATTGAACTGCTGCTCAAACTTCCTACCCATCTTTTTCATCGCATATTTTAACAACATGGGACCAAAATATCGAAGTATTATTTTGAAACCGAAGTATACTAACAAAATAATAAGTATCGTTTTTATAACTCCGGAAAAATCTGCCTGAAACATAAAACTCTAAATTTTAGCAAAAATAAAAATTAAGGTTCAGAATCGGAATCTATGTGTCTTAAATAAAAAATAAATTCAATTATATTTGAACATCATGAAACTCCAGGCAAGCCCACAAGATATGAATCAAAAAACCGTTTTTACAATCTCGAGGCAAGCCTCTGAACATTTAACCTCGATTATCGAGTAAAACCTACTAAACATGCAAAAACTAAAGGCTTTTGTACTATTACTACTAGCTAATTCAGCTATTTGTAACGCCCAATTTACCGAAACCATTAATTCAAACCGACCAGGACAGTCCCAGGGCGCTTTTGCGGTCGGGACAGGAGTTTACCAACTGGAGGCAGGCGGTTTTTACGGAAACGATACCCACGAACTTAGAAAAACAGATACCGATCTGTACGGCGCTAACTATATGCTTAGGGCAGGACTTCTTACCGATATTTTAGAATTAAGCATTCAGGGAAGGTACCAGGTAGAAGAAACAAGGATTTTTCAGGGAGGACAAAATCGAACTTACAAAAGGAATAATTTTCCATTTAATACCATAGGAGCAAAATTATTGCTTTACGATCCTTATAAAAATGGTGATAACCGCAGAGAAATAAATATTAGAAGTTGGGATGCCAATCAAAAGCTTGACTGGAGAAGATTAATCCCGGCTGTTTCTTTATACGGTGGCGCTAATGTCACCCTACAGGATGAAAATCCTTATAGATTTGTAGGGGAAAGTAAATATACACCTAAAGTTACCTTAATTACGCAACATAACTGGGGGCCTTGGGTTTGGGTCATGAATTTTACTGCTGAAAAATTTACTGAGACCTACGCTAATTATGAATTTATAGGTACACTCACCCACGCCTTTAGTCCGAAATTTGCTGTTTTTGGGGAGTACCAGGCGATTATTGGTGATATATATGCCGATGATATTTTTAGAGCCGGTGGTGCGTATCTGATTACCGATTATTTACAATTAGATGTTGCAGGACTTGCCAATGCCAAGAATACACCTTCCAGATGGCAAATACAGGCAGGATTATCGGTGCGTTTAAATTTCCATAAGGATACCGAATTTAAATCGCTATCTAAGGAGGGAGACAAGAGAAAAGCCAGAACCCAAAACCAATATGATTTCTAGAATTCATTAAAAATAGGCATAAAAAAACCGCTAAAGAAAATTTAGCGGTTTTTTTATACTATTGTGATGATCTGTTTTATTAAGCTTTATTAGCCATTGCCGCAGCTACAGATGCTGATAATCTTTTATATGTTCCGTTCTCAAGGCGCTCTCTAATAGAAGAAAAAGCCTCTAAAGTTTCTTCTACATCCTGTAAAGTATGAGTAGCGGTTGGGATCATTCGTAATAAAATTAATCCTTTTGGAATTACCGGATAAACTACAATAGAACAGAAAACTCCGTAATTTTCACGAAGGTCTTTTACCAAAGCCATAGCTTCAGGAATACTTCCTTTCAGGTATACCGGGGTCACACAACTTTGTGTAGTACCAATATCAAAACCACGATCTTTTAATCCGTTTTGCAGTGCATTTACATTTTCCCATAACTTATTTTTAAGCTCTGGTCTTGTTCTAAGCATTTCAAGGCGTTTAAGCGCTCCAACCACTAATTGCATTTGCAGTGATTTAGCAAACATCTGGGATCTAAGATTATATTTTAAATAATCGATAATTTCCTTATCACCGGCAATAAAAGCGCCCGTACTTGCCATAGATTTAGCGAAAGTAGCAAAATATACATCGATATCATCCTGCACTCCCTGCTCTTCTCCTGCTCCGGCTCCGGTTTTTCCTAAAGTTCCAAAACCATGTGCATCATCTACAAAAAGACGGAATTTATATTTTTTCTTAAGCTCTACAATTTCTTTAAGTTTTCCCTGCTCACCACGCATACCAAAAACACCTTCAGAAATTAAAAGGATTCCTCCTCCTGTTTGTTCTGCTATTTTAGTAGCTCTCTGCAGATTTTTTTCGATACTTTCCATATCGTTGTGCTTGTAGGTAAAGCGTTGTCCTAAATGAAGGCGAACACCGTCTATAATACAAGCATGAGCATCTACATCGTAAACAATAACATCTTGTTTAGATACCAGCGCATCAATAGTAGATACCATTCCCTGGTATCCAAAGTTTAAAAGATAAGCAGCCTGCTTGTGTACAAAAGAAGCCAACTCGTCCTGAAGTTTTTCATGCAAACTTGTATGACCACTCATCATCCTTGCTCCCATAGGATAAGCAGAACCCCACTCGGCCGCAGCCTCGGCATCTACTTTTCTAACCTCTGGATGATTGGCAAGACCTAGATAGTCATTTACACTCCATGTGATCACATCTCTCCCTCTAAACTTCATTCTATTAGAAATAGGTCCTTCCAGCTTTGGGAATACGAAGTATCCTTCTGCCTGCTCTGCCCATTTTCCTAAAGGCCCTTTATCCTTGTATATTTTGTCAAACAGATCTCTCATTGAATATTTTTTATACGAACCGCAAAAATACTGAAATTCGGTTCAATTCTACAAAGTATTTTGTATAGCTTTTAAAAAAACAAAGCATCCTCTAGCTAGAGGATGCTTTGTTTTTTTATATATTTAATAGTAAATGCAAAATATTACTTGATAAATTCTATAGCTCTAACCTCAGCTTCATTTTTGGTATCAAAAAATCCCTGTTCTTCCATCCAGTCATCACTATAAATTTTACTCATGTATCGGCTTCCGTGATCTGGGAACATAATAACTACTTTAGAGTTTTCATCAAATTCGCCTTCCTCTGCCAATTGCTTTACACCCTGTGTTGCCGCACCGCTGGTATAACCTACAAACATCCCTTCGGTTTTTGCAAGTTCTCTGGCGGTATGGGCACTTTCTTCATCAGTCACTTTCACAAAACGATCAATAGCATCAAAATCCGTAGCGGTAGGAATTAAGTTTTTACCCAAACCTTCAATTCTATATGGATAAATTTCTTCAGCATCAAATTCTCTGGTTTCATGGTATTTTTTTAATACTGAACCATAAGCATCGATCCCTATAATATTTACGTTTGGATTTTGCTCTTTAAGATATCTGGCAGTTCCAGAAATGGTTCCTCCAGTACCACTACACGCAATAAGGTGTGTTATTTTACCTTCCGTCTGGCTCCATATTTCTGGACCGGTAGACTTATAATGCGCTTCGGTATTTAAATCGTTGAAGTATTGATTGATATACACAGATCCTTTAATTTCTCGATGAAGCCTTTTAGCCACTTCGTAATAAGAGCGCGGATCGTCTGCTGCCACATGTGCCGGGCAAACATACACCTTAGCTCCCATAGTTCTTAGCATATCGATTTTGTCTTTCGAGGCTTTAGAGCTCACAGCCAAAATACAATCATAACCTTTAACCTGGCTCACCATTGCGATACTGAATCCTGTATTACCAGAAGTAGTCTCAATAATGGTATCTCCGGGCTTTAATATTCCTTTGCGCTCTGCTTCTTCAATAATATATAAAGCAATTCGATCTTTAGAGGAGTGCCCCGGATTAAAAGCTTCTACTTTAGCGTAGAAATCTCCTTTGAAACCTTCAGTGATCTTATTAAGCTGTACTAGCGGTGTCTTTCCTATAAGCTGTAGAACATTATCGTACACCTGCAAATCTTCTTTCATAAATGAAGTTCTTTACGTTTTAAGGTTGGCTTTTTTAAAGCCGGGAAAAATGTTTCAAAACCGTTCAAAGTTAAGGCAAATTTTTTTAATTATTCCTTAATTCCAACTAAATCGAACAAAAATGCATATTCTTCGGCAACTTCCTTAAGTGCTTCAAACCTTCCTGAAGCCCCGCCATGGCCGGCATCCATGTTTGTGTGTAATACCAAAAGATTAGTATCGGTTTTTAACTCTCTTAGTTTAGCGACCCATTTTGCTGGTTCCCAGTATTGTACTTGTGAATCATGCAAACCGGTAGTTACTAACATATTAGGATAATCCTGAGCTACTACATTATCATACGGAGAATACGATAACATATACTCATAATAATCTTTTTCATTAGGATTTCCCCATTCATCGTATTCCCCTGTTGTTAACGGGATACTATCATCTAACATGGTTGTTACCACATCTACAAATGGAACCGCTGCAATAACACCCTTATATAAATGTGGAGCCATATTTATTACCGCTCCCATCAGTAAACCACCGGCAGAACCTCCCATAGCGAATAATTTTTCTTCAGAAGTATATTTTTCGGCAATAAGGTGCTTCGAAACATCTATGAAATCGGTAAATGTATTTCGTTTGGTAAACAACTTGCCATCTTCATACCAGTTTCTGCCTAAATATTCTCCTCCACGTATATGTGCAATGGCATATACAAATCCGCGATCCAGTAAACTTAGTCTTACGGTTGAAAAATAAGGATCGATTGTTGAACCATAGGAGCCATAGGCGTACTGCAGCAAAGGATTGTTTCCATCCTTCTTAATTCCTTTTCTATACACCAAAGAAACCGGAACTTTTGTGCCATCCTCGGCGGTTGCCCAAATACGCTCTGAAGTATAATTCTCCTTTCTGAATTTACCACCTAAAACTTCCTGCTCTTTTAATACCGTTTTTTCTTTGGTAACCATATTAAAATCAACTACAGATGTTGGTGTGGTCATCGAATTATAAGTGTATCGAAGCACTTGGGTATCAAAATCAGGGTTTATAGAAGTAAACGCCGTATAAGTTTCATTGTCAAACGGAATAAGATAATCATCACTTTCGTCCCAACGAATAATCCTTATTTCATTAAGTCCGTTTTTACGCTCCCCAATCACCAGAAAGTCTTTAAAAATGTCGATATCCTCTAGAAGTACATCTTCACGGTGCGCAATCACATCTTCCCAATTTTCTTTTTCAGTTGCTGAAACCGGGGTTTTCATAAGCTTAAAATTACGGGCTTCATCTTTATTAGTAAGAATATAAAAATGCTCACCAAAATGCGAAATACTGTATTCTAATCCGCGTACCCGTGGCTGAATTATCTTAAAGTCACCTTCAGGTTTATCAGCTTCTAAGACACGATACTCTGTAGTTAAGGTACTATGTGACCCAATAACGATATACCTTTTAGATTTCGATTTATAAACATAGGTATTAAAGGTTTCATCATCTTCCTGATAAACCAATTGATCTTCTGCCGGATCTGTACCTAAAATATGTTTATAGATCTGAAAGCTTCGCAAAGTTTGTTCATCCTTCTTTGTATAATACAGGGTTTTATTATCGTTTGCCCAGGTAGAACCGCCGGTAGTATTTTCAATTTTTTCAGGATATAATTCTCCGGTCTCCAAATTCTTTACTTGGATGGTATATTTTCTACGACTTACGGTATCTGTTCCAAAAGCGACCATTTTATTATCGGGGCTAACATTTAAACCGCCTAAACGATAATAATCATAACCTTCAGCCATAATGTTTACATTAAACATCACTTCTTCGGGGGCCTCCTGGGTCCCCTTTTTTCTGGAATAAATAGGATAATCTCCTCCTTTTTCGAAACGTGTAATGTACCAGTAACCATTCAGACGATAAGGAACCGACTGGTCGTCTTCCTTGATCCTGGCCTTCATTTCCTCGAATAAACGTACCTGAAATTCTTTGGTATGGGCCGTTTGTTTGTCTTTATAATCATTTTCGGCATTTAGATAGGCAATTACTTCAGGATCTTCACGATCATTCATCCAGTAATAATTGTCAATTCTAATATCACCATGAATTTCTAATTCTGCGGGTATCTTTTTTGCCTTTGGTGGCTGCACTTCTTTATTCAAAATCAAATCAAATTTTTTAACCTGCGCAAAGGTAAGGCTTCAAATCTAAAATCGTAATCACAGATTCACAATTTCTTAGAACAACTTCAGCTTAGATTTTACTAATTTTGTACTTCTAACTAAAAAAGAAACAGACTATGTTTGGAGATATGATGGGTATGATGAATAAAATCAAAGAAGCCCAGGATAATGTAGAAAAAACAAAAGAACGCCTTAAAACCGTTCTTATCGATGAGCAGTCCAGTGACGGACTCCTAAAAGTAACTGTAACTGCTGCTCGAGAAGTAAAAAGTATCGATATTGCTGACGAACTTTTAGAGGATAAAGAGCAATTGGAAGATTATTTAGTACTTACCCTCAATAAAGCCATTGCCAAAGCCTCTGATATTAACGAAAAAGAGCTTGGTGCTGCTGCAAAAGACGGTATGCCTGATATTCCTGGGCTGGGTGATATGTTTAAGTAGTTGAGAAAGTCGAAAAGTTGAGAAAGTCGAAAAGTTGAGAAAGTTGAAAGGCTGAGAAAGTGAAAAGTTGAGAAAGTTGAAAGTGATAAAAGTAAAGCACTTTTCATTTTCTATTAAAGTAACAGGAAAACTGCAATCTTAAGATTGCAGTTTTTTTTATAAAAATGTTAATGCCCATGCTCTTTTAAAAAGATAGGTTAAATTAGTATTGCTAAAAAATTCCTTTTGAAAGAACAATTACTTATACTGGCAGCCATAAGTACCTGTGTCCTAAGCATGGCTTGGCTTCCTTCGATTTCCAAAAAAGTTAAGATTAGTTATCCTATTTTTTTACTATTGATGGGGTTTGGTCTATATTGGCTTGAAATTCCTATCACATGGCCTGATCATAATTCGCATAATAGCGAAATTATGCTATTATCAGAAATTATAGTGGTCGTTTCCCTAATGACCGCCGGGCTTAAAATCGATATTTCCTATGCCAGAAAGAACTGGAAAGTACCGTTTAGGCTTATAGCTATTGCCATGCCTTTAACGATGATTAGTATATTCTTTATAGGAACAAATCTGCTTTCCCTCTCCATACCTCTTGCAGTATTACTGGCTGCGGTAATGGCACCTACAGATCCTGTGCTGGCCTCTGAAGTGCAGCTAAAGGAAACCTACCTGGATAAAGATAAAGACCGCAGAAATTTACCGGAATTTACCTTAACATCTGAAGCTGGGATCAACGACGGCTTAGCATTTCCTTTCACCTATCTTGGTGCGCTGCTTATTAAAAACAACGGTATCGAGAATTTTGACTGGCTAAACTGGTTTCTCGATAAATTTCTATTAAAAATCGTAATAGGAATAGTTGCCGGTTTCTTAATGGGATGGATTATTATCAAACTTCAGAAATATTTAAAAGAACTTTTTGGTATAAAGACCTGGGATGGTTTGTTGGCATTTTCCCTTGCAATCGCTACGTATAGCCTTACCGAACTTATACACGGTTACGGATTTTTAGCGGTTTTTATCACCAGTCTAACACTTAGAAACTCCTATCGTATCGATAATCAGTATAAGAAAAAGCTACATAGTTTTATAGATGAAATCGAACGCTTATTACTGGTATTGTGGGTGGTACTTTTTGCCGGGACGATCATGAGTGGTTTTTTATCCGGATTAAGCTGGCAAACGATCGCTATTGCTATTGGTATTGTAATTATTTTACGTCCCTTGTGTGGATTAATAGCTCTTACAGGTACTAGAATGAGCAGAAAAGAACGATTTACGATTAGCTTTTTTGGTGTTAGAGGGATAGGCTCACTTTTTTACCTCTCCTGGGCATTCGTCTATTTAAACGATACATCTGGTAGCAACGAACTTTACACTATTGTTACTTTAATAGTATTTTGTTCGATTATTATACACGGAATTTCAGCGCCATTTTTCTTTAGAAAGAAACTAAGCAATAACTAAAAAAACAGTCTGAAAATCAAAGTCAAATCCTTTTTCAGACTGCTTCTTTTTTGATATTAGGCTTCTCCACGTGCCGGATAATTTTTATCTAAAACAAAATCGATAGCTTTTAACACCTCATCAAAATTAGGCCTGGCAAAAGGCATGGATTGTATACTTGCCGCGTACACAGTATTATCGGGTTTGATTAAGAATAAACCCGGTTCAAAAAATACTTCAGGCTCCTTATCGTTTATTCCTTCAGAAATATATAAATCCCATTTTCTGGCATCCTCAGTTAACAAACCATACGCTATATTTAGCTTATCGATATCCCAGGATTCTACAGTTTTTTTCGCCAATTCTTCTGTATTTGCACTAATGCAAACCACATCTATTCCCCTTTCATCAAATTCAGATATTTTTGAATTTAATTCGGTTAAATATTTTTTACATACCGGGCAGTGGATGCCGCGATAAAAAACTAGCATTGTAAAATTTTCAGGCTTTTCGTCTTCAAGATTCCAGCGCACCCCTTTAGTCGTTTGTACGCTTAGTTGTGGCGCATCCTTTCTTGGCAATACATTTTTCATTTCTATAACTTTTATTTTTTGAAATTTAAAAATTAGGTCACAAAAAATGTATTAATATCCTTGTAAGCTTGCGTTAAGATTTCCAAAATCAGTTACAGTTCTATATTCTTTAAAACAGAAAGAAATTTTTGGTGCATACCTTCAGTATAGTCCAAATGGGTTACGATCCTTAATTTCCCTTTCCCCAGAGCACTAATCCTGATGCTATTTTTCTGAAGAATTTTATTGAATTCGGCTTCGGCAGAAGCATCTTTGAGATTAAAAATAATAATATTGGTTTCCACCGGCTCTACTGCTCCAATATAAGCCTGCATACTTAAGGTTTCAGCAATTTCTGCGGCTCTTTTATGGTCTTCAGCTAGACGTTCTATATGATTATCTAAAGCATAAATTCCTGCAGCAGCCATAAAACCAACCTGGCGCATGCCACCTCCTAAAACTTTACGGATACGCATAGCGCCTTTCATTAATTCCTTATTTCCTATAAGGACAGATCCCATTGGTGTTCCCAATCCTTTAGAAAGACATACCGAAATGGTATCGAAAAGCTTTCCGTATTCTTTAGGTGATTCTCCTTTTGCGACCAGGGCATTAAATAACCTGGCGCCATCTAAATGCAGTCCAAGATTGTGGGTATTACAAACTTTTCTGATCTTTTTAATTTCTTCCAGGTCATAACAAGCTCCGCCGCCTTTGTTTGTGGTGTTTTCCAGGCATACCAAAGTCGTAAGCGGACTATGATAAAAATCTGGTGGATTTATATTTTCTTCTACCTGTTTAGCCGTGATCATACCCCGATGACCATCTACAAGTTTACAGCTTACGCCACTATTAAAACTTGCGCCACCACCCTCATAATTATAAACATGTGCCCATTTATCACAGATTAACTGGTCTGCAGGTTGCGTATGGAGCTTTATGGCGGCCTGGTTGGCCATACTTCCGGTAGGAAAAAATAAAGCTTCATCTTTTCCAAAAAGTTTGGCCAATTTTTCTTCTAAAGCATTAACCGAAGGGTCTTCTTTATAAACATCGTCACCCACTTCGGCATTCATCATGGCCTTTAGCATTCCTTTTGTAGGTTTGGTAACGGTATCACTTCTTAAATCTATTTCGCTCATAAAAATGAATGTAATTTTTCTAAAATCCTGTACACATAAAACTTCCAATTGGTGAACCATCCGGAATTTTAGGCGCCGCTAGCATTGGTTCAAATTCTTCCGGCTTATCCATAAACAGTTCGATTTCTTCAAGCATTTGCTCATAAATTGCTCCGTCCTGTTCTTCCAACCAGTCTTCTAATTCGCCTAGCTGTTTATAAACTTCAGCTTTTACCAATGGCGTACTTTTTTTACTTGCTGCTAAGTTAAATAAATGCTGCAGTACATTATAATTTATAGTTTGCTGTACCGCAAGCAAATAAGAATCCTTAGGTTGATATTGGATAGTCTCAGCGATTAATTTTTCCAGCATCTCCCCTAATCCTAATTGCTTTTTATCCAATGATTTTTGTTGAACCAGTCGTGCCATTCGCTCAGGATTTAATAATAAACCTAAGGTCATATCACTGGCCGTAGCTGGTCCTCCTAATGCATCGAAAGCAACACCAGTATTACTTTTAAAAGATTCTCTTGATCTGCCATAACCAAAAGCTCTTGGCGGGAAAAGTGCTAATTTTTCCTTTGGAATAGCAATTGTCTCCGCTTTTAAAGTTTGCAATAATACATCCAAAGCTGATTTTTGACGTTTTGGCGAGAGCGTTTCTAAAACTTTCTCTGCTCCGCCTTTAACGGCAAAATTATAATCTAGTCCCCCCACTAGCTTACTTACCGCTTCTGTTTGATACCGGTGGAAGAAATATAAAGGAACAAAAACATCCTCTAAAACCGAATAAGGTTCGTTGGTCCTAAAATTATCCTCAGAAAAATTCTCTATTGCTTTTTCACGAATTTTGAGTACATTTTCTAATTCTTCAGTAACATCATTACCATTATCCCATAAATGTGCATTTACATGAGCGCCATCTTGCGCACGGGCATCACTATCACTGATAAACTGAATACCCTGATCATAAGCTTCCTGAATTACGGCATTTAAGTACTTTCTTTCTGATGTATCCTTAGGAATATCTGCATAGGCATAGTTCACAATTAGTTTATCCCATTCGCCTATATTGGCATCGTAGGCATTCGCTGCGGTAATTTCTCCATTCTCTATACTGAATTGCGGATGAGGATAATCCATTACCGAAGCTCTATCGCTAACACTGGCCGCAAAGTTATGAGCAAACCCTAAAGTATGTCCAACTTCGTGAGCTGAAAGTTGACGAATTCTGGCAATTGCCATTTCCATCATTTTCTCATTATTTTCATCACTTTGAGCATAAGGTTTATTTAATAATGCCTGGGCGATCATAAAATCCTGGCGTATTCTTAAACTTCCCAAACTTACATGTCCTTTAATAATTTCACCGGTTCTTGGATCGACCACACTCGCACCATAACTCCAACCACGCGTAGAACGATGTACCCACTGGATCACGTTGTATCTAACATCTAAAGGATCTGCACCTTCTGGCAACATTTTTACCTGAAAAGCATCTTTGTAGCCAATACTTTCATAAGCCTGATTCCACCAGCTTGCACCTTCTAATAATGCTGAACGAACCGGCTCTGGCGTACCGGGATCCAAATAATAGATAATAGGTGCTACCGCTTCGCTAACTTCAGCTTCCGGATTTTTCTTTTCCAATCGGTGACGAACAATATATCGCTTTAAAATGGGTTCATAAATTGGTGTCGCATAATCGTAGTATGAAATTGAATTTACGCCGCTTCTAGGATCAAAAATCCTTTTTTTATAATGATCGTCTGGCAATTCTACAAAAGAATAATGCTGAATTACACTAATATTAGCCGCATCGGGTACCACACTTCTAAGTGTACCTCCCTGTGGTGATCCTTCAAAAGTAAGCAGGCTTTCAAACTCTACATTTTTAGGAAAAGCTTTAGTTCGATCTAACTGCAAAGCACTTTTATTTTTACTAACCTTATAACTTCCGTAGTTTCCGCGTTTTAAACGCTGAGCCACGCCATGGGAATCTTCCATAATAAAGGGTGTAAGATCGATAATCAACTTACCATCCTTCTCCTCCTTTATTTCGAAACCATAAATTACCGATTTTGCAAAGGCTTCTTCAATGCTTTGCTTTTCCAGTTCATTATCGGTCACTGCACGATAACGCTGGTTAGGCTCTACCAGCAATAACTTATCACCGGCACGCTGAAATTTAACTACCGAAGCTCCTCCTAACTGGCCACGATCTAATCCTATATCGTTACTTCCTACTCCGCTTCTCAACGCATGATTATATAAAAAGAGACTATCTATTTTATCAACTTCAAGGTAAATTTCATCAGCTTTTGGATTGTAATAGAAATCGAAGTAACCTTCATATTTCTTCAAATCTTCTTTTTTTTCCAGAAACTGGCTAAATGTATACTGTGAAAACAGTACGATAAGTAGTAGTATTTTTTTCATAAAGGTAGTTTAGATGTTCTTCAAATTTAATTTTTTCAAATCGATAAAAAAGGATTTTCAGCTCCATAGGTTAATTTCTAATAATTCGATTTAAAACAAGCTAATTTTTTACGAAAATAATAGAGCTCAACACTTATTAATATGGATAATCCACATGATAACCTAAAGATTTTCTGTATTTTAAGAGAAAATAAGTGCTAATGAAACTAAATACTAGCCAACCAAGCTTTTCGTCTTACCAAAGGGATACTCATTTTTACGACGAAATTTTTTCAGAAAACAACGAAGTTAAAGAGGTTTATAAAACGCTGTTGAATCTTTATAGTGAGCATACCGTTCAGGATTTCGCGAGATTAAATGAAAAAGCGAAAGCCTCATTTTTTAACCAGGGAATTACCTTTCAGGTATATGGAGAGCATGAAACCAAGGAGAAAATTTTTCCTTTTGATTTATTTCCTAGAATTATCGATCATAAAGAATGGAGCCATATAGAAAAGGGCGTTTTACAACGCAGCAAAGCATTGAATCACTTCCTTTGGGATATTTATCATGACAAAAAGATCTTAAAACAAGGAATAGTTCCTATAGACCTTATAAATTCTTCTGCTAATTATTTAGATCAAATGCAGGGCTTAAATCCTCCCGGAGGAATCTATAATCATATAAGCGGCACCGATCTCATCAAACATTCTGATGGCAAGTATTATGTTCTTGAAGATAATATACGCTGCCCCTCTGGAGTAAGTTATGTTATTTGTAACCGCACGGCTCTTAAGAGAGCCTTATTTGGTGTTTTTAATCATTACCAGACGCATACGGTGACCGATTATGCTGAAAATCTTCTAGAAATTATGGAGTCGGTAAAACCACATGGTGTAGACGCTCCAACCTGCGTGGTCATTACTCCTGGAATTTATAATTCTGCTTATTACGAGCATTCTTATTTAGCAAAAGCTATGGGCGTTGAACTTGTTGAAGGACGGGATTTGTTTGTAGAAAATGATTTTGTTTATATGCGTACCATAAACGGTGCGCAAAAAGTAAATGTGATCTATAGGAGAATCGACGATACTTTTATGGATCCGCTGGAATTTAGACCAGACTCTACTCTAGGCGTTCCCGGCCTGCTAGCCGCCTATAAACTAGGAAATGTTTGCCTTGTAAATGCTCCCGGGACCGGGGTTGCAGACGATAAGGCCATTTACACCTATATGCCGCAAATCATTAAATATTACCTGGGGGAAGAACCCATTTTAAGCAATGTTCATACCTACCATTGCCATCGTCCCGATGAACTTAAATATGTTTTGGATAACATTGAAAATCTGGTTATAAAACCTGTAGATGAAGCTGGAGGTTATGGAATTTCCATTGGAAATAAACTTACCAAAGAAGAAATCGAAAATGTAAAAAAGGTTATAAAAGAAAACCCCAGAAAATACATTGCCCAACCTATCATGTCACTTTCTGTGCATGCAACCTACATAGAAGATAGCAAAAGCTTTGAACCAAGACACGTAGATCTAAGAACTTTCTGCCTGCTGGGAAAAGATAAAAGTTTTGTGCTAAAAGGCGGTCTAACCCGCGTGGCTCTCAAAAAAGGGAATCTTATAGTAAATTCCTCACAAGGAGGTGGTTCTAAAGATACCTGGGTATTAAAAAAATAATTTAAAATTTATGTTAGCAAGAGTTGCCAATAACCTCTTCTGGATGGGGCGCTATATAGAAAGATCTGAACATGTGGCGCGATATTTAAATGTAAACTACTTTTCCTCACTGGATGCACCCAACGAGCTTTCGCAATCCAGGCAATTTGTTCTTAGATCCATGCTGTTTATGGCTAGCGATACCGTTACAGATCCTAACGTGCAACTAGATGAAGGGCAGGTGCTGTTTGATATTGCTCTTAATAAGGAAAAGCCGGATTCTATTATTAATTATCTGCAAAACGCCAGGGAAAATGCAAATAGCGCCAGGGATTTAATTTCTACGGAATTATATGAATCCCTAAACAAATTTTATCATTACACCCTTAATTACTCACCTGAAAAATTCATGAAAAGCGGCTTATATGAATTTACTGTGCATGTAGCCGAGTCTACTTCGATTTTAAGAGCGAAAGTAAGAGGCACCTTACTGCATGACGATGTGTATAGCATTATCATGTTAGGAATAAATATCGAGCGCGCGACACAGATTATAAGGATTATCAATGCAAAATACAACGATGCAAATTTAGCGGGCGGCAGCTATGGCGATCAGCTAAAAAATAGTTATGAATGGACTACCCTTCTAAAATGTGCTGAATCTTACGATATGATGCGGCGATATTACAAAAAAACACCACGTAGTTTAACTACCCTGGAATTTTTAATTCTCAATCCAGATTGTCCAAGATCAATCATGAATAGTCTAAACCAGGTGAGTAGACACATTACCGATCTCTCTCGTTCAAAACATCCCGATAAAAATTCGGCTGAATTTTTGGTGGGAAAAGTACGAGCCGAATATGAATTTAAATCGATAGAAGAAATAGAAGAGGATGTTCAGGGCTTTATCGAAAAAATTCTAAAGACGCTAAATGACATTGCAAAAAAAATAGAAATTGAGTATTTTTTATGAATGTTTAAAACTCAGAATCTTTAAATTCGCATTTATTTTATAACATGGCACTACACTACGTCATAAAATATGCAGCAACAAACGTCTACGAAAATCTTGTAGGTGAAGCACTATGGCAATTTTTAATTGCGCCATTAAACTCAGGTTCCCAACAAATAATAAGTTCAGAATTTCGGAATTCCCTACAGATTCCCATAGAAAAATCCATTAACGGATATGGGTTTGAAACCTTTAGGATCCATCCTAAAAAAAGCTTTACATCGATTGATTTTGAAGCTGAGTTTCATTTAATAAAAGATCATATTAATCCATTTGAAAAAACGATTGCTCTAAGCTTAGATAATGAGTTATCTCAAATTAACTCACTAAACTTCATCGTAGAGCATTCTATATATTTAAAATCAACAACACTTACCAAACTTCCTAAAAGACACGAAATAGATTTTCTTTATTCCGAACAAATATCCATTTTCGAAAACATGAAAAATCTTAATAGCTGGATTTTTGATGGTTTCAGTTTTAAGACAGATGTAACTGACGTCGATACCGATCTGGATATCATTTTAGAGGAAAAACAGGGAGTTTGCCAGGATTTCACCCATTTATTTTGTGCCATTGCCCGTTCCCATAACATTCCGGCGCGTTATGTTTCAGGATATTTACACCAGGGAAATGGTTATTTTGGTGATTCACAAATGCACGCCTGGGCAGAAGTGTTTATCCCTGCATGTGGATGGATTGGCTTTGATCCTACAAATAATTTAATTGCTGCAGAAAATCATATCAAAGTAGCACACGGCAAAGATTATTCAGATTGCCCACCAATTAAAGGAATCGTTTACACATCTGGTGCAAACCACACCAAGTATAGTGTAGAAGTAAACGCACAGCAAAACGCCCAACAATAGAATTAACAAATTCTTCAAATTTTAATTACCCAAAAAGAAGTATACTGCATTAAATTAAGGTTTATGATAACTACCGATCAGGTAAAAGATATAACAACAAGAATAGATAATTTACAAGTTCATTTAAATATTGAGCAGAAACAAATTGAAATTCAGAACGAAGAGGAAAAAACCTTCGATCCCAGTTTTTGGGATAATCCTTCAGAAGCCGAAGAATTCATGAAAACCCTAAAAGGAAAGAAAAAATGGGTGAATGATTATAACGTAGCTAAAAGTGGTTTGGAGGAATTACAGGTGTTACTCGAGTTTTATAATGAAGGGGAAGCTGAAGAAAGCGATGTTGTAAAACAGTATCAAAAAATACTGGATATCGTAGAAGAACTGGAATTCAAAAATATGCTTTCTGAAGAAGGTGATGATTTAAGTGCGGTGTTACAAATTACCGCCGGCGCGGGTGGAACTGAGAGTTGTGATTGGGCCCAAATGTTAATGCGTATGTATCTAATGTGGGCAGAAAAGCAAGGTTTTAAGATAAAAGAACTCAACTATCAGGAAGGGGATGTTGCAGGCATAAAAACGGTAACCTTAGAAATTGAAGGGGATTATGCTTTTGGATGGCTTAAAGGAGAAAATGGTGTACATCGATTGGTTAGAATTTCGCCATTTGACAGTAATGCCAAAAGGCATACCTCTTTTGCATCGGTTTATGTTTATCCTTTAGTAGATGATACGATAGAGATCGAGATCAATCCTGCTGATATCGAAATTACCACAGCAAGGTCTAGTGGTGCCGGTGGGCAAAATGTAAATAAAGTAGAAACAAAAGTACAGTTAGTTCACCATCCCACCGGAATTCAAATTTCATGTTCCGAGACACGTTCGCAACACGACAACCGGAATCGTGCCATGCAAATGCTTAAATCCCAGTTGTACGAAATTGAACTGGAAAAACAGCGGGAGCAACGGGAGGATATCGAAGCGAGCAAAAAGAAAATTGAATGGGGATCGCAAATCAGGAATTATGTTATGCACCCTTATAAACTGGTAAAAGATGTTAGAACCGCAGAAGAAACCGGAAATGTAGACAGCGTAATGGACGGGCATATCGATCAGTTTTTAAAAGCCTATCTAATGATGATGGGACAAAAAAATGAAGATTGATTTATAGAAAATAACAGTATTTTATATAAAAATATGTTAGCTTTTTAGAACTTAGAAGACTTAAAAGCTAAAATTGTTTATTTTAAAGAAAAAGAAAAAATGATTACCATTTATCACAATACCCGATGTAAAAAATCCAGAGAGGGATTACAACTTGTAGAAAATTCGGGCAAAGAATTTCAGATAAGGGAATATCTAAAAGAGCCCTTATCTGAGAAAGAACTAAAAGCTTTACTAACAAAACTAAATATGACGGCTATTCAGTTAGTTAGAAAAAATGAGAAGATATGGAAAGAGAATTTTAAAGACAAAGATCTTAGTGAAAACGAATTGGTACGAATTATGGTAGAAAACCCTAAGTTAATAGAACGACCAATTGTAGAAAATGAAACCAAAGCTGTTGTAGGAAGACCTCCTGAAGAAATAAATAACCTAGTTTAACAAGAGCGCTTCCTTCCTAAAAACTAAAAACATGAAACTTACGCTTAACCAAAGAATATCATTAATAAGCCTGGCAGGGATGCTTGTCGCAGGATTTGTGGTCTCACAAATTTACATGAATAAAAAAAGCCGGGAAGAAATAAAAGAAATTGCACAGGAACTCGCTTTATTATGGAAAGAGCGATTATTATTAGATGAAGAGCAAACCAGTAGAATGGAAGATCTTATCATCGAATATACCCTGAAGAAAAACGAAATTATTAATAGTAGTATGAATCCTATCGCTCAGGTAAGAAAGCTTAAAGGTATTCAAAAAGCCGAGCACCGCAATTTGGGAAAAGTGCTTTCCAAAGGTCAATTCGAAAAATATCTTAACATAAATAAAGAAATTCGAAAAAAATCTTAAGAATTGAAGTTCAGCCAATAAAGCTCCCTTTTAACAGCAATTACGGGCTTCTTTAACGCAAGTTTAACCAATAGGATTTAAACCTTTTCGATAAAGGGCGGTCATAAAAGAAAAAGTTTTAATGACCGCCAAATTTAATTTTAGACACAGTTTAGTGCTTTTGTTTTTTTTAAGCCTAAACATTTCTCTTTTCGCACAGGGTGCAGATTATACCGTAACGGGTAAAGTCATAGATAATGATTTAAAAGTTCCGTTAGAATACGCTACGGTAAGTATTACAAATGTCAATGATCCCAGCAAAGTAACCGGAGGTGTTACCGATATTGACGGTAACTTTGCTATTGAAGTTGCAAAAGGAACATATAACATCAAAGTAGAATTCATTTCGTACGAAAGCAAAGTCTTTAAAAATAGAACAGTAAATGCAGATCTTAACCTGGGCACTATTGCTCTGGGAATAAGTTCCGCCAGCCTTGATGAGGTCGTTGTAAGAGCTGAAACTACTCAGGTTGATGTAAGACTGGATAAAAAAATATACAATATCGGTAAAGATCTTACCACTGCCGGAGGTACTGTTAGTGACGCTTTAAATAACGTACCATCGGTTTCTGTAGATGTGGAAGGCGGAATTAGCTTAAGGGGTAACGAAAATGTAAGAATCCTGATTAACGGGAAACCTTCTGCTATGGCGGGATTTGGTTCTACAGATGTTTTAAGTCAACTTCCTGCAGATGCTATAGAGCGTGTAGAGGTGATCACCTCTCCTTCGGCAAGATATGATGCTGAGGGTACGGCCGGTATCCTTAATATTATTCTTAGAAAAGATAAAACTTTAGGTTTTAATGGGTCCCTTACCTTAACCGGCGGAGATCCTGCAAATGCAGGAGCTTCAGCAAATATTAATTATCGTACCGAAAAATATAATCTTTTTAATACCACCGGCTATCGTTATAGAAAAAGCCCTGGTTACGGATATAATGACACTGAATATTTCCAGACAAGACAGGACGCATTACTGGATAGTGTTCCTTATAACAGAAATATCGAAGATCGCGACATGGATCGTGAAAATAAAGGCTTTAATACCAATATAGGACTGGAATATTACATTAACGATCAATCTTCTATTACCGGTTCTATTTTTTATAGAAATGGCGACGATGAAGACCTTACTACCAATAGGAATGAATACTTACTTGACGGTACACCACAATTAGGAACTACAAGAACTGAACTAGAAACCGAGGAAGATGAAAGTTATCAGTTTGCGGTTAATTACATTAATAAATTTGGTGATAATGGTCACCAGTTAACGGCCGATTTTCAATTTGATACAGACAAAGAAGAGCAAGCAGCTTTTATTAATGAAATTACGGATTATAATAATACCGATAAAAACAATATAAATATTCCCCGTGAAGAAACCAATACGTTAGAAAAGCAAAAAGAATATTTGGTGCAGGCCGATTATGTATTACCTATTGGCGAGGAATCTCAGTTTGAAGCAGGATACCGCGGAAACTTTGAAAACACGATTACAGATTACGAATTACGACAGGAAAATGAAAATGGAGAGCTGGCCATTAACCAAAATCAAACCAACATTTTTGATTATACTGAAAATGTACAGGCACTTTATACACAGTATGGCTCTAAATTTGGAGATTTCAGCTTCCTGTTAGGTCTACGATTAGAAAACACTAATCTTAAAGGACGTATCGATTCAGAATTAACAGAAGCGGAATTACGCGAAGAATTCGGTTTCCAAATTAATACCGATTTTGATAATAATTACCTTGGGTTATTTCCTACTGTAAATATTATTTACGAATTGGGTAAAGAAGAAAATATTACTTTAGGATATAACCGTAGGATTAATCGTCCTCGTGGATGGTTTATTAATCCATTTCCTTCAAGAAGCAGTAGAACAAATATCTTTCAGGGGAATCCAAACTTACAACCGGCATTTTCAAATGCTTTTGATCTTGGGTACTTAAAAAGATGGGAGAAACTAACCTTTACCTCTTCTGTATACTTTCAAAGAGAAACCGATGCTTTTCAACGCGTTCAGGATCAAATTACCATTTCAGGACCAAATGGATCTCAGGTTCAGGTAAACCGAACATTACCTATTAACCTGGGTACTAACGATCGTTTAGGAGGAGAGCTTGGTTTGTTGTATAATCCTACAGACTGGCTAAGACTTAACGGTAGTTTTAACTTCTTCCAGTTTAATATTGAAGGAGAGTTTGAAGGTAGGGATTATAGTCAGAAAAATAATAGCTGGTTTGGTAGATTTAGCTCTAAAGTTAGTTTGCCGCTAGGTATAGATTGGCAAACAAATGCTTTTTACATGGGGCCAACAGATGAAATTCAGGGAGAAAGAAAAGGAATGCTTTCTATAGATTTAGCACTTAGTAAAGATATCTTTAATGAAAACGCAACCCTTTCTTTAAACGCCAGTGACTTACTTAATTCCAGAAAAAGGCAGGGAACTACAATTACAGATAACTTTAGACAGTATAGCGAATTCCAGTGGAGACAACGCCAAATTAATCTTTCTTTGATTTACAGATTTAATCAGCAAAAGAATCAGCAAAGAAAACAAAATAGAAATGAAGAAGATATGGAAGGAGAGTTTTAATTAACCCTTCCTTTCCTGGAAAATAAAGCATAAAAAAAGGGACTATTTCAAGTCCCTTTTTTTATGCTTTTTGTTCTTTGGCAGCTTTCCTTTTAGCTTTCTTCTCTTTTAAAAGATCCATAATAGAACCTCCTAACCAATAAGGAACGATCACCGCTGTAAGGAAAATCATTAGCCAGAATCCCATAGTAAGGATTGTTAGAAATGCCAAAAAACCCAGAAATTGATCGAATTCGAACATCATAATTTACAGTATTTGGAAAACAAAGATAAAAACATTACAAAGCTTATCACAATTTAATTTCGAATTTTTAAACAATCCTATTAACAATCCAGGATATCAAGGTTTTTGGTTCAATTTTAAAGCTTTTTTATACCTAAAAAGTGGCTGAAACCTTAAATTTGTGAAACAATCAATATTATCATTATGGAATTTAGAATAGAAAAAGATACCATGGGGGAAGTTAAAGTTCCTTCAGACAAACTTTGGGGCGCACAAACCGAGCGTTCCCGTAATAATTTTAAAATAGGACCGGCAGGAAGTATGCCATTAGAAATTGTCTATGGTTTTGCTTATCTAAAAAAAGCAGCTGCCTATACCAACTGCGAGTTAGGTGTTCTTGCTGAAGAAAAAAGGGATTTAATAGCTAAAGTATGTGACGAAATTTTAGAAGGTAAGCACGACGATCAATTCCCATTAGTGATTTGGCAAACCGGTAGTGGTACTCAGTCAAATATGAATGTTAATGAGGTTATTGCAAACCGGGCACACCAGATTGCAGGCAAAACCATTGGTGAAGGAGATAAAACTCTTCAACCCAACGACGATGTTAACAAATCGCAATCCTCTAATGATACTTTCCCAACCGGAATGCACATCGCTGCTTATAAAAAAGTAATCGAAGTTACCCTGCCAGGCGTTAAACAGCTTCGGGATACCTTAAAGAAAAAATCGGAAGATTTTAGAGAAGTAGTAAAAATTGGACGTACGCATTTTATGGATGCTACTCCATTAACCTTAGGACAGGAATTTAGTGGCTATGCGGCCCAATTAGATTATGGCATTAAAGCGTTGGAAAACACACTTCCGCATCTTGGCGAATTGGCCTTGGGAGGAACTGCGGTTGGAACCGGACTTAACACTCCTGAAGGTTATGCTGAAAAAGTTGCTGAAAAAATTGCGGAGTTTACAGGCTTACCATTTACAACAGCAGCCAACAAATTTGAAGCACTTGCTGCTCACGATGCTTTAGTAGAAACACATGGAGCATTAAAACAATTAGCGGTTTCATTAAACAAAATTGGTAATGATATTAGAATGATCGCCAGTGGTCCTCGTTGTGGAATTGGAGAAATTAATATTCCGGCCAACGAACCTGGTTCTTCCATTATGCCAGGGAAAGTAAATCCTACGCAATGTGAAGCTTTAACAATGGTTTGCGCACAGGTAATTGGTAACGATTTGGCTGTTAGTGCGGGCGGCATGCAGGGACAGTTTGAGCTTAACGTTTTTAAGCCGGTAATGGCGGCAAACCTCTTACAGAGTGCCGAATTAATTGGTGATGCCTGTGTTTCTTTCGACGAACATTGTGCCCAGGGAATCGAACCAAACCATGAAAGAATCCAGGAGCATTTAAATAATTCTTTAATGCTGGTAACTGCTTTAAATACAAAGATTGGATATTATAAAGCTGCTGAAATTGCGAATACTGCTCACAAAAACGGAACTACACTTAAAGAAGAAGCCGTAAGCCTTGGATACCTTACTGAAGAGGAATTCGACGAATGGGTACAACCAAAAGATATGGTAGGAAGTTTAAAATAAACTGAAGCTTCAGAGTAATTTCATACAAAATCAAAAGGCTGTCTTATTTAGACAGCCTTTTTTTATATTCAATTCTAAAAAAAACTTAATGAATTTCATAAAACATTAAATTCGCTTTTCTTTTTTCTTCTCAATCTCTTTTTTGGCTTTTTTCTTATAATGAATACTATATCGCCAATAAGAAACTCCTCCTAAAATAGTCACAACTATTATAGAATAATATACAAATGTAGGTGTAATCACTTTATCTCCACTCGCATAAGAATGCAGCCCTGTGAGATAAAAATTCACTCCAAAATAGGTCATCATAATCGATGCATACGCTACAACAGCCATAAAATTGAATGTCCATCTCCCTCTTAAACCAGGCACTAAACGCATATGGATTACAAAAGCATACACCATAATACTAATTAAAGCCCAGGTCTCTTTAGGATCCCATCCCCAGTAACGTCCCCAGCTTTCGTTAGCCCACTGGCCACCTAAAAAGTTTCCAATAGTTAACATTACCAAACCTACCGTAAGCGCCATTTCGGTTACTATAGTAATTTCACGAATACTTAATTCTATTTTCTTCTTATTCTTTTCGGTGGTCATAATCATTAAAAGTAGCGATACCACTCCCAGAATCATTCCCAAAGTAAATGGCCCATAACTTCCCACAATAACAGATACGTGGATCATTAACCAGTAAGAATTAAGCACTGGTACTAAATTTGCAATAGCAGGATCCATCCAGTTCCAGTGTGCCACCATAAGGATCATAGAGGCTACAAATGCTGTCGAAGCTATGGTTAAGTTACTTTTTCTACCAAATGCCAATCCAAAGAACATGGTCGCCCAACCTACATAAATCATCGACTCATAAGCATTACTCCAGGGTGCGTGTCCAGATATATACCACCTAAAACCTAATCCCGCAGTGTGCAGCACAAATAATACGATAATTATTGCTGTACACACATTAATAATCATCCTAATTGCTTTTTTGTCTTTAAGAATTTGGACAATAACAAGCACTAACATTACTAAACCTGCCAGCATATACATCCAAAACAGGTTTCTAAAAATGTCATATCTATTATATAGAATTTCAGCCTCTACTTTTTTGTCTTTGGGCATTACTTCTGCACCAAACTTATGCTGATAATCCTTTATACTTTGCAAATACTTATTAGCCTGCTCGTAATCGCCAGTTTGTCTCGCCAGCTTTAAGGCATTCATATACAAAGGAAGAATTTGCTTAGTATATACAGAGTCCATTCCTTTTAAACCAGCATCTTGAGCTTCTTTGTGAGAAACCCATTTATTATTTTCGTCTTCAGGTATAGGAAAAACTCTAAGAATATTACCGTCTAAAGCCTGCCATAAAAGATTTACACGCTTATCTGCCTCAATAAAATCTTTTTGAAACTGATTAGGAACTGGAGCTCTATAGGCATTCTCTAAAAAAGGCGAAAGTTTATAATTACCTTCATCATCCATAAAGTCCAGTAGACTTAAATACTCTTTATCTTCAGGCACACCAGCAATGTGACGAATACTATCGTTGTATTTTTTCACATAAATTAGTGGAATATCATACCAGTAAAAAGGACTCTCTGACATCGATAAGAAAACCTGATCTGAATTAAGCCCTTTGTAATCATCTTTTTTACTCAGTTTTCTCAATAATTCTGAAGAAAAAGTATTGGCAGGTTTCATTCGTCCACCGGCATCCTGTATAATTAATCGTCCAAACTTGGCCGCATGTTCTTTACTTACGGCATTAGCCATAATCACTGAATCCAGCTGCTGCTCGGTGGTTTGGATATGTGCATGATCATCTGCCGTTTCCTGGGCAAAACTGCCAAAAGCAGTCGCAAAAATCGCTAATATTACTGTTAAAGATTTTTGTTTTGCTTTTACTTTATCGAGCATCACTTTTACTTTTCCAAAACGGGAGCCTTTAGCAAACATGATCCACATTAAACCGGTGTACAATAAAAAGTAACCAATGTAAGTAATCCAGGTTCCCCAAAAATCGTGGTTTACAGACAGTATTGTTCCGCTTTCATCCGGCATAAAACTGGACTGGAAAAAACGATAACCATGTAAATCTAAAACATGGTTCATATAGATTTCGTAAGGTCTTGGCTCCTTGCCATCTTCAATAATTTGGATCTTACTTTTAAATGAAGAATAGCTATTTTTTGTACCAGGATATTTGTCGGCAATAAAATCATCCAGTTTTAAAGAAAAAGGAAGCTCCATTTCTTTAGAACCATAGTTAAGGTAAATATCAAGTCCTCCTACTGTAATTTTTTGAGGTTCACTTGCAATACCTTTGGCTCCCATTAAGGTCACATTTTCGGTTTCCCCATTACTGCTTATTTTAAGACCCACTGCGTCTGGTTGACTTTTTTCCTTCTGCGCAGTAGCAACAACATCGTAACTTCCTTTCACGACGGGATCTGGGATTACAAATTGCATATTGCCCATGGTATACAGCGACCTGAGCATTAATGGCTGAATAGAATCGGCCACCAAACTTCCTTTCTTTTGATCGGCCATTCGCATATAATCTGCTTCAAAAGGCGACTCGATCAAATATTCTCCATCCTGGGTAAGCTGTATGTTTATAGCTCCTTCAGTAGGTTTATTTAAGGAAAACAATACATTATGGATGTTACTAACTTCTCCTTCTTTAAGGTAATGGTCGTGTCGTGAACCTCCACCCGCTTCAACTATTTTTAGGTAATTATCGCCCTTAGGATTTTCAATCAGTTTCTCCTCAGCGCCGTAAATAAAGTTAGTCAGTTCAAATTTTACCGGCTGGCCGTTATAATCGGTATCCAGTACATATTTATTATCATACCCCGGACCAAAAAGAACCGGCTCCTGGAGCACTCGTCGTCGCGGCTCACCGTTAATTTCTCCATCAATAAAAAAGGTAAAGAATGTTTTTTCTGAAAGAAATTTATTTGTGGTTTCACCTTCGCGGATAGGCATGATACCTTCATAACTAATATAACGCGTCACAAAAGCTCCAATTAGAATTAAAATGAAAGAAAGGTGAATTAATAGTGAAGACCATTTTTCTCGTTTATGGAGATTGTAACGTTTAATGTTTCCGAAGAAATTGATAAGAAAAAATACCATTATGGCTTCAAACCACCAGGTATTATAAATCATTAAACGTGCAGTTTCTATACTATACCAGTTTTCGATGAATGTTCCTAGCGCCATCGCAATGGCAAAAACAACGAATAATACTGCCATTATACGCGTGGAAAATATGACAGAAGCAATTTTATTTTGCATGAAAAGATAATCTTTGAAATGGCTGCAAATTTAAGGATTTTGTATTAGTTAATAAGTCTTAAATCCAAGCAATATCTGGTTTCAAATGTTAATTTTGCCTCAGTTATTTTTTTAATAATTTAGCGCAATGATAAAAGTGGTACTTCTTGGCGCCGGAAACCTTGCTTATCACCTTTTTAGGGTTTTTAAAGCCAGTAAAGATGTTGAGATCATTCAGATTTTTAACCATCGTAAAGAAAAATTAGCAGGTTTTAATAATGAAGTTGCTACCACTACCCTACTTTCTGAAATTAAAGAAGCTGATTTCTACCTAATCTCAGTAAAAGATGATGCCATTATTGATGTTTCTTCGCAATTACAAGCGAATAACAGTATTGTTTTACATACTTCAGGGGCAGTAAGCATGGATATTTTAGCCAGACATTCTAACATTGGTGTTTTTTACCCTTTACAGAGTTTTTCCAAAGAAAAAGAAGTCGATTTTGAGCAAATCCCTATTTGTATTGAGGCAAATTCTGAAGAAAATTTAAAAAAGATTAGGGAATTGGCTTTACAAATTTCAGCTTCGGTTTACGAAATTTCATCTGAACAACGCAGAATATCCCATGTAGCTGCGGTCTTTGCAAATAACTTCAGTAATTTTATGCTCTCAAAAGCTTCTGAAATTTGTGAGAAGCACCAAATTCCGTTTGACATTTTAAAACCTTTAATCGAGGAAACCTTTGAGAAAATCAAAAAGGTTGCTCCTAAAGAAGCACAAACAGGGCCTGCCCGCCGTAATGATAAAAAAACGATGGCAGCACATTTAGCATATTTAGATCAAGACCAACAAAAATTATATAAAACAATATCTGAAGCAATACTAAAAAGCTATGGAAAAGAGTTATAAAGAATATCTAAACAACATCTCAACTTTTATTTTTGATGTTGATGGCGTTTTAACCAACGGATCTGTACAGGTCACCGCAGATGGTGATTTATTAAGAAGTATGAGTGTTAAAGATGGTTATGCATTAAAACAGGCTGTTAAGGCAGGATATACCGTTTGTATAATATCTGGTGGTAAAAACGAGGGGGTTCGTACCCGGTTAAGAGATTTGGGAATTACAGACATCTATTTAGGGATAGATGATAAGGTAGAACAATTAGATGAGTTTTTTGATATTTATGATATCAAGGCAGAAAATGTGCTTTATATGGGTGATGATATTCCAGATATGTATCCCATGCAATTAATTGGTTTACCTACCTGCCCGCAAGATGCTGTGCCTGAAGTTAAAGGAGTTTCTAAGTACATTTCTCACAAAAATGGTGGAGAAGGCTGTGTTCGTGATGTTATAGAGCAGGTAATGAAAGTACAGGCTAAATGGATAGAAAAGTAATAAGACCTAAAAAACTAAAAACTATATGCCATACTTAAAATTAGTTAGATATGGCAATCTGCTATTTATAGCTTTGTGTTTGCTATTAATTCGGTTTGGCTTTTTTAGGCAATTCGATGCTAGCACCGCGCTTAACAACATCCAGTTTTTTTTGTTGATTATCGCTGTGGTTTGTATCGCAGCATCAGGCTATGTCATAAATAACATTTTAGATTACGAAGCCGATAGGATTAATGCCCCTAATCGACTCGTAATTAGGGAAAAAATAAGTGAAAAATCGGCCTATAACTTGTTCTTTGCTCTTAATATTATTGGTGTAGGAATAGGATTCTATATCGCCAACAAGATCGATGCTCCGGCATTTTCAGCCATTTTTATCCTTACCTCTGCCCTACTTTACCTTTATGCCACCTATTTAAAACATATTGCTATTGCAGGAAATCTCGTCATAAGTATGCTGGTTGGATTGGTTGTGTTATTGCCAGTGATTTTTGACCTCTATCCAGAACTTACTTCTGAAAATATTGAAAATCAACGCATGCTTTTTAATACCTTGGTATATTATTCACTATATGCGATTTTATTGAATTTTGTACGGGAAGTCATTAAAGACCAGGAAGATATTAATGGAGATTACAAAACACAAAGTAATACGCTACCTTTGTTAATTGGACAAAAAAGGACAAATGTGTTTGTTTTTATTTTTTGTCTTATTTTACTAGTTTTTAGCATCATTTTTTTAGGAGAAGACCTTTATCATAGCACTAAAGCCGTTGTTTACGCCCTTGTCTTTATTATTGCTCCCCTACTTGCCTTAGTTGCCGGAATTTTAAAAGCAAATTCTAAAAAGGATTATTCAAAATTTAGCTTTATTTTAAAATGTATGCTATTCTTTGGCTTGCTATCTTTAGGATTTCCAGAATATCTAATATCCTGAGTTTTTTATGCTGAATGAAATTTTAAAAAACAAACAGATCATTTTAGCTTCGGGTTCGCCTCGAAGACAGGAATTTTTTAAAGATTTACATATTCCTTTTGTTATAGATGTTAGGCCGGTTACCGAAGTGTACCCTAAACATTTAAAAGGTACAGAAATTACGGATTATTTGGCTAAACTTAAAGCGGATGCTTTTAAGGATCTTACCAATGATCAGATCTTGATTACCAGCGATACTATTGTTAGCAATGACGGGATTGCGATGGGAAAACCGAAAAACACTTCCGAAGCTAAACAAATGATAGCCTCGCTTTCTGGAAAGACCCATAGTGTGGAAACATCAGTTTGTTTTACTACTGCTAAAGATCAAAAAGTTGTTCATTCTTCAACAAAAGTGACTTTTAAAAAACTTTCCGAAGAAGAAATCGATTTTTATGTAACCCATTATAAACCTTTCGATAAAGCGGGTGGTTACGCTATTCAGGAATGGATCGGTTTTATTGGTATCACCCATATCGAAGGTAGTTATTTTAATGTAGTAGGTCTTCCTACACATTTGGTATATAATACGTTGACAGAGCTGATTACATAAATTGCTTAACATATTATGGCTATTGAGATCCTACCAAAGCCTACCTCGATTTGTTTTTAGAATACTCGTTGAGTTTACTAAAAGTAGTTGACTATTAAAAGAAAAAAAGATGTACCAAATATCGAAAATCGCATTGCTATTTTGCCTCTTATGCATAAGCTGCGATAAAATACCCGATCCGCCAAAAGACAGAAAATTATCCGCAGAATTTAAAGAATATTGGTTTGATGGTACTGCTGAAATTACCTCGTATACATTAACCCAGGCCAGATATGGCGAAATGCGTGAAGGTACGGCGATAAAGATCTTTGTAAAAGAAGATTTTCTTCCAGAAGAACAGGTAAAAGCGAATGAAGTTTCAGAAAGAACATTTCCGATATTAAAGCTGAACAGCACCAAAAAATTTATGACCGGTATCTATCCTTATTCTATCATGGAGAGTTGTTTTTTTCCGCTACATAAAGAAGGTCATGCTACTAAAATTTCAGCTTCGATACAGGAATGGTGCGGACAACAATTTCTTCAGTTAAATAACCGTATGAATTTTGAGATAAACTCACATTCGTATTTTGAAGGTGAAGCTGATAAACAATTTAATCTTCCAAAAACCCATTTAGAAAACGAAATCTGGAATTTAATACGTATTAATCCAAGTGAATTACCTGAAGGTGAGTTAGAAATGATCCCCTCTTTCGAATCTTTACAATTACAACATAAGGAGATTAAAGCCTATAAAGTTTCGGCTAAAAAATCCATAGCGGACTCCCTTTCATTGTATACATTAAATTATCCCAGCCTTAAACGGAAGCTAAAGATTTATTACCAGAGTGAATTTCCTTTTGAAATCGAAAAATGGGAGGAAATAATGCCTTCTGGCAATAATGAAAATTCAAAAATGCTCACGACAAAGGCGTTAAAAAACAAACGCTTAAAAATAGACTACTGGAATAAAAATGCTGGGAATAATGTATCTTTGCGCGAAAAATTAGGATTATAATATGAACATTCCTGAGTTGACCTATTCTACCGAGCTTTTTTATACAGTACTGATGATGGTGATCCTTTTAGTCATCAATTTTGTGCTTAAAAAAACAGCTCAGCGTATTGGTGAAAAAGGGGAAATTCATATCACAAGAATCCGATTAATGTTCAGATACATTAATATTTTAATTGTCATTCTTGCGCTTTTTTTAATGGCCGTGGTTTGGGGGATGAACCTTCGCGATCTTGCTTTAATATTCTCTTCTGTTTTCGCGGTTATTGGTGTGGCCTTGTTTGCAATTTGGTCTATACTTAGCAATATCACTTCAGGAATTATTATGTTTTTTAATTTTCCCTATAAAATTGGTGATAAAATAAAAATCCATGACAAAGACATGCCTATCGAAGCTTTAATAGAAGACATTAAAGCTTTTCATCTTCACTTAAGAACAGACGAAGGCGAGCTTATAACCTATCCCAATAACCTTATCCTGCAAAAAGCGGTTTCTTTAATACAGAAAGATGTTTTCTTAGATGAAGGAAAAAATGCGCTTTAATTTTTAAACAAGATTTTTTGCATTAATTAAATATAAATACTAACATTAAGGCAGTAAACTACCTGAGGTACGTCCATGAGGCCTCTGCTAGAAAATTATTTTTTATATCGGGGCAAGCCTTTTAGCATTTAATCTCGATTATCGAGTAAAAACTTTATATTTGATTTTGTTTAAAACCAAGCATAAAAATGCGTAAATTCCTACCCTTTTTATTTTTAATACTATCTTTTGAATTAGATGCTCAGGCTCCCCAAAAGCTAAGTGCGTCAGCGATTTATGAAAAAATTGAAAAACTGAATTTTTTAGGTTCAGTTTTATATCTTGCAGCTCATCCGGATGATGAAAATACCCGATTAATTTCGTATTTCTCAAATGAAAAACATGCTAGAACGGCTTACCTTTCTTTAACCCGTGGCGATGGAGGGCAAAATCTGATTGGTCCCCAAATCCGGGAACAATTGGGTTTAATTAGAACTCAGGAGTTATTAGCAGCACGCAAAATTGATGGTGGACGGCAATTTTTTAGTCGTGCCAATGATTTTGGTTATTCTAAAAATCCAGAAGAAACCTTAAAAACCTGGAATAAAAACGAGGTTTTAAGTGATGTAGTTTGGGTAATTAGAAATTTTAAACCCGACGTAATCATTAACCGTTTTGATCACCGTACGCCAGGAACAACCCACGGTCACCATACCGCTTCGGCTATTTTAAGTGTAGAAGCTTTTGAGATCACCAAAGACCAGTCTATATTCCCACAACAGTTGGAATATACCACAACATGGCAGCCAGAACGCTTATTTTTTAATACCTCCTCTTGGTTTTTTGGCAGTCAGGAAGCGTTTAGAGAAGCCACAAAAGATGAGAAATACCTAACTTTTGATACGGGGGTCTATTTTCCTTTAAAAGGACTTTCTAATCCAGAAATCGCTTCGCTAAGCCGCAGCCAGCATCAGTCGCAAGGTTTTGGAAGTACAGGTTCCCGTGGTAGCGAAATGGAATATTTAGAGCTTATTAAAGGTTCACAACCAACTTCCAGGGAAGATGTTTTCTCGGGAATAAATACCAGTTGGACACGTGTTGAAGGTGGCGCTCAAATTGGTGAAATTTTGGGTGATGTTCAGAAAAATTTTGATTTCACCAATCCTTCAGCCAGTTTACCTAAGCTTTTAAAGGCCTACTCCTTAATTCAGAATTTAAAAGACGAACACTGGAGAGCCATAAAAACTGAAGAAATAAAAGGAATTATACAGGCGTGTGCGGGACTTTATCTGGAAGCAGTATCAAATTCAGAATTTGCTTCGCCTGGCGATAATATCAGGCTTCATCTTGAAGCTATTAACCGTAGTACAGCCAACGTAACATTAAAATCTATTGTCCTTAATCCACAAAATAGAGTTGAAGAAACCGCTACTTTACTACCCAATAACGAAGACTGGAAAAAATCTTTTGACTATAAAATTCCTCTAAACGCGGCTTATACTTCTCCTTACTGGTTAAATAAAGAAGGAACGGTAGGTATGTATCGTGTAGATGATCCCAAGCTTATTGGAAAACCAGAAACTCCACATACCAGCACGGTAACTTTTAATATCGATATAAACGGCACTTCCATTTCCTTTAAAAAAGAAATTGTTTACAAATACAACGACAATGTAAGCGGCGAAAATTACGAGAATTTTGAGATTATCCCACCAGTATCAATCGGTTTTGCAGATGATGTTATTCTTTTCCCTAACCAGGAAAGTAAAAATATCAGGATAAAGGTTACGGCAGAAAAAGACAATACGCGAGGAATATTAAAATTAGATGCCCCCTCGGAATGGCAGATCTCACCAAAATCTGAAGCGGTTAACCTTCCGCAGAAAGGAAGCAGTATCACCTATACGTTTAAAGTTACTCCCCCCTCATCACAAAATGAAATTTGGATTCAGCCTGAATTTGAAACTTCAGAAGAAAACTATAAGGACGAGGTGATTACCATAAATTACCCGCACATCCCAAAACAAACGCTTGTTGTTCCTGCAAAACTAAAACTGGCTAAAATCGATATTCAGAAAAGAGGAGAAAATATCGCATATATCGCCGGTGCCGGTGATGTAGTGCCTGAAAGTTTACGCCAAATTGGTTATCATGTAAGCGTGCTATCTCCTGCCACAATAAACGCAGATGCTCTAGCTAAATACGATGCGGTGGTTACCGGAGTTAGAGCATATAATGTTTTAGAAGAACTTCGTTACAAGAATAAGGAATTAATGAAGTATGTTGAAAACGGTGGCACACTGGTGTCTCAATACAATAAAGATCGTGGCATTACGGTAGACCAAATTGGCCCTTTTCCGTTTAAATTATCATACGATCGTGTAACTGAAGAAGATGCTGAAATTAATTTTATAAATGCCGATTCCCCCGTTTTAAATACACCTAACAAAATCACCAAAAAAGATTTTGATGGTTGGGTACAGGAACGCGGACTATATTTCCCAAACACCTGGGATGAAAATTACGATACGGTATTATCCATGCATGATAAAAATGAAGAAGCCATGCAAGGCAGCCTCTTAATTGCCAAATACGGTAAAGGTTATTATGTTTATACCGGGTTAAGCTTCTTTAGACAATTTCCTGCCGGAGTTGCGGGATCGTACCGCCTTTTTGCTAACTTGCTTTCTCTAGGAAAATAATGGAAGAAAAGCCTGAAAAATATCAATGGAAAATGCGATACACAGCTGTGCTGGTCGCCAACGCCATCTATATTATTGCCTTTTATATTATAATGAAATCCTTCGCGTAACATGCAATTAATTGACTGGATAATTTTAATAGTTACCATAAGTTCGATTGTTTGGTATGGCGTTTACAAATCTCGTGGTAGTAAGAACGTTCAGGACTTTATAAAGGGTGGTAACGATGCCCAATGGTGGACGATTGGTCTATCAGTGATGGCTACTCAGGCCAGTGCGATCACTTTTTTATCTACCCCGGGACAGGCATTTAACGATGGGATGGGCTTTGTGCAGTTTTATTTTGGACTGCCTATCGCTATTGTCATTATCTGTATCGTTTTTATTCCTATTTATCACCGATTAAAAGTTTATACCGCTTACGAATATTTAGAAACCAGATTCGACCAGAAAACAAGAGTGCTAACCGCTTTATTGTTTTTGATCCAGCGTGGGTTGGCCGCCGGACTAACTATATTTGCACCTGCTATCATCCTTTCTGCTGTTTTGGGATGGGATCTTACCACGCTTACATTACTAATCGGGATATTGGTAATTATTTATACCGTTTCTGGTGGTACTAAAGCGGTGAGTGTAACTCATAAACAGCAAATGGCGGTAATTCTAACCGGAATGATCGCAACATTTTTTATCATTTTATATTACCTCCCGGAAAATATCACATTTACCAAAGCACTGGAAATTGCCGGAAGCGAAGGAAAAATGGATGTGTTGGATTTTTCTTTCGACTTTAATAACCGATATACGTTTTGGAGTGGTATTATAGGAGGAACCTTCCTATCGCTTTCATACTTTGGAACCGACCAAAGCCAGGTACAGCGTTATCTCTCTGGTAGAAGCGTAAGGGAAAGTCAGTTAGGTATGGTATTTAACGGATTTCTAAAAGTACCTTTACAATTTTTTATATTATTAGTGGGCGTCATGGTTTTTGTATTCTATCAGTTTAACAGCACACCACTTAATTTTAATCCAGCAGCAACCGAAGCGGTTTTAAACTCAGATTATGCCGGGCAGTACGAGGATTTAATGGTGACCCATCGCGAGCTTCAGAAACAAAAACAAAAACTTACTTTAGATTACGCCCAGAAAATCGATCAGATTTCTGAAACCGAAAATCAGCAATTTAAGACCCAGCTTTCCGCTTTAAACACTCAGGAATTCGAAAATCGGGAAAAAGCAAAGATGTTTATAGATGCGGCAAAAACCAACGCAGAGAGTAATGATAAAGACTACGTATTTATTCATTTTATCCTAAATAATTTACCACGGGGAGCTATTGGCCTTTTACTCGCAGTTATTTTGTGTGCCGCGATGTCTTCTACCGCTTCAGAACTAAATGCGCTGGCATCCACGACCACGATTGATATTTATCGAAGAAATCTGAAAGAAGAGAAAAGTGAAGAACATTATTTAAATGCTTCAAAATGGTTTACCTTTATGTGGGGTGTTTTAGCCATCATTTTTGCCAGTGTAGCCGATCTTTTTGATAACCTTATTCAGCTTGTAAATATTATAGGTTCGATATTTTATGGTAATGTACTGGGCATATTTTTACTGGCATTTTTTATAAGATTCGTTAAAAGTAATGCCGTTTTTATTGCAGCCATAATCACCCAATTAATTGTAATCTTGGTTTATTTTTTAGATATTTTACCGTACTTATGGTTAAACGTTCTTGGCTGCCTTTTAGTGATGAGTATTGCATTATTTATCCAAACAACAACCCAACCTAAAAATGCATCATAATGAGTAAAATAATAAACTGGGGAATCTTAGGACCAGGCAAAATTGCTAAAAAATTTGCGTTAGGTTTATCCTATGTTCCCAATGCCAATTTGTATGCGGCTGCAAGCCGGTCTTTAGAAAAAGCTAAAGATTTTTCTGTAGAAATGGGAGCCGATAAAGCCTATGGCAGTTATACTGAAATGTTAAATGATCATAAGGTAGATGCTGTTTACATTGCCACTCCTCACGTATTTCACTATGAGCATACCTTACTTTGCCTAAAACATAAAAAGCCTGTTTTATGTGAAAAGCCTTTTGCCATGAATAAAGATCAGGTAAAGGAAATGATCGATTTTGCACAAAAACAGGATACATTTTTAATGGAAGCCATGTGGACGCATTTTCTGCCGCATTTTAAATATACTAAGGAAGTTATAAAATCTGGCAAATACGGAAAAGTTTTAGCGATGGAAGCCGATTTTGGTTTTGATGCTCCTTTTAATGCCAACAGCAGGATCTACAATAAAGCTTTAGGTGGCGGGAGTTTACTGGATATTGGTATCTATCCAATTTTTGCAGCCTTGAGCTTTCTGGGTAAACCAGAAAAAATAGAAGCAACCGCTAAAATGACCAAAACCGAGGTAGATGCCAGGTGTCACGCTACATTTTTTTATCCTGAAAACGTAAAAGCAGAGCTTTACAGTTTTGTAGATGAACATACTGATGTTGCTGCCACCATAAAATTAGAAAAGGCCGAAATTTATATAAAACCACGATTTCATCAACCAAGCTCGGTGGTGATCACTACTGAAAATGATAGCTTCACTAAAGAATTTGGAGTAAAAGCTAATGGATATAATTTTGAAGCCGAACATGTAGGCCAAATGCTATTGGAAGGTAAAAAAGAAAGTACTGAAATGAGTTTTGACAAAAGTTTAGAACTTATAGAAATGCTGGATAAGGTTCGGGAAAAAATTGGTTTGGAGTATTGATAAGATTAACGTTATAAAAAAGAAAAAGCTGTTCAATAGAACAGCTTTTTTAATATTAGAAATCTTTTTAAAGACCAATTATTTTGCTCCCCATTCTTTTAAAGAATCTTCATTCATTTTCACATAATCCTGGTTACCCGCTTTTTTAGCAGCAGCCAAAGACTTTTTAGCAGCTTCAATTGCCTCGTCTTTTTTACCTAAATCAGCAGCGATCAAGGATTTTTTTCTTAGCATCCAGTAAGCATTTGGATTAGCTTCAGTTGCCTTATTGATCCAATCCCATGCTTTATTTAAATCTTTTCCGGCATCATGGTAATAGGCCGCTGCCGCATAATAGTCTCCAGCTCCGGGACCATTCATTACGCTATCGATACTTGCCATTGTTTTCTTATCTGTTGGAACTGAAAAAGATAAAAAAGCTACCGTATTTTCCCATAAGAAATTTAGAGTAGCGCCATCATTTGTAAGTTCATCGATAAGAATAGTGAAGCTTTGCATTTCCATAGGCAATTTAACCACCTCTGCTTTTGCTTTTAAAGCAACCATACTGTCATCCCAATTTTGAGGATTTCCCCAGTTATTGGTAGATTTATAAAAAATCACCTCCCAACTATCTTTATTTGGGATCGTATAGATCGCGTATTTGCCCGCTTTTAAAGTTTGTCCCTGTATTTCTACATCATCAGAAAAACTAATCACTGTATTCTCATTGGCCCCGGTTCTCCAAATTTCTCCGTAAGGCACAAGGTCTCCAAAAATCGTTCTGCCTCGCATAGCAGGTCTGGAATAATCTAATGTTACTGTCGTTAAACCTACCATCTGCTCTACTTTAGCAGAAGGGCTTGGTTGTGGAGCTTGTATTTGTGCAGATACTGACGCCCCTAAAAAAAGAATAAATAGTTGTAGTAGTTTTTTCATGATTGCATACGATTTGTTTTGTTAAATATATAAATATTCCTTTTTAATTAAATTCAAAAAATAATATTTAATGATTGCCTTAATATTAATATTTACTATAAAATATAACGATTTAAACTTTGTTTAACTAATATTATTTTTCATTAAACATTTCTAATTGTAATTTTATTAAAATATTAAATTGCTAAGAAATGTACCAGATTCATACCTTCCAAAAACTTCCTATTTCTAAAAAACAGGCATGGGATTTTTTATCTGATCCTAAAAACCTAAAAATCATTACTCCAGATTATATGGGTTTTGATATCACATCTGGTGGAGATCGTCCCATGTTCGAAGGTCAGATTATTCAGTATATCGTAACACCAATTGCCGGTATAAAAACAAAATGGGTAACTGAAATTACTCATGTTAAAGATGGAGAATATTTCGTAGATGAACAACGCTTTGGTCCTTACTCCTTATGGCACCATAAGCATTTTATTAAAGAGATTGAAGGCGGAGTAGAAATGGAAGATATTGTAGATTATAAGCTACCCATGGGAAAATTGGGTAATCTGGTACACCCATTCATGGTAAAACCGAAATTAAATGAAATCTTTGAATATCGCAAAAAAAAGCTTGTAGAGCTCTTTGGTGAGTATAAAGCATCTGAAGAAAATACTGAAGCTACGCTAAAACAAGATATACTAAACTAAATATGAAAAAGAATATTTTACTCATTGGTGGTTCTACCGGTATAGGATTAGAAATCGCTAAAAAACTATACAAGAACCATAATATTTATATCGCTTCAAGAAACAAAGTTGATCATGATAATCTAGAGGTGACTCATTTAGAATTTGACGTATTAAAGAATGATATTTCTTCTCTTGATCTACCTGAACAATTAGACGGACTGGTTTACTGCCCGGGAAGCATCAATCTGAAACCTTTTAAAATGCTAAAACCAAAAGATTTTGAACAGGAAATGCAACTTAATTTCTTTGGTTTGATTAAGGTAGTAAATGGATTAATGCCCAAATTAAAAGAATCTAATCAGGCAAGTCTAGTGTTTTTTAGTAGTGTTGCCGTTAAAGTAGGGATGCCATTTCACACAAGTGTAGCTGCTGCCAAAGGTGCTATTGAAGGTTTTGCCAAATCTTTGGCCGCAGAATATGCTCCTAGCTTAAGAGTTAACGTGGTATCCCCATCGCTAACCGATACTCCGCTTGCAGAAAAACTTTTAAATAATGATAAGAAAAAAGAAAAAATGGATCAACGGCACCCATTAAAAAGAGTAGGAACTACCGCTGATATTGCAAATATGACCGCATTTTTATTAAGTGAAGAAAGTAGTTGGATTACAGGACAAATTCTTGGTGTAGATGGAGGGCTTTCAACACTAAATATTTCATAAATGAATAGAGACAAAGTAAATATCTTTTGGTTTCGAAGGGATTTAAGATTAGATGATAATGTAGGTTTTTTAGCTTCATTAAAAGGAGAGCATCCTGTAATGCCTATCTTTATTTTTGATCCTGAAATTTTAGATAATTTACCAGAGGATGATGCTCGGGTAACTTTTATTTTTGAAACCCTTCAGGATATGAGAAATGAACTTCAGGAAAATCATCATTCTTCTATCGGCATGTATCATGGTAAACCTGAAGAAGTTTTTAAAGAACTCTTAGAGAATTACAAACTTGGTAAAGTATTTACCAATCGAGATTATGAGCCTTACGCTAAAGATCGTGATGAAAAAATTCAGAAATTGTTAGACGAAAATAATGTTGAATTTGAGACTTTTAAAGACCAGGTTATCTTTGAAAAAGATGAAGTCGTAAAAGGTGATGGTGATCCTTATGTGGTTTATACACCATACATGAAAACCTGGATGGAGCATTTTAAAAATAGTGATCTAAAGATTCATTATACCAGTCAATTTCTAGATAATCTCGTCCAAAATACCAGGTTACCAAACTTAAGTTTAAGCGATATTGGTTTTAAAAAATCATCTTTAAAAGTACCTGATTTTGATACCACACCAAGTCTTATTCAGCGCTACGAGGATACCAGAAATATACCTTCCAAAGAAGGCACCAGTCGTTTAGGACCACATCTTAGGTTTGGGACGGTAAGTGTTAGGAAAATGGTAAAGAAGGCGAATAACGAAAAAAATAAAACCTTTTTACAGGAACTGGTTTGGCGCGAATTTTTTATGCAGGTTTTATATCATAATCCTTCTACAGTAACTGATGCTTTTAAAAAGAAATACGATAATATACAATGGCGTAATAATAAAGAGGAGTTTGAAAAATGGAAAAACGGTAAAACAGGCTTCCCTCTTGTTGATGCCGGTATGCGCCAGTTAAATAAATCTGGTTTTATGCATAATAGGGTTAGAATGTTAGTAGGAAGTTTTTTATGCAAACACCTCCTAATCGATTGGCGCTGGGGAGAAGCTTATTTTGCTGAAAAATTACTGGATTACGAAATGTCTTCGAATGTAGGAAACTGGCAGTGGGTTGCTGGAAGTGGCGTAGATGCCGTTCCTTATTTTAGGATATTTAATCCAACTACTCAAATAGATAAATTCGATAAAGACAAAAAATATATAAAAGAATGGGTTGAAGAATTTGGCAGCGATGATTATCCTGATAAAATGGTAGATCACAAAGAAGCAAGAGAACGTGCACTTTCAACCTATAAAGAAGCAGTAAGCAATGGTTAATTGTTAGTTAGTAGATTCTGTATTGCTAGATGAAAACGGCCGGTATTTTAAAATACCGGCCGTTTTAGTTGAGTATTGAATTCTATATTTTTTGATTTCAATTTACATTTCAGAAGATTGTAGGTATTTCTTTGCACGTTCCAAATCCTCAGGAGTATCGATCCCAATAGTTTGCATCTCGGTTTCTACCATTTTGATATTTTTACCGTATTCCAAATATCGAATACACTCAATTTTTTCAGCACTTTCCAGTTGAAGCATCGGCAAATTATAAAAATCCAAAAGGGCCTGTTTTCTAAAAGCATAAATCCCAATATGCTTATAATAAATCACCTTAATGTCTGTATTTCTTGGATAAGGCAACGGGAATCTGGAAAAATATAAGGCATAATCATTATTATCTGTAATTACCTTTACATTATTAGGATTAGTAATTTCTTCGCTATCCTGTATAGCCACTTTTAACGAAGCCAGATCGATACTTGAAGCATCATCATCCTGAAAAACATTTAGTAGCCGCTCTAAACTTGGTTTATCTATAAATGGCTCGTCTCCCTGTACATTAACCACAATATCTACATCCATATCATGAACGGCCTCGGCAAGACGATCACTTCCGCAATCATGTTCTTCTTTACTTCGTATCACTTTTCCGCCAAATTCAGTTGCGGCCTGAAAAATTTTATCACTATCGGTCACAATATAAACCTGGTCGAAAAGTCCGGTATTATTAGCGGCTTCATAGGTTCGCTGAATTACCGGTTTTCCATTCAAATCCTGCATCAATTTCCCAGGAAAACGGGAAGCTTCGTATCTGGCCGGAATCATCGCGACAATCTTAAGTTTTTCTTTCATCAAAAATATTGATTAGTTTTTTTCTAAAATAAGCTTTTATACCCTGCCAGGCTGTTTAAATTTAGTTAATCCTGTATAACAAAAAAATCATCCTTAAATCCTATAAGATATAATTTATCTGTAGCCCTTGTTACCGCTGTATACAACCATCGAAGATATTCTTTACCAACACCATTTGGTAAATAAGGTTGTTCTATAAAAACCGTATTCCACTGTCCACCCTGACTTTTATGACAGGTGATAGCATAAGAGAATTTTACCTGTAATGCATTAAAATATTTGTTGTTTTTAACTTTCAAAAATTTCTTATACTTGGCTGTTTCGTCTTCATAATCCTTCATCACTTCCTGATAAAGAAGATTAGACTCTTCAAAAGTAAGCGAAGGTGAATTGCTTGTTAAGGTATCTAACATCACTACCGTCTCAAAAGGACTCATTTTTGGATAATCCACCATTTGGACAGAAACTTCTGCAAAACGGAATCCGTAAAGTTCTTTTATTGCAAAAATCTCTAAAACTTTTACGATATCCCCATTCGCAATAAAACCGGCCTCTGAAGAGGGTTTCACCCAGAAATAATTATTTTTCACCACCATGAGATAATCCCCTGCTGAAATTTCTTCTTCCTGAAATAAAATCCGTGATCTTATTTGCTGATTGTATTGATTAGCTCTTTTATTAGACCTAACGATAATACTGGTTTCCTCGTTGCCTAAAGAATGATAAGCGTCCTGAATAGCTTCCATAATTTCATACCCATCTACCAGTCGTACTACATCTGCTTTAGGTCCCAGTTCAAATTTAAAACTCTCATAAAATTCCTCTCTTATAGCTTCCCTAATTAAAGTTGCGTTGTGCAGAATATCGCTTTCTTCACTCTGCCGCACTACTTCATCCAACTCTATATGTCCAACCTCCTTAAAAAATCCGGTTCGTAATTTATCCTGATCCAGTGCCGGACTCATATCCATTTTTACCGGTGGAAGCTGTGCGGTGTCTCCTATAAAAATCAACTGACATTTATGCCCGCTGTAAACAAATTCCATTAGATCATCTAGCAAAGAGCCGTTATCAAAATTTTTAGAATCTCCCGGGTGATCTACGATCATCGAGGCCTCATCTACTATAAAAATTGTATTTTTATGCTTATTGGGCTGTAAAACAAATTGAATTCCGCTTCCCCCCGACTTCTTCGGAAAATAAATTTTCTTATGAATGGTAAAAGCTTCTCTTTTAGAATAATTAGCAATTACTTTGGCAGCACGCCCTGTTGGGGCCATTAATACACCTGATTTCTTAATTTTCCATAAGTTTTTAACAAATGAGCTGATAATTGTTGTTTTTCCTGTACCGGCAAAACCTTTAAGCAAAAAAAGATCATCGTTTGTACCTTCTACAGCAAATTTCGCAAGTTGCTGCAAGGCAATATCCTGTTTTTCACGGGGTTCAAAACCCAAATCCTGAATCAAAATTTTATAGAATGCTGAAACATTCGGTTTTTCCATAGCTGAATCTTCAAAAAACCAAAGATAATGATGGATTTTTAGGCAAGAAACTTTTACGAATAAAAAAAAATTGTAGATTTGTCATATAACTCTAATAACTTAAATTAATTTCTTAGAAGCATGAGACTTGTAATTCAATTACTATTGTGGGCGGTTATAGCTTTCCTGGCTTGGTTAACTTTTGATGCCGTATACCGACCAATTCAATTTAACAAGGTTAAAGAACAACGTTACCCTAAAGTAATTGAAAACCTTAAAGACATAAGAGCAGCCGAGCTTGCTCATAAGGAGATTGTTGGTAATTTTGAAGGTGATTTTAATAAACTTGTACAATTTATCGATACTGCTGAATTTGCTATTACCCAACGTAGAGATACTACAGTATTGGATGAAGAATACAAAAAGAACTACGGTGTAGACGAATATATCGAAAAAGTTCTTATCGACACCTTAGGGTTCGTACCGGTAAAAGATTCATTGTTCAAAGGGAATCGTGATCGTTACACCAATATGATCAATGTACCAATTAAAGGAACAGATGCTAAAATCGAATTAGAAGCTGGTAACATCAAAAAAGGAGATAGCAAAATTCCTGTTTTTGAAGCAAAAGTTGCAAAAAGCGTAATCCTATACGATCAGGACAAACAATTGATTCTTCAGGAGAACGAAGCGCAATCTGTAGAGGAAGTTAATGGTCGCTACATTAGTGTAGGTTCTATGGAGGAAATTAAAACTACAGGAAATTGGCCACAAACCTATGGTGACCAATAATCAAGAAAATACTTTTTTTAAACTGTCCATTCAGGTTAGCCTGAATGGACTTTCTTTTTGTATCTTAAATACAACAAACAATACTATTGTTTATTATCACAAAAAATCATTTGAAAAAGAACTGGACCCGGTAAACCTTCTTCAGAAAATCGAAGAAGAGTATAATACACAACCACGGCTTAAAACAGCAGTCAACGAAGTAAAATTATGCTTTTGTAATAGCCTTTTTACGTTGGTTCCTAAAAAATGGTTTAAAGAAGATGCGGCTGCATCTTATTTAAAATTCAATACGAAAATCCTTAAAACCGATTTTGTGGCAGTAGACGAAATTGAGAATAAGGAAATGGTAAATGTATATATTCCTTACACCAATATCATCAACTACTTTTTTGAAAAATATGGTGAATTTGAATATGTTCACCATCTATCAGTATTATTATACAGGTTTCTTTCTTTTGATGATCATAAAGGAATTAAAGTTTATGCGCATAATACCCATAAACGGCTAGATTTGTTTATCATAGAAGATGGCAGGCTATTGTTATGCAACAGCTTTACTTATTCGAGTAAAGAAGATTATTTATATTACCTGCTTTTTGTTGCAGAGCAATTAGATTTAGATCCTAAAAAATTTAAACTTCACTTAAGTGGAGACATTCATAAAGAAGACGATATCTATAAATTGCTTCAGGATTATATTCGAAATATCTATTTCTTATCTTCAGAAACAGAACATGAAATTGAAGAAGGATGGAATATTAATAAATCTGAAGAATACATACTTTTAAACACGTTTTAAATGCGCATTATTTCAGGAAGTAACAAGGGAAAAAGAATTATCGCCCCTAAAAAATTACCCGTAAGACCAACCACTGATATGGCAAAAGAAGGTTTGTTTAATATTTTAAACAACCACTATCATTTTAGTGCTTTACAAGTTTTAGACCTATTCTCTGGAACAGGTAATATCTCCTATGAATTTGCGTCACGTGGTGCTGAAAAAATTACGGCAATAGATGGCAATTTTGAATGTATAAAATTCATAAAGAAAACGGCAGCCGAACTAAATTATGCAATCATCGCCATAAAAAGTGATGTTTTCAAATATTTGGAAAAAGCTCCCATAGCGGCAGATATCATATTTGCCGATCCACCTTATGATTTTTCTACCGAGGATTTTTTAAAAATAGCTGAATTAGTTTTTACAAATAATCTGCTTAAGGAAGGTGGAATGCTTATTATAGAATCCGGAAAACATACCGATTTATCCAGTGGCCCAAATTTTGTTGAGAAACGAGGCTATGGAGGTTCTGTTTTTTCATTTTTTTACGAGAATGTTGAGGAAAATTAAATTTTCCAAAACTAATATTCGATATTCTTTCCTTACAATTTTAGCTTTCTCACCTATGGCAATAAATGCACAGGAATACGAACTAATTTGGAACGACGAGTTTGATTATCGAGGCAAGCCCGATAAAGAGAAATGGACACACGAAACGGGCTTTATTCGTAATCTTGAGGAACAGTATTATACCAAACGAAAAAAGAACGCCATTGTTAAAGATAATGTGCTGAAAATTATTGCCAGAAAAGAAGAATATCGAAACCGTAAATTCGATCCCGATATTCAAAACTATCGGTATAATACAAAAAAGGCTTACTATACTTCCGCTAGTTTACACACGCATAAAAAATTTGATCTAAATTTTGGTAAAATTGAAGTCCGCGCTAAACTTCCCCAGGGAAAAGGCGTATGGCCGGCCATTTGGATGTTAGGTTCAAACTTTCATGATATTGAATGGCCTTATAGTGGTGAAATTGATATCTTGGAATTTGTAGGTAAAGATCCCTATACTATCCATGCTACCGTTCACTATCCAAGAGGAAAAAGTGCTAATATTAAAAGTGAAGGTGGCCAGTTAGAGCTAGAGACCTCTCCTACCAAGGCTTTTCATATTTATGGAATGAACTGGGATTCAGAAAAAATTGAGTTCTCCTTTGATAATCATGTATATTACACCTTTAAAATAGATGAAGCCGATACCGAGAATAATCCTTTTAAAAAACCTTTTTTCTTAATTCTTAATTTTGCACTTGGCGGTAAATGGGCAGGTGAGATCGATGATTCTATTTTCCCGCAGGAATATGTGATCGATTATGTAAGAATATATAAAAAAGCAGGTCTGTAAGCCGGATTCTGTTCACCCTGAAATTCATCAGGATGCCCTTGTCATTTATCTTAGAACTTTGTTACCAAAGTCCTTTAGCTGCCTACCCTCCAACGACAAACGAGCAATTTGATAATGTTGGTTTACATGGCATTGCACCGCATAGAGTTTACCTGATTTCACTACAGCATTACCTGTACATTCTTTCTGTTGCACTTGTCCTGGCCTCACGACCGGTGGGCGTTACCCACTATGCTGCTCTATGGTGTCCGGACTTTCCTCTAAGCCACAAATATGAACTTAGCGATAGGGCCGACCTGCTTGGCTGCAAATGTATTTATTTAAGTTGAATGTTTAGTGAGTTATTAACTTTAAAGTTTGAAAGATTGAAAGATTGAAAGGTTGAAAGGTTGAAAGTTAAAGGTTCTTGAAATATCAGTTCATTAGTAAATTTTCAAATAGCCCGCTGTCTACTTCTTAAGTGCTTTTCTCAAACGAAACTTTTACTGGTTCATGGCATTCGATTTTGGCATTTACTTTGCCTTTGGCCATTGCCGGAGAGAGATAAGGAATATTAAGGCCTGAACCACGCAAAATAAATAAAAAACCCGTTAAAACAATAAATACTGGTATTAGTTTTCGTATTCTTTCTCTGGTTTTTAAACCGCTTGAAAGTGTATTGCTTAGAAACACTACTGCTGTCATGAGCGGAATGGTACCTAAACCAAAAAATACCATATATAAAGCCCCAAAACCAGCATTTGCCTCAGCAATGGCACCAAGCATTGCCATATAAACGAGTCCGCATGGTAAAAAGCCATTTAGCATGCCTATAGAGAGAAAAGTATCTGGAGATTTTTTCTTTAAACCTGCTCCTATTTTGGATTTTAACCTACTAATCATGCTAAAAAAAGGAGTTGCCATTTTATTAAATTTCATACTTCTGAATGAAAAAACAGCAGTCAAAATCATCAAAACTCCTACGGCTATCGACAGTTTTTGTTGTGCCGCAAATAGGTTTAATCCTTTTCCAAGCAAACCAAATAATAATCCGATTATGGCATACGATAAGATCCGTCCAAAATTATAGAGGAATAATTGAAGGAACATCAAGGGCTTTTTATCCCTGCTTAAAGGTAATAGAAAGGCTATGGGACCGCACATCCCAATACAATGAAAACTACCTAAAAGTCCGAATATAAACCCGCTGATAAGCATATCTAATACGTAATGGATTTTTTAAATAAAATGTCTTTTCCCTGGTAGGTCATTTCTACGGAAATATCCCAGCGTCCATCGATTAATTGTGCTTCAGGAATGACAATTTTATCTTCTGATAATTCTAACGGAATAATAAAATCAAGTTTCTTATTGGAAGGTCGATATAAGTTTACTGTTCCTTTTATTTCACCTTCGGTTTTAGGAAAACTAAGTTCATAACCTTCTGTTGTTTTCTTTCCTGTAATTTCTTCGGAAAAAAGCTTCAAATTCTTTTCTGCATCTATTTCCTGCTGAAAGCGCAATTCTTTTCCGTAGTAATCTTCAACTACAAGATCGTATTCGTATTTATCGTCGGTACTCATTTTTATCACCATAAACATGATAAATCCAATAAAGCAAAACATGCCAATTGCGAGTCCGGTTCCCCAATTAAATTTCATAATACTATATTTTATCGATAACTACGTGGACCAAGGAAATTGGTTGTGGTAGTTTCTATTAATTTGTTATTACTGTATACCCCTATTTTTAGTTTTTCTTTCTCTCCTTTTAAAGAAGCCGCCGGGATCTCGATAAATAAAGTTCCTTCAGCAAATCCCTGTTTTGGTACAATAAGGCTATCACTTTTTACCAATCGTACTTCACCTTTATGAGAGATTAATTTTAACTGAACATTTTCGATATCTTCGGTAGTTTTATTCACCAGTTTAAAGGTAAATACATTGCTGATCCTGTTATCCTGCTGATGCTCGTAGAGTTGTCCCGGTAAGCGTAAAATCCTGGCTTCAACATCATTTCTTAGAAATAACATCCCTGTTAAAACGCCTATTAAAATCACTAAAACCGTAGTGTAGCCTTTTAACCTGGGTGTAAATTTGAATTTGGCTTTCTTCTCAATATTCTCTTCACTTGCATAACGAATAAGACCTTTAGGAAGGTTTACCGCCTCCATCATCGAATCGCAAGCATCGATGCATGCTGTACAATTTACACATTCCAGTTGTGTTCCGTTTCTAATATCAATCCCCGTTGGGCAAACCTGTACGCACTGTAAACAGTCGATACAATCACCTTTCCCGGTAGCCTGACGATCTTCATTTTTTCTGAACTTAGCTCTTCCCTTTTCTTTTTCTCCACGTTTATGATCGTAGGCTACAATAATCGATCGGTTATCTAGCAATACTCCCTGAAGCCTACCATAAGGACAGGCAATGATGCAAACCTGTTCTCTAAACCATGTAAAAATAAAGTAGAAAACCCCCGTGAAAATTAACAGAGAAATAAAAGTACTTATGTTTTCTGCAGGTCCTTCAGTGATGTATTCCAAAAGCTGATCACTACTAATGATATAAGCCAGAAAGATGTTTGCTATTAAAAACGAAATGATGAAGAAAATAATCCATTTTAGGCCTTTTTTCCTAATCTTTTCGGCATCCCAGGATTGTTTTGCCAAACGTAGTTGTTTACCGCGATCACCCTCTATCCAATATTCGATTCGGCGAAAAACCATTTCCATAAAAATGGTTTGCGGGCAAATCCAACCACAAAATATCCTTCCAAAGGCCACAGTAAATAAAATCACGAAGACTACCCCTATAATCATCATGATCACCACCAGATAAAAATCCTGTGGCCAGAAAGGATATCCAAAAAAATTGAAACGACGCTCTAATACGTTGAATAACAGAAACTGGTTGCCGTTAATTTTTATAAATGGAGCAGCAAATAATATAGCCAGCAGTAGATAACTTACCAGCTTTCGATATTTGTAAAATTTACCAGAAGGCTTTTTAGGAAATATCCACGCCCTTTTACCTTCCTGGTTTATAGTTCCAATAGAATCTCTAAAATTATTTTCGGGGATCGTGCTCATAACATATTCTCACTAATGTGAGTGATTAACCAGAGTCGACTTTAGAAGCTCGACTCTGGATTTGTTTATTTTTCAAATTCCTTCTCTACCGCTTGATCTTCCATCATTACTTCGATAGAAGTTGAATCAGCTGAAACTTCAACATCTGCTTCCTTTATAGGAGCATTTTCATCTACGTAAAGATCGCCCTGGGGTTCTTTAGGATCTGCCGGTGTGGTACCATGCAAGCTAAGGACGTAACTGGCTACCTGAGCGATTTCCCCCGGTTTTAAATCTGTTTTCCAGGATACCATTCCCTTTCCAGGACGCCCCCCTTCAGAAATAGTATTGAAAACATTTTTAATACCACCACCCAGTATCCAGTAGTCATCGGTTAAATTTGGGCCAATACCACCACCGGCATCTTCCTTATGACATGCAACACAATTACCTGCAAAAATAGCGGAACCTGCTTTGATGTCTTCCTCTCCAGTTAACAGTTCTACTGTGTTTACATCTATTAAATCTTTGGCTGTCTTTTTATATTCTTCGATCGCTTTTTTTGCAGATGCGACCTCTGCGATATATTCTTCTTTTTGATCTGGAGCATTAAAAATGTGATGTCTTACCAGATACACCGCAGCAAATACCATAGTTGCGTAAAAACCATATATCCACCATGGCGGAAGGTTATTATCCAACTCCTGAATACCATCATAATTGTGATCAAGAATAATTTCTTCTTCTTCTTCAACAGGTTTGCTATCGTTCATTTTTTTCCAGAAAGCTTTTAGCTTAGCAAATCGGTTCTTTTTTCTTAATGATTGTTGCTGAAGGTAACGTTCCTGAGCTTCTGGAGTTAAACTTCTGAATAAAACCGAAGTAATACTAGCCAAAACAACTTCCATTGCGATTCCAAAAACAAGTAAGATCCCCAGAACGGCCCAGATGATAGGATATTCCATAAACGCCCATTCTTCTGAAGATTCTATAGTAAGTTCCAGAAAAACAAATGCCAGAACAGTAATTGTGATAACTCTTAAATATGATGCCGTATTTCTCATAATATCTCCTGATTATCATCCTCTAGAGGAATGTTACTCACTTGTTTTATATGCTCTTTCTTTGCTGTGATTACCCATCCAAAAAGAGCTACGAAAAAAATGAAGAATATCAGCAGAGAGATCATGGGGTAAACCGCTACCCCATCGATACTTTCCAGATTTCCTTTTATAAATTTTAGCATGATTTAGTTTATTTTATTTATAACTTTAGCTGAACATTATTGGATAACTCCTAAGCCACCTCTCGATTCCCCAAGGATATCGGCTTCCTGAGCTTCATCTACATTCTTCACCTTAATATCTGTACCTAAGCGTTGTAGGTAAGCGATTAAAGCAACAATCTCTCGATTACGCATTTCTACAAATTCTTCACCATTTTCCTTAGCATAAATCTTATCTGCTTCGTAGGTTTTGGCAAAATCTGGATCACTATAAAGGTTTTTCTCAATTTGTGTTCCCTGCTCGGTCATCCACTGTTGCGCTCTGTCGATCTCGGCCTGAGTATAAGGTACACCCAGACTTACCATAGCTTCCATTTTATCTTCGGTAGACGACTTGTCTAATTCTCTATTTAGCAACCATTTATAAGATGGCATAATAGAACCCGAAGAAGTACTTTGTGGATCGTAAAGGTGATTTAAATGCCAGTTATCCGAGTATTTACCGCCAACCCTGAATAAATCGGGACCAGTACGTTTACTACCCCATAAAAATGGATGGTCATACACATATTCTCCAGATTTAGAGTATTCACCATAACGCTCTACTTCACTACGGAAAGGACGAATCATTTGGGAGTGACATCCAACACAGCCCTCACGTATATATAAATCACGACCTTCTAGTTCTAGCGGGGTATATGGTTTTACACTTGAAATTACCGGAACATATTCGTCTACCATCAAAGAAGGAATAATCTGAACCATACCACCAATCAAAATTGCGATAGTTGCAAAAATGGTTAGTTTTACCGGTCTTCGTTCTAACCAGGTATGATAGCCTTCTTTTGAAGTTCTCTTACTGGTAATCTTAGCAAGCGGGGCAGCTTCTGCCAACTCATCTGTAACTTTACTCCCTTGTTTTGCAGTTCTATATACATTATAAAGTGCAATAAAAGCCCCTACGATATACAAACTACCACCAATCGCTCTCATCCAGTACATTGGGATAATTTCAGTAAGTGTTTCTAAGAAGTTACCATAAGTTAATGTACCATCAGGATTAAATTGTTTCCACATAGAAGCCTGTACAAATCCAGCTACATACATTGGTAGCGCGTACATTATAATACCAAGAGTTCCAATCCAAAAATGAGCATTTGCTAATTTTACAGACCATAGTTTAGTCTTAAATAACCTTGGTACCAACCAGTAGATCATACCAAAGGTTAAGAAACCATTCCATGCTAAAGCTCCCACATGCACGTGTGCAATAATCCAGTCACTAAAGTGTGCAATCGCATTTACGTTTTTAAGAGAAAGCATTGGTCCTTCGAAAGTAGCCATACCATAACCGGTAATAGCCACTACCATAAATTTAAGAACAGGATCTGTTCTTACCTTATCCCAGGCGCCACGAAGGGTTAATAAACCATTTATCATTCCTCCCCATGATGGAGCAATTAACATTACAGAAAAAGCTACCCCTAAATTTTGTGCCCAATCTGGTAATGCAGAATATAATAGGTGGTGCGGCCCAGCCCAGATATAAATAAAAATCAGTGACCAAAAGTGAACAATAGATAATCGGTAAGAATAGACTGGTCTGTTAGCCGCTTTCGGAACAAAATAATACATTAATCCAAGAAACGGCGTCGTTAGGAAAAAGGCAACGGCATTATGCCCGTACCACCACTGTACCAAAGCATCCTGTACCCCGGCATAAACCGAGTAACTTTTTAAAGCACTTACCGGCAATTCTATACTGTTAACAATATGCAAAACGGCTACGGTTACAAAAGTGGCCAGATAAAACCAAATCGCTACATACAAATGCCGCTGTCTACGTTTTAAGATAGTTCCGATTAGGTTGGCTCCAAAAGCTACCCAAACTAAGGCGATACTAATATCAATTGGCCATTCAAGTTCAGCATATTCTTTAGATGTGGTATAGCCTAAAGGTAAGGTTATGGCTGCTGCAACTATGATCGCCTGCCAGCCCCAAAAGTTAAAGTTACTAAGTGCATCACTCCACATTCTTGCTTTTAAAAGACGCTGAGTAGAATAATACACTCCAGCAAAAATTGCGTTTCCTACGAAGGCAAAAATCACGGCATTGGTATGCAAGGGTCTTAAACGCCCAAAACTAAGCCATGAAATCCCATCGGTTAGATTAGGAAACAAAAACATAAAAGCAAGTAGAAGCCCTACACTCATTCCCACAATACCCCAAAATACAGTGGCATTGATAAATTTCCTTACGATCTTGTTGTCGTAATAAAACTGCTCTTTTTCCATAAGATTATAAACAAATTATTTATCGGTGATTTTAGATTTTTCTTTACTATCAATAATTTCATCTTCAAACAGCATTCTTACAGACGGGGTGTAGGTATCGTCGTATTGACCTCTTTTTACCGATATAATAAAGGCGATAAAAAAGACAAGCGCTACGACCACACTAATACTCAGCAACACGTAGATGATATTCATTTCTTAATTTTTTGTAAAAATATTGCCCATCGAGAAGGCATAAAATGACATTTATCAGGTTTTGTATTTATTCTGGCTTTTAGACGTTTGTCGCATAATTCTTTTTGCTGAAAACTGGGAACTTATGGTTGTAAAAGCCACAATACTTATCGAACTTAGAGGCATTAAAATAGCAGCTACGATGGGCGAAAGATGTCCTGTAACTGCAAATCCAAGCCCTATAAGATTATAGAAAAGCGATAGCAAAAAACTGAATTTTATAATACGGTGACCGCTATTGGCAAGGCTAAAAAACTGACTTATTTTGCTGAATACCGAGGCGTCTAAAATGGCATCACAAGCCGGGGAGAAAACATTAATATTTTCTGAAATTACTACGCCAACATCACTTTGTTTTAATGCTCCTGCATCGTTTAAGCCATCCCCAATCATCATTACAGATCGACCTTCTTCCTGAAGTTTTTTAATAAACTGCAGTTTATCCTGGGGCTTTTGGTTAAAGCTCATTTTGGTGGTTAATGGTAACAACTTTTCGAGGCTTTTACGCTCACCATCATTATCTCCAGAAAGTACAAACAATTGTTTGTTTTTCTCTAAGGTTTTAAATAAGTGGCCAATATTATCCCTATATTCATTTTTTAAAATATATCGGCCTTTGTAGTGATCATTGGTACTAATATGAACCGCGGTTTGGTTTAATTGTGCCTGCTTCCATTTATTAAGTTTAGTGACATATGTAAAAGCCCCTATTTTTATCGAATTTTGATTTGCAAAAGCTTCCATTCCTTTCCCTACCTCTTCTGTAAAAGAATCAAGTGTTCTGATATCATTTTGCTCTAAAATTTCATAAAGAGATCGACTTAATGGATGATTAGAAGCTCTTAACGTGCTGTTTAACAATGATTTTTCTTCTTCGGTAAGCAAATCCCCCTCGTAAGTGATTTTATTTTTTTTGGTTGAAGTAAGTGTACCGGTTTTATCAAAAACCACTGCATCGATATTGGCCATTTTCTCGATAATGTTCGCTTCTTTTAAATAGAATTTATGCTGACCAAAAATCCTAAGTAAATTACCTAAAGTGAAGGGAGCCGCTAAAGCCAGTGCACAAGGACAGGCAATAATAAGAACTGCCGTAAATACCTGCGGGATCATCGATGGATCAATAAAATACCAAACGATAGTTGCTAAAATCGATATGCTTAAAATCGCTTTTGTAAAATACCCGCTTATTTTATTGGTAAGATCCTGAAAACTTCCTTTAAAGTTTTTATCGAAAACCTCGTTGTTCCATAACTGCGTTAAATAGGATTGCTCTACGGGTTTTAGCACTTCTACCTGAAGCAAACCTGCGGTTTGCTTACCACCTGCATAGATTTTATCGCCTTTTTGGATCGAAACCGGCACAGCTTCTCCGGTCACGAAGCTATAATCTATTAAAGCTTCGCCTTCCATTAATCTTGCATCTACAGGAATTAATTCGTTGTTTCTAATGAGTATCTTATCACCTTTTCTAAGCTTATAAACTTCTACCTGCTCTTCATTTTGATTTTGGGTGTTTTGATGATTAATTCTTGTCACTCCAATCGGGAAATAGGATTTATAATCCCGTTCAAAAGACAGGTAAGAATAGGTTTTTTGCTGAAAGAACCTTCCCAACAATAAGAAAAACACCAAACCAGAAAGACTATCAAAAAATCCAGTCCCTAAATCGAAAACGACTTCAAAACTACTTCTTAAAAACAACACGGTAATTCCTAAAGCTATGGGAACATCGATATTTAAGATTCCTGATTTTAGACCTTTAAATGCTGAAATAAAATAGGTGCTTGCTGAATAAAATACTACCGGCAAACTAAAGGCAAACATCAACCAGCGAAACACATATTTAAATTGATCCAGCCAAAATTCTTTAACCTCAAAATATTCTGGAAACGATAAAAACATAATATTCCCAAAAGCAAAACCGGCGACACCAAGTTTATAGATTAAACTCCGGTCGATATTGCGTTCTTTTTTATCGCTATCTGAAAGTGAAATGTAAGGCTCATAACCTAATTTGCATAGTAGCTCTACCAACTGCAGAAATGTAATTTTTTCTGCGGAAAAATGGATTCTTAATGTTTTTTCAGGAAAATTAACCTGTGAGTTTTTAATACCAGGATGAAGTTTAGAAAGGTTTTCTAACACCCAGATACACGAACTACAATGAATTTCTGGAATAAGCAGATTTACGATACAAACCTCTGCACTTTTAAATTCAAGTAGTTTTTCTACAATCTCTGCGCTATTTAGAAAATCGAATTTTCCTAATTGTGTTTTAGGAGAAATTCCAGGACGCTCATCAAGAGCATAATAATAATCGAGATCATTACTACTTAAAATTTCGTAAACTGTTTTACATCCATGACAACAAAAATCTTTCTGATCGTACATAAGGGCATCGCTTTTACAAGCTTCGCCACAGTGATAACATGATTTCATATTTTGCACAACTTAACCGCTATACAAAGATTCGCTACTTATAGAAAATAAAATATGATAAATATCAGTTGGGTTAAATGTTTACCTTTGTGAAACAAAAATTGTAACCAAGAACCCGAATCTCTAGTATGAAAACCCCTGAAAAAACAAGATGTGAAAGTTGTATCATAAGACAGTTTAATGCATTAAAGGCTTTTAGTAAGGAAGAATTAAAGGTTATATCGGATAACAAGATTACTAAAAGCTATAAAAAAGGAGAGCAGATTTTTAAAGAAGGGGAAAAACTAAATGGGGTATTTTGTGTTCGTGACGGCGCCTCTAAACTTTCTAAACTTAGCGAAAACGGAAAACATCAAATCGTAAAAATCGCTAAAAAGGGAGAGATTTTAGGGCAACGATCTGTAGTGGCAGACGAGCAAACAAATCTTAGTGCAACTGCACTTAATGATACTTCGATGTGCTATATTCCAAAACAGCTTATCATTGATAAAATCAACGAGAATCCTGAATTTACCAGAAATCTTTTAAAGATCATGGCATCAGATCTTAGGGAATCAGACAATTTTATAGTGAATATGTCTCAGCATAACGTAAAACAACGAATTGCCGAGGCCTTATTATATCTTGACACCAATTTTGGTACCGATGATGAAGGTTTTTTAGCGGTAAATCTTTCCAGGGAAGACCTTGCCAATGTCGTTGGTACCGCAACTGAAAGCTGTATTCGATTAATTGCTGAACTAAAGAAAGAAGGTTTTATTTCAGCTAAAGGTAAAAAGACCAAAATTCTGGATAAAAGAGCACTTGAGGATATGATTAATGGTTTTTAGGTTTAATCGCTAAAACCTAAAATACCTGCCATGTTCGTTCCAAAACTTTGCCTATGGAATGCTATTTAGGTTGGAGCATTATAAATTATAAATTATAATTTATTTCTATAAGAAATTTACCTCCTGTGATGACCAGATAGAATTCTTAGTATTCTTTTTTAGTCGTTAGCCAATTCTATCTGCACACTACTGTCTACTATGCCAAGGACTTGCGTATAATTTCCATTTACAAGGGGTTCTTCTCGTATTCAGGACCATCAACAAATAATTTGATATTTGCCTATCTATATGCTTCTCCCTATATTTAATTCAAAGAAATTCTCCTAAATGCAATCAATTCATTTTAAGAATTTTAGGATTAATGGAATAGTAAAAAGCAAGATCGAACTTTTATTTATCACTATTTGTTTTTTACTAAATCAAAATTGAGTAAAGCGGTATACTGAAAAAATGTGTAATACCGAAAACAAATTATTTTTTTGTTGATTTGGATAATCCTGTCCTTGTCATTTCTCCCCAGCTTTTTTTTCCTATAATCAAATCCCAGTTTCCACGAACCGCTGCCCACATCACAAAAGGGTGATACACAATAGGTTCTAAAAAGGCTGTTCCAATCAGCGTGAAAATATACTTGGGCTTTTTATATTGCTGAAAGCTATACTCCTCAAAAAATAAAGCAGTAATTGAAAATAAAACTGCAAACGCATAGACCACTAACAGGAAAGTAAGAAAGAATTTCCAACTAATTAGACCAAACCAAAGTAGAAAAATAAAGAAAATAGTACCTGAAAATTCAATTAGAGGTGCCATCCATTCGAAAAACAGCCAGAATGGTGTTGAGAGCACACCTAAAACCCCGTATTTAGGATTAAAAATCATTTTTTTATGAAGTAAAAGTGTTTCCGCAGTGCCCCTTGTCCACCGGTTACGCTGGCGTTTTAAAATCTCCCAACTTTGCGGTACTTCTGTCCAACATAAAGGATCGGGAACAAACCCAACTTTATAAGGGATGTTCTTTTCGCGCATCATTCGACGCATACGTACCAACAGTTCCATATCCTCACCCACGGTATTATGGTTATAGCCACCAGCTTCGATGGCTATTTGCTTGTCAAACATCCCAAAGGCTCCAGAAATAAGTAGTAAACCATCTATACGAGACCATGCCATTCTTCCCATTAAAAATGCCCTGAAATATTCTATAACCTGTACCCTGGCGACAAATTTTTCAGGTAATCTCACTTCTATAATTCTACCATCTTCAATTACGCAACTATTAGCTACCCGAATTACTCCTCCAGAGGCAATTACTTTCTTTCTATCATTTAGAAATGGTTTTATAAGCTTCAACATTGCATCGTATTCCAAGATACAATCTACGTCGATACAGCAAATAATATCGTGACTGCAAACATTAATTCCAGTATTTAATGCATCGGCCTTCCCTCCATTTTCTTTATCAATTACCAACAAGTTCTTAAAAGCAGTATTTTTAGATTTGTAAACACCGCGAATAGTTTTGGTCTTTATAAAATAGTGAAATAGATAATCCTGCTTCTCCAGATCATATTCCTCAATAAGGCGTTGCATGGTATCGTCCTTACTCCCATCATTAATAATCACAATCTCAAAACTTGGGTAATTTATAGTTAAAAGCGATCTTACATTTTCTACAATATTAAGACCTTCGTTATACGCAGGAGCTAGTATGGAAACCGGAGGTAACTCTGAAGCCTGTAATAAGGCAATTTCGTCTTTGTAATTATTGGATCGTTTGTAGTCTCTAATTTCGAAAATAGAAAAGATTGCCGAAAATAAATAGCCCAAACAAATTAGAATCCCATATACTAAGAAAAGCCAACTGGCAATATTTGCGATGTCGTCGAAGGTAATGCTCATTTACAGCAAAAGTGCTTTTTCTTTTTCGTACTGAATATAAATACTTTGTTTTTTTTCTGGTAAAAAACGTTGAGCGATACCATAGTATTTTATCTTAAGATCCCATTCATCATCCTGAATCTTATCTTTAAGCATCATCAAATCATTATAGCTACCCAAATGTTCTATAGCATCTAATATAGTCTTTTTTACAAGATTTGTTTCCTCTCCAAATTGAGAAATAAGTGTATCTATAATTTCAAAGTGCTCTAAAGCACATAGTGATCTTATAGTTTCACGCCGTACTTCTTCAGAAGAATGTTCTAGCAAAGGTAAAAGTTCTGATATATTCTCAAATTGGTTAAATTTTGCAATCATTCTTATGGCAAAATCTACCACACTATTTTGTGAAGAGTGTAGCCAATTAGAGTAATCTGGCATAGGACCATGATATTCATTTTTAAGCGCATCTTCTATAAAAATTTCTTCCCATAAGGTTAAAGGTTTATCCATATGATCTAAAAATGCCAAGGGCTCATTTTCAGCTAATTTTATAAAGTATAATTGTGCCTGTTGTCTAACCTCATCCTTCTTATGATTTAAAAGTGGTTTTATAATATCAAGGTCAACTTTTATAAGCATTTCAGACAAACTAAATAAGGCTCTGGATTTACTATACCATGCACTATTCTCGAGTTGTTTTTTACAGAATTTATCTAATTCCCAACGAAGAAAAAGTTCTCTTAATTGTATAGCCGACTCTCCTTTTATATTACTATGAAAAAGTAATATTTCTTTAATAGCTATCTTAATTTCTAAAGCTTTATTTAAATACTCATCCTTAAAACGCTGGAGTTCTTTCTCTTTATCAAAGTCTTCATCAAATAGATAAGAGTTTAAAATATTTTCCAGTAGTAAACGCTGTTCTTCTTTTTTCCTATTTCTAAAAATTTTATAGAGCCTTAATAAAATAATAAAGCTTACAAAGAAAAAGGCAAAACCAAAAAAGATAATGGTCATGAGAATATTGGTCTTTATCACAAAAGGAAGATCATCGGGAAGATATCCCAATAACCAATTCGAATCTATAGAATGAATAACTGCCATAAATGCCTTTTCGGATCATCGAGCAATTACCTTACAAAAAACCTATCTTTAAAATAAACTATGATAACAGTCTTTTAACCCTAAGTGATAATTCATTAGGGCTAAATGGTTTTGTGATAAAATCTTCCACCCCCATATTAAAAGCATCCATTATGATACTTTCTTGTGTGGATGTAGACAACACAATAATAGGAATTGCCTGTAAATTTTCTTTTACATAGGCAATAAGTTCATTTCCTGTTACAAAAGGCAGATTTAAGTCGGTTAAAATAAGATCGTAGGTAGCATCTTTTAATAACTTCATGGCTTCTCTCCCATCTGGCGCGATAATCACATCATAGCCATCTTTTGTAAGCTTGAATTGAAGAGATTTTATAACCATTGGGTTATCCTCTATCACTAAAATCTTCTTCATTTTTATAGGTTTAGATTGGGGTAATCTGTTTTTAAAGCATGCTGAATATTAGTAAATTCAGCATATAAATCGTCTATTATATTTTTAAGTTCTCCATCTTTAGCTTTATAGGTCATCTGATCACAAATTTCTACTCCTTTATGATTTTGTACCATAGCAAAAGAAGGCTTAATCTTATGCGCTATTTTACGAATCTCTTCGTAATTATTATTTTGTATTTTAAGATACAAATCTCCTATTTCTTTTGCAACAGATGAAGAGAAAAGTTGAAGGGATTCTTCTATAAATTCTGTACTGTTATCTGATATTTCCTTTAGATAATCCAAAGAATAAACACAACTACCCTGTTTATCAAAGTTTTTTTCCTGTTGAACAATATCCCGCAGTAAATCACTAAGCTCTTCTCCTAAAATAAAGGAACGATCTATAAGCTCTAATTGTTGAGCATTATTAGTTGCAGTTCCTGCAAATTCCTTTAAAATCACACAATATGGAGTTTGATTCAGTTCCGTTTTAATATAATCAATGGTTTTATAGGCATCTATGGGAAGATTATCCTCTTGCATCATCAATGTTTTAATGCCATCCTTTGCTGATTCAAAGTTTTTAAATGCTTCCAAACCAGATTTTGCGTAAAGGCAAAGAAAGCCATGCTCTTCTAAAAAAAGAGAAAGTTTAGCTACCTTATCGTAATCTTTATGTACGATTAAAATAGCATGACGGGTTGCCAATTCTTTAAATTTCTTCTGCATTTTGTAGGCGACTTAGGGCTAATACCTGCAAAACTTCTATGAAAAAATAGCGTGTCTTAAATGCTGTCTTTCAATAAATTTATTTCTGCTTCGATCTTCTGTTCTAAATCTAATAATATTGATTCTTTAAATAGGCTAAATTCTTCTAATCTTACTGCAAGATACTCCAAATTATAGAAACAACAATTCTGTGCTGAGCCTTTTATTTTATGCCCTAACTTGTTTATACCTTCTAAATCCCTATGCTCTATACGCCTTCTTAGCTGCTTGGGATATTCATCCAGACTTTGTTTTACAATTTGCATTAATTGATCGTAAGTTTTTTGATCATGATCAAATTTTTCCAACAATTTTTGCTTGTCAAAATGTTCGAGAATATTTATATCCTCAAAATCTTCCTTTTCATTTAACAAATATTCCTGAATAACAGCTTTAATTGTCTCAAAAACAACTGGCTTAGTAATATAATCGTCCATTCCTGCATCGAGACATCGCTCTTTTTCTCCTTTTACCGTTCTAGCCGTTAATGCGATAATTGGTACATGTTGCTGCTCATTTTGATCAGACTCATATTTTCTAATTTCTTCTGATGCTTCAAAACCACTCATAATGGGCATTTGAATATCCATAAAAATAATATCTAACGGATGCTCCTTGTAAAAAGAAACGGCATCCTGTCCGTTTTCAACTTCAACTATTTCTGCATTAGGCACTGCTTTCGTTAAAATGGTTTTTGCAAGAAATTTATTTACAGGATTATCCTCTGCAATTAAAACTCTGAAGTTATCATCAAAGGTTTTTTCTTTAAATTCATCCACAGGTTTTTCCTCTACACCTTTAAAAGGGGCCTGGATTTGATTTAACATCCTATATAATTGGTCGATCTTAATGGGTTTATTAATATTAAACTGTACATCCAGATCTTCGCAGGCTTTCGCTAATTTTTCTTCCTGTGCAGAACTGTGTAAAAGAATTAAGGGTAATTGTTCTGCATCTAATTTTAAGTCATTTCTTAAGTGAGCAATAAAATCGATTCCTGTCATATAAGGCATATTATAATCAACAATAGCCAATTGATATGTATTCTCTTTTTCTAAAAGGTTTAAGGCCTCGATAGCATTGGAGGCTGCATGGCATTGTATATCCTCTATCGCTAACATTTCTTTCAAGATAACCTGGTTATTATAATTATCGTCTATAATAAGCACATTAGTAATCTTGCTAGAATTCTCATCTAAAAAAGAAGCACCTTCTTCAGACTCAAAATACACCTTAAATGAAAAGCTAGACCCTATACCGGGTTCACTTTGTACATCAAGCTTGCTATTCATTAAATATAACAGCTTGTTAGAAATAGTAAGCCCTAAACCGGTTCCGCCGTATTTTCTGGTGGTACTGGAATCTTCCTGATCGAAGGCTTTAAAAATCCGTTCCAGATTTTGTGGGGCTATGCCTATACCCGTGTCTCTTACTATAAAAGTATATTCCCGTTGATGTTCTGTATTCTTATTTCCTGCCTCAATCCTAAGCTCTATTTCTCCCTTGTTGGTGAATTTAACTGCATTCCCCAGTAAATTGGTTAAGATTTGACGAATTCTAACGGAATCACCATAAATATACCGATCTACTTTCTGGCTAATATTTAGTAACACTTCTAAACCCTTTTCATGCGCTTTATGTTTAACAACATCTATGGTTTGGCCACATAGTTCAATAATATTTATTTTTTCTACACTAAGTTCTAATTTCCCCGCCTCAATCTTGGAAAAATCAAGAATATCGTTTATTAAATCTAATAGTGTATTTGCCGAATTATATACCGTCTCCATGTATTGTTTCTGGCTGGTATTTAATTCCGTCTTCATTAAAAGATCGGTAAAACCTATCACTCCATTTAAGGGGGTTCTAATTTCATGACTCATATTCGCCAGGAACTCAGACTTAGATTTACTGGCGGCCTCCGCTTTTAATTTGGCTTCTACTAGAGAATTTTCCATTTCTTTACGCCTGGTGATATCTTGTATTGTTGCCAAAATGATATCCTTCCCATTCGTATCTTTTATTTTAGCTCCATTCACCAAGGCGGGAAAAGTTGTCCCGTCCTTTTTTATAAAACTTTTCTCAAAAGCTTCTACTTTTTCATTTAAAACCACTTTTTTAAACTTATCGCTTACCAGTGGAATAAATTCTTTTGGAACAATTTTTCGGTAGGAAATCCCGGTAAATTCTTCTTTAGTATATCCCGAGGAAGTTATAAGTGATTGATTGGCTTCTATAAAAGTTCCGTTTTCCACATCAATTAGGCCAATACCTATTGGAGAAAGCTCATATAAAGACCTAAACCTCACCTCATTTTCTTTAATTTTTCTTTCGGCTATTTTTCGGTCGGTAATATCACTTTGAGTGCCAATCATACGCAGTGGCTTTTTATCTTCTGTCCACTCTACAACTTTACCACGGTCTAAAATCCATTTGTATTCCCCATCTTTACACTTAATTCTTTTTTCTACATGATATATAGGTAGCTTTCCCGTAAAATAATCCTGTAAAGCTTTTTCAGATTTTTCCAGATCTTTCGGGTGGATTCTTTTATCCCATTCTTCTACACTGGTAAGATCATCGGTTTCTTCAAAACCAAGCATTTCTTTTGCTCTTAACGATAAAAACTGGGTATTGCTATCTACAAACCAATCCCAAATACCATCTCCAGATCCTTCTAAAGCAAATTGCCAACGTTGCTCGCTTTTCTTCAGCTCTTCCTGTATTGCTTTTAACTGGCTTATATCTGTCGCTACACCTACATAACCGGTGATTACACCTTCGCTATTCTTAATAGCTGTAATTACAAGTTGAACCGGGAAACGTTCTCCGTTTTTACGAATATATGTCCATTCCAGCGATTCATAATCTTTTATCTTTGGCCCTGCAGTAAAAACATCAAAACCTTTTATTTCTTCTCCGTACTTTTTAGATAGCTCTATTTCACGTTCTTTTATTTCCTGCTTATCATGGAAAATAAAAAATTTTTCTTTCTCGATCATTTCTTCAGCTTTATAGCCAAAGAAATTTTCTGCTCCCTTATTAAATTTCTTTATTACACCATCCAAGTCACTTTCTATAATCGATACCTGCGTGGTGGCATCCATCATATTTTGAAGTTCCCGATAACTTTTATTAATATTTTCCTGAGCTTCTTTTGCCGCGGTAATATCGTTGATCTGAGAAATAAAATATAAAGGCTTGCCATTTTCGTCTTTTTGTAAAGACACGGTTAATAATCCCCATAATAAATGTCCTTCCTTATGAATATAGCGTTTCTCCATATTATAAGTATCGATTTCACCGGCCATCAATTTAGATAATAGCTTAAGGTCTTTATCTAAATCTTCATGATAGGTAACATCCATAAAAGACATTTCTAGTAACTCTTCCTGGGTGTAACCAATCATCTTACTAAGATTTCTATTTACATTAACCCACTTGCCATCTAAAGAAACCAATGCCATCCCGTTTGGAGAATAATCAAATGCACTTTTAAACTGGCTTGCATTTTTAAACGACTCGGCCTCAAGCAGCTTTCTTAAGGTGATATCCTCTACCTGAGCGATGATTAATCTTGGTGAACCGTCCTCTGCTCTAAGCAAAGACGTAAACGATTGTAACCAAATTATTCTGCCGTGATCCTTATAAAATCGGTATTCGATTCTATAATTATCAAACTTCCCTTGCAGCAACTTTTTCCTTTTTTCAGAAATTAGCTCAAAATCTTCCTCAAAAATTTGATTTTGAAAAGAAAATTTTTGTATTTCTTGGCTTGATAAGCTCTCCAATCCAAAGATTTTTTTAGCCGATTCGTTAGCATGGTAAACTTCATTAGTCTTAGGATCTATAAGAATAATTCCTAATGGAGAATTATCAAAAATATCTCGAAATCTAGACTGGGTTAATTTAAGTTCGTTTTCCTTTAATTTTTGCTCGGTAATGTCCTGAAATGCACCATATACCCTAATCGTTCTTCCGGCTTCTTGTTCGGCATTACCAAAAACCTTTACCCATTTTATATGACCTTTCGCCGTTAAGATTTGAAAATTATCAATATAAGAACCACCATTCTCAGCGACTTCCGTAAAAATTCTGGTTATTCGGTCTCTATTCTCTCCTTCCAAATAAAAGTCTAATCCAGTTTGCATACTGGGTACAAAATCCTCATCCACTTCATGAATGTCTTTAGTGACTTTGGTCCAATGAATTTGATTATTTACCAGATCAACCATCCAGCCACCTACTCTGGCAACTTCATTGGTCTTTTCAAATATTTCATTTAGCTTTTTTAGATAACTATTCTCATCATGAAGATGTAAATATTCCTCTTTAAAAGGAATATGTCGTTGTAGGATAAATATATATTCTGTTCCCGCTGCTAATTCCACCTTTACTTTTTTGAAATAAAACCGCCATTTACTGGTATCCATTTCAGGCTTATAGCAGTCGTAAGTTTCATCACTTTTTTCAGATTCTATAAAATTCCTTATAACCTCCGGAAAACTAATTTCTTTATTAGTTAATTCACAAAGTTTTTTAAAGTCAAGTGTTTTTTTACGATTTGGTACAGATTGAAAATTTCCCCAAATTGCTTTCTTCTTCACATCAACAAACCAGATGCATTCAAAAAGATGTTCTCCAAACCAATCGATAAGATTCGGATTTTCTGCTAGTAGATTATTAAACGAAGTATGTAAATCTTTAAAGTGTAGGACCATATATAATTTTGGTAACTAATAGTTCTACTCCTAACTTAAAAGTAGAATTTGTATACCATCTAATTTAAAAAATTACTATTTCTTGTATACCAAAAATTAAACTAGGTTGCAAAATACCAAATATTGCAAAAATCATCTAGTTTTTTAAAAATTCTTTGCTAATAAAGGATTAAGTAATTACTTACAGTTTATTACCCCAGATTTAAATCATTTAAAATACAAGACATTTCCCTTACTGCAGCCTATGCGACATAAATTAGCTTTATAAATCATTTTCTACGAATCTGGGAGGAGGTATGTTAAATAAATGCTTAAGTACCTTTTAAGATGTTATCCTATAGTTTGAAAGTCTTAATTTAGTCGATAAAATCCTAATTAGTTTTAGGCTGCATTAGACTAGCATATATAACATTGCAATGAAAGAAGAAGAAATCGAAGCAAAGGAACAGGAGAAAAAACAGGAAAATATAGATAAAGAACTTAAAGATTCTACTTCATTATCTGGAGACAGTACCAAATCTCATGGAGAGATCCTGAAACAACAAATCGTTGAAGGGCAGGAAACCTATGATCGTACACCGCAAAGTATTTTATTAAGTTCAATTACTGCTGGCCTGGAAATTGGCTTCAGTTATCTGCTTTTATGTTCTGTCTTTTATTTTTTTAGTGACAGCCTTCAAGAGGAAAGCCTATTTAAAATCATGGCTTTTGTCTATCCTATTGGATTTATTATGGTGATACTTGGTCAATCTATTTTATTTACAGAACAAACTTCACTACTTACCCTACCTGTATTAAACAACAAAAGAAGTATTAAAAGTTTGTTGAAAATCTGGGGGACGGTAATCGCAGGTAATCTTCTTGGTGGCTACATTATTGCGTTTATCCTAATTTGGATTGGCCCAAAACTTAATCTTTTTGAGCATAATACAATAGAAAAAATTGCGCATCACGTTACCGATTATAATGGTTTTGTGATCTTTGTAAGCGCCATTTTAGCAGGATGGCTTATGGGCTTACTTTCATGGCTTATAACCTCCTCTCGTGATACCATGAGCCGTATTTTTATCATTTTTATAATTACTGCAACAATGGCCTTTACCGGGCTTCACCACAGTATTATAGGTAGTATAGAAGTTTTTGCCGGTATGATTGTATCGCCAAATATCGAAATTCTGGATTATCTTAAATTTCAAAGTTTTGGATTATTAGGAAACTCTATTGGTGGTGGTGTTTTTGTAGCGCTATTAAAATACAGGGCTTTTGTGTACAATATCGATATGGAACGTAGAAATTATTAGTTGAAATATATAAAATGACTTCAGAAAAATTTAAAACAGGTTGGATTGGTTTAGGAAAAATGGGAAATCCCATGTCTAAACAAATTTTAAAAGCAGGATATCCATTAAGAGTTTATAATCGCTCTCAGGAAAAAACAAAAGCTTTAGAAACCGAAGGAGCAACCGCTGCCACAACGGCTAAAGAATTGGTTGAAAAAACAGATGCTATTTTCATTATGGTTTCTAATGACGAGGCTGTAAGTGAAATCTTCAATCAGGAAAACGGAATTTTTTCTGCGGAAGTAAAAAATAAGATCTTTATAAATGCCAGTACAATTTCTCCGGAATTAAGCATTTCCCTTTCCAAAGAATTAAAAAATAAAAATGCATTTTATCTGGATGCTCCCGTATCTGGGAGTGTAAAACAAGCTGAAGATGCAACGTTGGTAAGTATTGTTGGTGGAGAGAAAGCAATCTTCGATAAAGTAAAACCGGTTTTAGAGGCCTACTCTAAAAAAGTTATTCTTGTGGGAGAAAATGGTGTTGGAAATGCTGCAAAATTAGCGGTAAATACTTACTTAGGGATCTTAACACAGGGACTTGCTGAGATTATTCAATTTTCACGTACAAAAAATGTAAAAACTGAAGATCTTATGGAGATTATTAATAACAGCGCCTTAGGAAGTACTTTTGGAAAAATTAAAGGAGAAGCGGCTATTAACGAAAATTACAATGCAGCCTTTACTTTAGAGCATCTTACCAAAGATTTAAGACTGGCGCAAAACAGCGGATTTGACAAACCGGTTGGAAATGCTGCGTATAACACCTTTAAAAACGCCGAAGCTGAACTTGGAGCTGAAGATGTTATTGCCATTATCAAGAAACTATCTTAAATTCTTAAAATAATTACCTAAAGAAGAATGTTTTATGTAATTATTTTAAGCTGATATTATTTAGTTCATATCCCGATTTCGTATGAAACAAAAATAATTAATTGCGGTTACCGATTAGATTTGCACTGGGATTGCATAAGTCCCGGTGTACTTTTACACCATGTCACACCACCACCATCACCACCATAATCAATCGGGTAAAAACCTGAAGCTCGCGTTTTTCCTAAACTTAGGATTTACAATTTTAGAATTTTTCGGCGGAATTTACGTAAACAGTATCGCCATCATGTCTGATGCGGTTCACGACCTTGGCGATAGCCTTTCTTTGGGAACAGCCTGGTATCTCGATAAAAAATCTAAAAAAGGAGCAGACGAAAAATACAGCTTTGGCTATAAGCGATTTTCGCTACTGGGAGCTTTAATAAATAGTATTGTCCTAATTGCTGGATCTGTTTACGTTATTTCTGAAGCTATTGAAAGACTTTTTGATCCACAACCTTCAGATGCACAAGGAATGATCGTTTTTGCCATTGTAGGCGTTTTAGTAAATGGTTTTGCAGCCTGGAAACTAAGTGGCGGCACCAGTCTCAATGAAAAAGCGGTTTCCTGGCATTTACTTGAAGATGTTTTAGGTTGGGTAGCGGTATTAATCGTTGCAATCGTACTAAATTTTACAGATAATCAATATTTAGATCCTGCCCTATCGCTGTTAATTACGCTGTATATTCTTTACAATGTAATACTTAGGCTTAAGGAGACACTGTACATTTTTCTACAGGGAGTTCCTAAAGAAATTAAACCCGAAAAAATTAAAAAAGATATCCTAAAAATCGACAATATCGACTCGTTACATCATATGCATATCTGGTCTTTGGAAGGAGAGCATCACGTTTTCACCTCCCATATAAAACTGAAGAATATTACTGAATTTAACGAATTACTCGAGGTAAAAAAACAGATAAAAGAGGTTTTAAAAGCATATCATTTTGATCATTACACCATCGAAACCGAACTAGATAATGAAAGCTGTGAACTGCTTACCAGCGAAGAGCATGAGCATGATGACCACAATCGCAATCATCATAAACATTCTCATTAAAATTTACCAAATTCGATATTCTACGCCTAAATTTAAAATGATTCCTCTAATCTCATTCTCTCTTTTTATTGCTCCAAAATAAGTGCGAAAATTCACTAATATCGTCTTGCTTATATGATGTCCCACACCCAGATTTAATCCGGCATCAAAAGAATCTCCGTCGCGCATTATAAAATTATCACTCTCGCCTTCGATCACCTGGTAATCAGATTGTAAATTGCGATCTACAATAAAGCAAACTGTGGTCCTGCTTCAAAAAACAGTCCGTTTGTTACATAAAACCGAGACATTAAGGGCACTAAAATGCTTAATTCGTGAATGCTATATTTATACTCGTAAGTTGAAGATGAAATGGGATTGCCATAATAGTCGAAAGCAGGAACACTTAGATCATCTTTTAAAACTTTGCTTCCCTGTAATCCAAATAAAACCTCTGGCTGAAATTGGTAATTTCCAGACCTAAATGCATAGAACGCTCCCGCATAAAATCCTGGCTTAAATTTAAAATCCCCTCGATTTCTAAAACGATAATCGTTACCAGATGCGTCGGTGAATTTCGCTAAATTCCCGCCTGCTTTTACTCCAAACTGGTGCTCCTGCGCAGTAATTTTAAATACTGAAAATAATAAAACGATAAAAAATAAATTCCTGATATTCATTTTGATTGATTTATGTGATTGACTTTTTGATTCATTATAATTTGCTGAAATCGGCGATAAATATAGAATTATTTTGCAATCAGAATCGATAAATTTTTCAAGCTTTTTTATCAGTTCATTCTTCAGAATTTACAGTCTTTGTATATTCAGGCCTTAAAACCTCAACACTCTCAAAACGCATGAAAAGAAAGTTTACAAAAAATTTGGGAATGGCAGCGATCGTATTATTTGCGGCCTGTAAAAACGACTCCCAAAATAAAGATGATGCTATGGAAAACAATGTTATTATTGCTGAATGGACCGGTCCGTACCAGGGAATACCGGCTTTTGATAAAATGAAAGTTGAAATGCTGAAACCTGCAATTCTTGAAGGGATGCAGCAACACCTTGAAGAAATAGACAGTATCGCGAATAATCCTGAAGCTGCCACTTTCGAAAATACGATTATCCCTTTCGAAAAATCTGGTGAAGCACTGGATCGTGCTTTTACATACTACGGGATTTTTAGCAGCAATCTTTCTTCTCCAGAATTTAGGGAAATTCAAAAAGAATTATCCCCTAAAATATCCGAATATAGTTCTAAGATTTCACAAAACGAACAGCTTTTTCAACGAATCAAAGCAGTCTACGAGCAATCTCAGGAAAAGGCCTTAGACTCGGCTGAACAGCGCACCATCGATTTAATTTACAAAGATTTTGAAATGGATGGTGCTAATCTTTCCGAAGAAGACAAAAAACGTTATGCTGAAATTAATAAGGAATTATCTGAATTATATACGCAATTTTCTAATAATGTCTTGGCAGATGAAGAAGGTTATGTGACCTATATCGATAGCACTCAACTTAGCGGTTTGCCGGAAAGTTATATTAAATCTGCAGCCAGTGCCGCAAGCGAAAGAGATCATCAGGGAGAATTTGCAATCACCAATACACGCTCTTCAATGGATCCGTTTTTAACCTATTCTGATGAACGCGAACTTCGGGAAAAAGTGTGGAGAACATACTATTCTCGCGGAAATAACGGAGATAATCATGATAACAACCAGGTGATCAAAAAGATCTTAGAACTTCGTGACGAACGGGTTGCGCTTTTAGGCTATGATAACTATGCGCAATGGCGTTTGCAAGATCGAATGGCAAAAACACCAAAACAAGCCATGGAGCTTATGGAAGCAGTTTGGCCTGCGGCCCTTGGCCGTGTTGAAGAAGAAATTAAAGACATGCAGGAACTTGCAAATAAAGAAGGAAAAGATATAAAAATACAAGCCTGGGATTATCGCTATTATATGGAAAAGGTGAGAAAAGAAAAATACGACCTGGATAGCGAAGAAATAAAACAATACCTACAATTAGACAATCTTAAAAAGGCTATATTTTACGTAGCAGGAGAACTTTTTAATTTCGATTTTACTCCGGTAGATACCAGCCTTGTACCGGTTTTTCATCCAGATGTGAGTGTTTACGAAGTTAACGATAAAACAAATGGAGAAGTCGTTGGGCTTTGGTATTTAGATCCTTATGCACGTCCAGGCAAACGTTCTGGAGCCTGGGCTACTACATATCGAAGTAAAGATGAATTAAGTGGTAACAAACCCGTATTGGCTTCTAATAATTCAAATTTTGTAAAACCGGCAAAAGGAGAACCTACACTGGTAAGCTGGGACGATGCTGAAACTTTTTTCCATGAATTTGGACACGCATTGCATTTTCTCTCTGCAAAGATTAAGTATCCAAAGTTGAATAGCGGTGTTAGGGATTATACTGAATTTCAGTCACAATTATTAGAACGTTGGTTATCTACAGATGCAGTGATCGATCAATTTTTAAGACATTATGAAACCGGTGAACCAATGCCTGAAGCATTAGTAAAAAAGATCAAAAAAGCGGCTACTTTCAATCAGGGATTTGGCACCACCGAATTTTTAGCTGCGGCTTTAATGGATATGAAATATCACACCACCGATCCTTCTAAAATTAATGATGTACAGGAGTTTGAAAAGCAGCAACTCGATGAACTTGGATTACCTGAAAAAATTCCAATGCGTCACAGGTCTACACAATTTAGCCATATTTTTTCTGGCGAAGGCTATGCAGCCGGATATTATGGTTATTTATGGGCAGATGTTTTAACTGCCGATGCTGCTGAAGCTTTTGCCGAAGCTCCAGATGGTTTCTATGATAAGGAAACAGCGCATAAACTGGTTAAATATTTATTTGCACCAAGAAATGCTATGGATCCCGCTAAGGCCTACAAAAAATTTAGAGGTAGAAATGCTAATATCGACGCCTTAATGCGTGATCGTGGATTCCCAGTGCCCAAAAATTAAAATGTATTTACTACATCTTAGCTCTTAGTTTTAGAGACTTTAATTATAAAATAAAAGCCATTCTGTTACAGAATGGCTTTTTCTATTAGTATAGAAAATTAAAACGATTTCTGGAAATCAATACCCAGGAAGGAAATTAAATAAACGTTAAATTCAAAAAACAATGTAAGCACTTACCTTTTTATTTGACTACATTTGCGTAAGCACTTACATAGTTTAAATAGAATTTAAATATGACCTGAAATTGAAAAACAATTTTCTAAACAAATGAGTTATGATCTTAGAAAGAACAAACAATTTAGCATTAGACATTAGAGAACTCAATGCGATGAATTTAGAACACATTGCATCAACTTTTTTACCAAAAACAACTATTGGTAACGATAAAACCGATCCATATATTGGTAAATTCCTTACCTTTTTAAAAGCAGAACTAAACCTGGATAATCACCAGGCCAAAAACTATCATTTGTTGTGGTCACGTGAACAGGAAACAATTGGTTTCGCCAGTGTCACTGCTATAAGAAAAGGAAAAGAAGCCAGGATCAAATTTACGGTGTTTGATCATGCTAATTTAAGTAGGGAGGAAAGTGAAAATAGTATTATTTCTTCAGTAGATAAGATTTTCGAAAAATTCGATCTAAAGAGAGCGATTATCAGTATCGATACTAAAAAAGAAAATCAACCAGAAAAAGATCTTTTAAGACTTTATGAATACTATCCTATTGGTATGGTTCATTTGGAAAATCCTGTAAAAGAATATGTGATTTTACGTGAAGAAAAAAATACTGCAAGTCAGTCATTTTACATCTTATAAATTTTAGGCACTAACCACTTAAGGGCTGCCCAAAAAGACTGTTCTTATAAAAATATAATTGCTCAATCCCTATAACTTGTCGGGATTGGGCAATTAAAGTTTATAGGATAATTAAAAACTCCGATAATCAAGTAAATTTTTCTTTATTAAAACTGCTTAAGTGTTTACTTTTACTGCTAGTTCTTAAATAAAATTTATGGAGAATGACTTTTTGGTGGAAATGGGATATGCAGGCTTAACAGGAAGATTAAAAAGATTAAGCGATGCCTTTGTATATTCTACCCGGCAATTTTACAGGGATCACGGCCTGGAAATTGAACCCAACTGGCATATGATTTTTCTGTTATTGCAAAAACATGAAAAGTTAACCGTGATGCAAATTGCGGAAAAACTGCACCTCTCCCACCCTGCTATCGTACAACTGGTTGATAAAATGAAGAAAAAGGGCTATATCAATTCGGTTAAAGACCAAAAAGACAAACGTAAACACCTACTCCGACTTTCTAAAAAAGCAAAGGATAAATTACCTGAAATTGAACGTCACTGGAAAGCAGGCGACGAAGCGGTAAAAGAAATAATGAATCACAGCAAAGCTATCCTGGACCATCTTGCTATCCTTGAAAACAATATGGATGAAGCCGACTTTAGGGAGCGCTCAGAAAAAAACCTGAAGAAATTTTAACAAGGAGGAAGTATTTTTTCTACACCGGATTTTACGACAATCCTCTATTCTCATTTTTTTATTTTTGCTGAACAATTTTTGCTATGCATCGCTATTTTAAAATCTACAAACCTTACGGCTATCTTAGTCAGTTTATCACCAACGAAAAACCCAGAAAGAAGAAAAAATTATTGGGAGAGCTTGGTAATTTTCCTGAAGAAACCATGGCCGTGGGCAGGTTGGATCAGGACTCTGAAGGACTTTTACTTTTAACTACCAATGGAAAAGAAAGTGCCAGAATTACCGGAAGCAGTGTAGAAAAAGAATATTACGTTCAGGTAGATGGTGATATTACTGAAGAAGCTGTAGCATTATTAAAAAATGGCGTAGAGATAAGTATTAACGGCTCAAAATACCAAACGCTGCCCTGTAAAGCTTTTAAATTAGAAAACCGACCTGTTTTTCCTGAACGCGCAAAAAAGATAAGGGACGAGCGCCACGGCCCAACCAGCTGGGTTTCGATCACACTTACTGAAGGGAAATTCCGCCAGGTAAAAAAAATGACGGCGGCTGTTGGTTTCCCAACACTTCGTTTGGTTCGTGTACGAATAGGAAATGAAAAACTAAACGATATGGATAGCGGTGAAGTAATCGAACTTCAAAAATTTGATAGCTAAAATTACCAATATTGAGTTTGATTTATGGTGAATTATTTTCAATAAGCTTCAGAATATTCATTTTTTGCTTGCTTAATAAAATCACACCTTTAAATAAAGCCGCTATTTCCGATTAAGTATTTTTGCCAACTCTATATTTAGTTCGAATTATAATGGGATAATACAAAATCTATATACGAAATCATGGAAATTACTTTTAATGAATTCTTTTCATTTCCGTAGTTAATATCAACCCCATGTATTATTTCATGACGATTTAGTCGAATTGGGAATTTTTCAATTTCTTTTTCCCAACTATTAATACTTGCTTTCTTAAAAATAGGAGACAATATAAAGTCTGAATACTTTAGATTTTTGTTCTCCAATTTTTCTTTAATCTGTGGTAAGTAATTCTTATTCACAAAAAATTTGGCCTCTAAAATATCATTACATATGCCATCAATTTGAGTTAATAAAATACAGATAGAAGCACAATAATAACCTTTGTTATAAGACTCAAAAGCTTCATTTAATATTTCTTTTCTGCTAGAATATTTCTCGACTAATCTTTTTCTAATTTTTTCAATTTTACCTTTATAATAATCTGTAAAATAAGCATCAAGTTTTTCAGGAAGATTATTATAAATATGCTTAAGACATGTGTTTATATTTATTCCACTGTTTTTTGAGAAATCATCTATATACCACCCATAAGTTGCGGTCTTGTATATGACCATCGCAACTTTTTCAGTATTTAGATGGCTGTACTGAGCAAATAATCTATTAACCTCATGTAGCCTAGTTATAGACTTAACTAATGATTCATATCCTTCTTTTAAGTCATTATTATTATTTACAGAATATTTCATTAAAAAATTTTCACCAACATCAATTATCAATTAAAATAAGCTTCCATTTCTGCTACAGCTCCGCCGCTATAACTTCTAGAATCTGCCGCACCATAACGCATTCCGGTTTCAGGATCGATATAAATTCCCATCGCTCTACCCTGGCTACTTCTTGTACCTGTTTCGTGCCCCATTTCTTCGTAAATTCTTTTGGTGTCTGGAGAGAATCCCCATTCTTCAAAATAAGTAATATCAGGCAACCATTGATGATGAATTCTTGGTGATTCTATCGCTTTAGCAATATCCAGATCGTAATCTATGGTATTCAAAATAACCTGAAGCACAGTGTTAATGATCGTCCTACCACCAGGGCTGCCAATTGCTAGCACCGTTTTTCCGTCTTTTGCGACGATCACCGGACTCATACTGGAAAGCATTCTTTTTTCCGGAGCGATTAAATTAGGGGCTGTACCTATTAAACCTCGTGAATTCGTGTAACCCGGAATTGGATTAAAATCTCCCATTTCGTTATTCAGTAAAAATCCGGCTCCTTCTACCACATATTTAGAACCGTAACTCTGCTCTAACGTATAAGTAAGCGAAACCGCATTGCCTTCTTTATCTACAACAGATAAATGTGTGGTTTCTTTACTCTCGTATTTTAAATGCCCTTTATTAAAATTAGCCGAATCACTCTCTGAAGCTGCATCCATCAAAATCGATTTTCGAAGTTTTTCAGCATAATTTTTCGAAGTCAGTTCTTCCAAAGGCATATTAGGATTAAAGTTGGTGTCTCCTAAATACATGGCGCGATCTGCAAAAGCGCGGCGCATCGCTTCAGTAATTAAATGTAAAGAAGTAGCCGAATTTTGTCCAAATTCAGCCATATCATAGCCTTCTAGGATATTCAGCATTTCTACTACCGCAACTCCGCCAGAACTTGGTGGAGGCATTCCTATAATATCATAACCACGGTAAGTGCCTTTGATGGGCTTCATTTCTTCAGCTTCATACCTAGCAAGATCTTCTTCAGTAATAATTCCACCATTATTAGCCATAAAATCGGCCAACAATTCGGCTGTTTTGCCTTTATAAAAACCATCTGGCCCATGCTTTTGAATTCTTTTTAAGGTCTTATATAAATCCTTCTGAACCAGAATTTCACCATTCTTATAAAGACTACCGTCCTCTTTTAAAAATATCTCTGCAGTACTTGCGTAATCATCTTTGTGTTCCTTAACCCACTTAAAAAACCACTGCATATCTTCACTTACCGGATATCCCTTTTTTGCTAATTTCAATGCAGGTTTTAAAAGATCTTTCCAATCTAATTTTCCAAATTTTTGATGTGCTTTATAAAGTCCAGCAACCGTTCCCGGAACGCCAACCGCTAACAATCCGTCATGATTGGAATTGTCTTTTACTTTGCCATCTTCCCCAAGATACATGGTTTCTGTAGCTGCTAAAGGTGCTTTTTCCCTAAAATTGAAAGTAGTTTCTGTACCGTCTTCACCACGATACACCAAAAATCCACCACCACCAATATTTCCGGCAGAAGGTAAAGTTACCGCAAGTGCAAACGCGGTTGCAATGGAAGCATCAACGGCATTACCGCCATCACTAAGAATCTGCGCTCCCGCCTGGGAAGCGAGTTTATGACTACTGGTAACGATCCCTTTTTCTGAAGAAACAGGAATACGACCGCTTTGCGCGAAAGTTGAAAATAATGGCGCAAAACATACAATAATAAGAAATAGTGGGGTATAGATTTTTTTCATAGGTTTAGGAATATAATCGAAAACCTAAACCTAGTCAAATTGTATATTATTTGAAAGAAATTATTCTATTTAAGCTGAAAATTGTGGCTGATACTCAAAGATCTTTCCAAAAAATCTAAAGGTTTCCTGAGCTTTAAGTGTTGCTTTCTGAATTTCTTCTTCTGAAAACTCCCTGGCATTCACTCTTTTCATAAACTCTTTCCAGCCTTGCACATTTTTACGATCTCCGTTAAAAAAATGATGTGTAGAAATTGAAGCTAATTTTGTACAATTTTGAAGTTCTTTCGCGATAAGCATTCCGCCCATTGCAGAACCTTCTAAAACATACGCAGCTCCCAGAGCTTCAATCTTATCCTTACAATGAAATTGATTCTCGAACTGTACTAAAGGTGAAGAAAAATCGATATTTAACATCTTAAGATCTTCAGCTAGTCTTTCACTTTTATCTATAGAAAATTCAGGCTCAAATTGCTTAATTTCGTCTTCAACTATTTTATAAGCTAAATAGTTTTGAAGCAATAGCAATTTATATTCTTCAAGAGTAATACTGTGATCCATGATCAAACCTGCAGTATTATCCTTTTCGATTTCTTTGTGTAATGTGGCTGTTTGTTCTCTAAGCGTCTGCAGCATTGTCTTTCTCGAGTGTTATGCTTTCTATATTCGCACGAATTTTATTAAGACTTATTCGTTGCTCTTCATTTTCAGCATTAATATCGTCTAGATATTGATAGATTTGATTTACAGCAATCTTATTTCGACGTATTTTTTCACGAAGTTCTTCTTTCTCAAGCATATTGAACACCACTTTTTTAAGTAATGGCATCAATTTTTCACCAAGAGTATTCATATGCTTTTTCAGAATAAATCCGGAGGCTCCAGATAGAATGGTATTCGCAGCAAGCTCGTCATCATCTATTGTCCCGGTAACGAATATAAATGGCAAGTTATCATCAAATTGCTTTACCACTTGAAGAATATCCAGACCGGTACAGGTTGGCAAATTATAATCTGATAATACAACATCCGGAACGAAATTGTGTAGTTTATTCTTACAATCCTCTACATTATCTACAAGTTTAATTTCAGGATTTTCTACAATTTTATGAATCTGCATCGTGATAAGATCGGCATCTACCTCATAATCTTCTACCAGCAATATTTTCAGTGCGGTCTTTATCATTTAAAATTTTTGGTTTTTTAGCGGCGAAAAATACAAAATATATTTTTAATTCTCTCTAATCTTCAATGTCCGGCAGGCTAAAATAAAAAGTAGAGCCTTCGCCGGGAATTGTTTCTACCCATAACGCGCCCTTATGTTTATCTACCACTTTTTTAGCAATCGAAAGTCCTATTCCAGAGCCTGTAAAATCGTCGGTAGCGACCCGTGAAAAGACTTCAAAAATTTTGTCCTTATGTTTGGGATCAAATCCTACGCCGTTATCTTTGATAAAATAAATAACTTCATCTTCTTGCTGATCAAAGCCTATTTCAATTACCGGATTTTCTTTTTTTCCGCTATACTTTAAAGCATTGGAAATAAGATTGTTTACCAATTGTGAAATCATCCTGCGATCGCCCATAATCTTGGGTAATTTTTCAGCGATTTTTATAGTGGTTCTTGGGTAATTACGTTCAGCATTTTGAGCATCGAGTGCATTTTCCACAATTTGCTTCATCGATAATACCTGTTTAGAAAGCTGTGTTTGCCCTACTTTAGAGTATGATAAAATATCGTCTATAAGTGTATCCATTTCTGAAGCTGATCTAACAATGGTCTTTACGGCTTTTTGACTGTAATCGTCTAACCTATCCATATAATGATCTTGCAAGATTCTGGCATAACCATCGATACCGCGAAGCGGAGCTCTTAAATCGTGAGACACACTATAACTAAAGGTTTCTAACTCTTTATTAGCATCTAATAACTGGTCGTTTAGACTATCAATTTTATCCTTTTGTTGCTTTACCAAAATATGAACGATGCTTTCTCTTAAACTACCAACAGCTTCAAGATCATAATCCTCCCACGGCTGTGCAACTCCGGCTACTTTCTCTGTCCAGCGCTCAAAAGATTTTCGGGGAGTTAAGTATTCTATCCCATCTTTTACGTAGCCATTTTTTTCTGGATTTCCGCCCCAATTTACCGTTTCCTTAGCCTCTGGCCTAAACCACATGATAAAATTATTATCCTGCTCCCCTATTTGAACACTAAGAATTCCTGATGCGGTATTTTTAAAAGCCAGTGCTTTTGGATATACAGCAGAAATCGATTTTGTTGAAAAATAAACCTCTTTTTTAGCTAAAAATTGGTCGCATAAATGTCTAATTTCAGCTTTTGTTGGTGTTTCTCCTGAAAGATAAATTTCTCCGTCCATCACCAATGCGCCACCACCACATTCTATAAGATCTGTAAACTTTGGATCGAAACGATAAAGCGCATCTTCAATATTTTTAATTGAAGTCATTTGCAGCACCAGCTTTTTCCTAACCTCATCAGACTTTGCTGTATTCTCTAAAAAGGTTTTTGTTGTTTTTAGCGCCAGTTTATTTGAAAAAACCTGTGTTAAAAACAAACAGGATTGCCGCTGATGATAATTAATAAATTTAGGCGAGTAATGGTGGCAGGCTACCAGTCCCCACAATTCACCATTCAAAACAATCGCGGCCGTAAGTGAAGCTCCCACCTTCATATTCTGCAAATATTCGATATGAATCGGGGATACCGCTCTCAACTCTGAATTCGAAATATCCAATGGCTGTCCGGTTAGCGGAGAAATTTCAGGAGTTATTGGTGATGCTTTATAATGTACATCACTAATAATTCTTACTCCCTGTTTCATAAAAATTTCCCTGGCAGGTTTAGGAATATCGGTTGCGGGATAATGCAATCCAAGCCAGCTTTCCAGTTCAGGTTCTTTTACTTCAGCAACAACTTCGCCATTCCATTCTTCATCAAACTTATAGATCATTATCCGATCGTAATCGAACAAATGTTTTACCAGCAAAGCAGCCTGTTGGCACATCTCGTTTACTGATTCAGATTCGTCTAATTCAGTTAAGATTTTAGTAAGCTGTTCCTGAAAACGAATAGGATCTATGGATTTACCTGAAGGTTCCACATCTATAATAAGATGATCACCGGAAATAGACGGAATACATAAAAATTTTTGCTCTCCTATTTTCAGTTTTTCGGGCAAAAGAGATTCATCATTTCTAAACTTCTTTTTAAAAGACTTTGCCACTTTTTTGGATAAAGCCTGTTTTAAAGGCAACCCTAAAACATTGGCATGTGGAATTCCCAGAATGTCTTCAATATTTTCACTGCATTGCGAAACATGGAAAGAATTTAAATCACAAACAACTATAACACCATGTTCCTGCGCTTTACCTATAATATGTATAGGTTCCCTGTCACAATTTGTGATATTTACCTGTTGTGCGCTATAAGCAGTTTTACTCATTTACTTTGCCTTGATTTTAAAATAGAAAGTACTGCCCACTCCTGGTTGCGAATCTACCCAAATAGAACCGCCATGTAAGATCACAATCTTATGCACATGCGCCAACCCAACACCGGTTCCTTCATACTTTTCTTCTGTTGGTACCCGGTTAAAAATGGTAAATATATTTTTCTGATCTTCCTCTGAAATTCCTATACCGTTATCCATTACAGAAAACACCCAGTATTCATCTTCCTGATAAGCAGAGATCCGAACTTCAGGAGTCTTATCTTTTGCACAGTATTTTAAGGCATTACTTAAAAGGTTTTGAAATAAAAGTCGCATTTCGACTTCATAGACCATTAATTTAGGCAGACTTCCGATATGCACTTTTGCATTGGTATCTTTTATTCGCTTGGTAAGGTCGTATCTTACAACTTCGACAAGCTCGCGCGTATCCACCATTTTCTTCTTGGTATTTCTACCAATTCTGGAATGCTCTAACAGCGCTTTTATCTGAGCTGATAATCGATCTGAAGCTTCATCTATATACTGGATATAGTCTTTGCCTTTTTGATCTAACTTATCTGAATAAATTTTACCCAGGATATCACTACCAAACTTAATGGTACTTAAAGGTTCCTGAAGGTCATGAGAACAAATAGAAACAAACTGTTCTAAATCATGATTCGCTCTTTCCAGATCCTTTTTTTGGCTTTCTAATTCTTCCTGTACCTGTTTCAATTCTGAAATATCGACACAGGTAAACCTGTTGGTTATTCCATTACCGTTTTCATCAAGCTCTACAGTAGAGTTCATGATTACCGGAACAATTTTTCCATTTTTGGTCACCATCTCCTGCTCTACATTTTTAAGCTCCCCTTTTTCCTGGAATAACTTATTAAGTCGTAAAGCTTTTAGTTTAGATTCGTCTTCGTAAAGTTCGAATATCGGTTTCCCTATAATATCCTCATTAGAATCATATTCCAATTTTTCTACCGCTTCCTGGTTACACTGTACAATTTCTGAAGTTTTTGGATCTACACTAAAATGCAATACCGGGTCCTCTTCATAAAAAGATTTAAAACGACGTTCACTGGCCAACAATTTATTTTTTGCCTTCTGCAGGGATTCGATATCCACAAAGGTAATTACAATACCTTCCGTATTATCTTCTCCATTTCTAAAAGGAGAAATTCGCTGTAAGTAATTTCTTCCTTCTTTAGAAAGAATATTGCGCTCTAAAATTTTACCGGTTTCCATCACTTTATTGCAGCGATCTACCAGACCTTTCCCTCTATTTACTCCAAAATTAGTTGTGAAATTATCGATAGGTCGACCAATATCACTATTTATTAAACTAAAATGCTTTTTAATTGCTGGAGTAAATTTTCGGATTCTTAGGTCACTATCCAAAAAGATCGTACCAATATTTGTACTTTCCAGAAGATTATTCATATCGGCATTAAGTTGTGCCAAATCATCCATCTTCTGGATATTCTCGGCATTTACCGTATTGATTTCTTCGTTGACGCTTTGCAGTTCTTCATTGGTACTTTGTAATTCTTCATTAGAAGCCAGGAGTTCTTCATTAGCTGCCTGCAGTTCTTCATTGCTGGTTTCGATCTCTTCCAAAGAAGTTTGCAGTTCTTCTTTGGTTTTTTTCAGTTCCTCTTCAAGCTCGACTATATATTCCTGAGTTCTACCACTTATTGTTATCTGTTCAACCTCTATAGTATCTTCTTCCTTTACTTCTTTCTCAATAAAAGTAAGTACAAAATTACTTTCATTATCCAGGTTTTTCGGCTTAAAAGGCTTAACTACAATATCTAATTTCATCACGACTCCATTAGCTTCTTTAACAATAGCGTCATGATAAACTACCCTTTTCTTTTCCTTTGCCGATTTTTTGGTGGTCGATTGCACTACATGCTTAAGATCTTTATTAAGCATTTCTATTAAATTAGTAGTGAATCCGGAGACAGGAAGGTTGGCGTACTTTCTAAATTCACCAACTGCTTCCATAATATTAAATTCTGAATCTACATATACACTTGCAGCACCAAACTGCTCCATAATAGCCTCGTTAAGCTCATTTACAAACTTTTGCTTACTGCTATTATAGGTGCGATTATCGCTATTTCTAGGCTTATGATGTTTTTCATCATGATCATTGATCCTGCCGGCTGTAGGTCTCAAATTTTTGGTTCTGATTCTAGCTCTTGGATGTACGTTTCTAAAGATTTTCCATTTTCTGCTAATATCTTCAAAAGAATCCCTGTGTGAGGTTATGGTTTCACTGGTTCCTAATACCAAAAAGCCATATTCTTTAAGGGCGTAATGTAAAACGTCCATGGTTTTCTTCTGGATAGTAGATTGAAAATAGATAAGAAGATTACGGCATAACACCATATCCATATTACTAAAAGGCGGATTTTTAATAATATTATGTTTAGAGAAAATGACCATACGCCTAATTTTCTCTACAATCTGGTAGCCTTCCGGTTTTTTGATAAAAAACTTCTTCAGAAATTTATCTTCTACGTTAGCGACCACACTTTCAGAATAGATACCAGCACTACCTATATCCAAATGCTCTTGTGAAATATCTGTAGCAAAAATTTTTATTTCGAGCATCTTATCCTGTCGTTGCATTTCATCATGCAGTAACATGGCCAGAGAATACGCTTCTTCTCCCGTACTACAAGCTACATCCCAAATTTTAAGAATATCATTATCTTTTTTAGACTCTATAAGTTCTGGGATAATATCATCTGCGATAATTTCCCAAACTCTTTGATCTCTAAAAAAATTAGTTACCCCAATTAAAAACTCCCGATACAGCATAGGGATTTCATCATCATTGTGTACCAGCATGTCGTAATATTCTTCCAAACTACTACAGCCTCCTACGTTTACCCTTCTTGCCAGTCGGCGGGCTAAAGTAGAATATTTATACTCCCTAAAATCAAGACCTGTTTTTTCATCAATAAGATGAAGGATTTTAGATAGCGTTTTCTGGTCGAATTCCACATCGTGGTTTTCGATATCAAAAACCATTGGTGCATTAATAAATTTACGCAGTTCCTCCCCCATTTCCTCAACGGGTAAAATATAGTCTACCAAACCGGTCTGGATAGCGCTTTTTGGCATTCCATCAAACTTAGCCTGTTCAGGATCCTGAACCATCACCATACCGTCTCTATCCTTTATGGCTCTTATGCCGCGAGTACCATCACTACCAGTTCCGCTTAGTATTACTGCAATTGCTTTTTCCTTCTTGTAACTGGAAAGGGACTCTAAAAACATATCTATAGGTAAATTAAGATGTGCCCGCTCTGGTTTCTCAACAAGCTTTAGGCAGCCATCTTCTACCAGAAGATTGCATTTAGGCGGAATAAGATAAATGGTTTTTTCTTCCATTTGCATTCCCTCCTTAATCTGTTTGATAGGAAATTTGGTTGATTTTGCCAACAATTCTCCCATCATACTTTTATAATCTGGAGAAAGGTGTTGAATCACCACATAAGTATTATTATCTTCTTCAGGAATACCAGTAAAAAATGCTTTTAAAGCTTCCAAACCTCCAGCACTTGCCCCCACAGCAATAATCCTGGACTGTGCATTTTCATGTTTTCTAGTTTTCTCCTTTGGTGTTAGTTTATTGTTTCTAGTCATTTATTCTTTGGGAAGTAGTTAACACGTGTAAAGGCCAAATATATCGGATAAATTACATATTTAATACTACAAATGCTTTTAAAATGCACGGTATCCACAAGATTTTAAGTAAGCCTTCCAATGAAATTCTGCCAGCTTAACAGTTTATTTTTGTCAGTTAGGCAGGTATAGAAAATAACTATGCCTCATAAAAATATTCAATACCTAACTTTAATGCGATATTATTATTTATTTTATTAAGAAACATTAACACACTGATATTCTTCGTACTTTAGGGGGAAACCATGCTATATAGCTATATAATCCTACTTATATGCCCCTATACCATTCCAGCTGACAGCTAATCTTAGCCTATATTTTTACAATTCTTTAACCGTAATTGAGATTTTGTTAAAATAAATTCAGCTTATATTAAATGCGTTTAAAAATCATAAGAGTAATATTTTTTTTGGCTCGCATGGTCTTTGAACACTAAGTAGAAAGTTTAACTAAATAATTGTGGGAATCCACGACAACAAAATTGAAAAACACAGAAATGAAAGTATTAGTTATTGGAGCAGGAAATATGGGACTTACTTATGCCGAAGGAATGGCAAAAAGCAGTCTTTTAAATCGAAGGAATCTTATGATCTTCGATAAATCTGCTGAAGTTATTACCGACTTAAGTAAAGTAGACCATTTTGATGTTTTCGATAAAGTAGATCATTGCCTGCCTCAGGCAGATATAGTTTTTCTAGCTGTAAAGCCTTATCATATAGATAGCTTATTTGAAGAAATAAAGCCAATGGTGAACGATGAACAAATTTTTGTTTCCCTAATGGCGGGAGTAACCATAAAAACAATTCAGGATGGTTTAGGAGTTAAAAAAGTTGTTCGTTCAATGCCTAACCTCCCTGCTCAGGTAGGAAAAGGGGTAACATCTTATACCGCTGCAAAAGAAGTTTCCAGAGTAGAACTACTAATGGTTAGAAATCTTCTGGACACAACCGGTGAGTCAATTAAAGTAGAAAATGAGAATTTTATAGATGCCTCTACAGGAATTAGTGGTAGTGGACCGGCCTATGTTTTCTATTTTATGGGATCCATGCTAGAGGCTGCACTAAAAATGGGATTTTCTGAAAATGATAGTAGAGTACTGGTAAGTCAGACTTTTGAAGGTGCAGTTGAACTATTTAATCAACACGATCTATCACCAGACACCTGGATGGAACGTGTTGCTTCTAAAGGAGGAACAACTCGTGCAGCTTTAGATTCTATGGACGATAATAACGTTAAAGAACTTATTAAAGAAGCTGCATACGCCGCATTTGACCGTGCAGTAGAACTTGGAGAAGGTAAATAATCTACGAACTAACACTATCAAAATTAATAATGGAAAATAAGAAAAAGAGAATCGTTGTAAAAGTTGGAACTAATGTAATGACCAACAAAGACAATAGAATTTTAGGTCCAGTACTGAAACATTTAGTAGAACAAATAGCAGAGCTTTACGAAGAAGATGTAATGACCGTTTTGGTCTCTTCTGGATCTGCAATCGCCGGGAAAGAAATTCTTGGTGAAATTAACATCACAGATGCTTCTAAAAGAAGACAGGTTTATAGTTCAGTAGGACAACCAAGAATGATGAGGCATTATTACAGCATTTTTCATGATTATGGGATGCGTTGTGCACAGGTGCTTGCCACCAAAAGAGACTTTAGCCCCGGAATTCATAGAGAAAATATGATTAATTGCTATGAGTCTTTACTTTCTGAAGGAATCATTCCAATCGCGAATGAAGATGATGCTGTTTCAGTAACCATGTCTATGTTCTCTGATAATGACGAATTAGCAAGTCTTGTGGCCGAATTAATTGGTGCAGATTCATTAATTATCCTTAGTGATACTGACGGACTATACACCGGGCACCCAGATGATGACGATTCAGAAAAATTAAATAAAGTTCAGGTTGATCAGAATGTAGAAAAATATGTCCAACAATCTGATAAAGGCGAAGGTGAAGGCCGTGGCGGCATGGAATCTAAAATTAAAATAGCAAAAGAAACCGCTGCTAAAAATATCACCACTTACATCGCTAACGGAAAGCGACAAAATGTGATTCTGGATATTATGAATGGTAAACCTGTAGGAACCAAATTTACATCCTAATCCCATTTAAAATAAACCAAAGAACTTAAACCCGATAACGGGGAATTAACTAATTAAAAACTTAAAGAAGAAAGAATGATACTTTTAAATTCAGATAAAAAAAATAATGTTTTGAAATCCATGATGCGAATTCTGGACGAAAAACGCGAAGCCATTATTACCGAAAACAAAAAAGATCTTGAAGCTTTTGGAGAAGGAGATCAGGCCATGTACGACCGTCTTGTTTGTGACGATAAAAAAGTAGATGGTATGATCAATTCTGTAAAAGAGGTGATGGAGCAGGAAGATCCTGTAGGTAAGACTATTGAGCATAGAAAACTTGATACCGGGCTGGACATCACTAATAAAACCGCTCCTTTCGGAAATATCATGATTATTTACGAATCCAGACCGGATGTTACCATAGAAGCTGCTGTACTTGCTTTTAAAGCAAATAATAAAATATACCTTAAAGGTGGTAAAGAAGCGATAAACAGTAACAAAATTCTGGTAGAGTGCTGGCACGAAGCTCTTAAAGAGAATGATCTAAGTTCAGACTGGATCGAACTATTACACTTAAGCCGCCCAGAAACTCAAGAATTTCTAAAAAATCCACCAGTGCAGTTAGATCTAATTGTACCTAGAGGTGGGGAACGGCTTATTGGCTTTGTAAAAGAACATGCCACAGGCGCCGTTCTTGTAAGCGGTAGAGGAAATAACTTCCTTTATGTTTCAAAAAATGCAGATTTTGAAACTGCTAAAAAAGTAATGCTTAATGCCAAAATTGATAAGATTTCCGGTTGTAACGCATTAGATAAAGTTCTTGTAGATGTTAATCTACCAGATTACGAAGCTAAATTAAAAGAGCTACAGGAAATGTTCAAAGAAAATAAAGTGAACATATTAGTAGATGAAGAGGTTAAAAAAGTACTTAGTGACGAAGAAGAAGTTCCATCTGAATCTACCTGGTACGAAGAGTTCTTAGCTATGAAAATTGTTATTGGTAGTATCGACGGTTTAGATGCGGCTATCGAAAAGATCAACAAATATTCTGGCGGACATTCGGCTTCTATAATTACTAAAGATAAAGATGAAGCTATCCAATTTATGGAGCAAGTAGATAGTGCAGCCGTATACCATAATGCTTCTACCAGATTTACAGATGGTGGACAAATGGGGGTAGGCGCCGAGCTTGCCATAAGTACAGATAAGCTACACCATAGAGGGCCGTTGGGCTTAAAACAGCTTACTACAAATAAATATTATGTGCTGGGAGACGGGCATATAAGAGCATAATTTTCAGTTGATATTAAAAACTAAAAAAGGGTGACTTGATCGTCACCCTTTTTTAATGTTTAAATTTGATAAAATAAATACTAAAATGTAACTATTTTAGTTTTTAATAGTCCAATAAGAAAGATAAAAACAATATGAAGAAAATAGTGTATGCCGCTGCCTTACTGGCAAGCTTGTACTCTTGTAAAACAACACAAAACCTAAGCTCTAAAGATCAGCCTATTATCACCACGATTGATCTGGTTAATGTTACCGATGACAAAGTAAAGGTAAGTGTGGACCCCGCTAAAATTACTACGGAAGAAATTAGCTTTTTTATTCCTAAAACCGTTCCCGGCACCTACTCTACCGACAATTATGGAAGGTTTATTGAAAACTTTAAAGCCTACGATTACGATGGTAACGAGTTAACGTTTACACATCAGGATGATAATACCTGGACCATCAGCAATGCCAAAGCTTTGGATAAGGTGAGTTATGAAGTTAATGACAGTTATGATATTGAAGGTGAAAATGATGTATTCTCACCTGCAGGAACCAATATCGATGCTGATAAGAATTTTATGCTGAATTTGCATGGTTTCGTAGGATATTTTAGCAAACTTCAGGAAGAGCCCTATCGTATAGAAATCCTCCGTCCAGATAATCTTATTGCGGGAACTTCTTTAACTCCTACTACAAAAGATGAAAATCCAAATGATAACTTTAGCACAGATACCTACACTGTAGGTCGTTATTTTGAAGTGACCGACCATCCTATCATGTACGCAAAACCAGATACTACAAGTTTTGACGTTCAGGGAATGAAGGTGCTTTTAGATGTCTATTCGCCAACCGGAAAATTTTCTGCTCAGGATATCAAACCGGGTATCGAGAAAATGATTTCTGCTCAGAAAAAATTTTTGGGAGATATAAATGATACCGAAAAGTATGCAATCTTATTGTATTTATCAGATCTTCAGAAAAAAGATGCACGTGGTTTCGGGGCCCTGGAACATCATACCAGTACTACGGTTGTGCTCCCAGAAACTATGCAAAAAGCGCAATTGGATGAAAGCATGAAAGATGTGGTTTCTCATGAATTTTTTCACATTGTAACACCACTTAGTGTTCATTCTAATGAAATCCATTATTTTGATTATAACGATCCTAAAATGTCTCAACATCTTTGGATGTATGAAGGGGTTACCGAATACTTTGCGAATCTCTTCCAGATTAATCAGGGATTAATTTCCAATCAGGACTTCTATGATCGTATGTCTGAAAAGATCGCATCTTCAATGAATTTTGATGATACGGTTCCATTTACTGTAATGAGTGAAAATATACTTACAGATGAATATAAAGACAGTTATTACAATGTATACCAGAAAGGGGCCCTAATCGGTATGGCCTTGGATATTCGTCTAAGGGAATTAAGTGATGGAAAAATGGGAATTCTTGATCTTATGAAAAAATTAAGCAAGAAGTACGGAAAAGATAAACCCTTTAATGATGAAGATCTTATAGGTGATATCGTAGCATTAACCTATCCTGAAATTCAGTCATTTTTCGACCAGTACGTGACTGGAGAAACTCCAATCCCTTATAATGAGTTTTTCGCGAAGGTTGGCTTAGAGGAAAAATCAAGTATGATCAACACCGGCTATTTCTTAAACGGCCAGGTTCCTTATATTGATGGTGATCCTGCTTCAGGAGAACTTTTCTTTAGAAAAGGAATTGGATTTAATACATTTCTTGAAAAACTTGGCGTTGAAGGTGGCGACATTATAAAAACAGTTAATGGTACCGAGTATACCATCAAAAATGTATATGGCTTAATTACAAGTTCACAATCATGGGAAGAAGGATCTGATATCGAAATTGTAGTAGATCGTGACGGTGAAGAAATAACATTAACCGCTAAAGCTTCACAACCCCAAGTTGAAGAAACTTCGATTACCGAGATGGAGCTACCCGCTGATAGTCCAAAAGTGAAATTAAGAGAAGCATGGCTTAAAAATTAGGCATTCAAAATCAAAAACCTCAATTAGGTTTTAAAAAAAGCTGCTTAAATGCTTCCCAATTATCCGGATGAGATAATTTAAAGAAGTATTTTAAGCAGCTTTTTTATTCCATATAATTCAACTAAATTACCAACCAACTAACCAAAATCAAAATGCTATGGAAATCCCGATCTTACAGGATATTGTGGTTATTCTGGGATTGTCGGTATTAATTATCCTTGTTATCCAAAAGATAAAAATCCCGAGTATTTTAGGCTTTTTATTAGCGGGGATTATTGCCGGCCCACACGCATTTAACCTTATAAGCAATAGTCATGAGGTTGAACTGTTAAGTGAAATTGGGATCATTTTCCTACTTTTTGTGATTGGGATCGAACTGTCATTAAAAGGCCTCGCAGCTATTAAAAACACTATTTTTATTGGTGGAGGTTTGCAGGTGGGAGGAACCATATTATTTACTACTTTGGCTTCACAACTTTTAGGTTTACCCCTAAATACTTCTATATTTCTGGGATTTCTGTTTTCTTTAAGTAGTACCGCAATTGTGCTAAAACTTTTTCAACAGCGTGGTGAACTTACCTCGCCGCATGGGAGGATAAGCATTGGGATCCTGATATTTCAGGATATTGTTGTAGTACCTATGATGCTACTAACTCCCATATTAGCAGGAAAAGCTGATAATATTTTAATGACTATTGGAATCTTGATAGGTAAAATTGCCCTGGTGTTGGTTGTTATTTTGCTCCTTGCCCGCTATGTAGTGCCTAAAGTGTTGGGGTGGGTCGTAAAAACCAAAAATCAAGAACTTTTTATTCTTACAGTAGTAGTTTTTTGCTTTGCTATTGCCTGGCTCACCAGTTCTGTTGGCCTTTCTTTAGCATTAGGTGCTTTTTTCGCCGGTCTTATTATCTCTGAGTCTGATTACAGTCATCAGGCCACCGCAAATGTGCTGCCTTTCCGTGAGATCTTTATCAGTTTCTTTTTTATCTCTGTAGGTACACTTTTAGATTTAGGCTTCTTTTTCGATAATGTAGGCTATATACTTTTACTGGTGCTGGGAGTTGTCTTACTTAAAATGCTGGTGATAGGAATTACCGTTTTAATCCTAAAATATAAACCAAGAACGATTTTTATAACCCTATTTAGTTTATTTCAGGTAGGGGAATTTTCCTTATTACTATCGGGCGTAGGCCTGGATAATGGTTTATTACCAGAAAATATTTACCAGTATTTTCTTGCTATATCGATCTTAAGTATGGCGCTTACGCCATTTCTAATAATGAATTCTTCAAAACTTACCTACGCTATTCTTAAAGCTCCTATCCCTTCTGCAGTAAGGCATCGTTTATCAAATATTAAAAAAACTACAAATGCAGACGAGCAGTATTCTGAAGAGAATTTAAGTGATCATATTGTAATTATTGGTTATGGAACTAACGGAGAAAACATCGCTAAAGCCGCCCGTAGTGCCGATATTCCTTATGTAGTGGTAGATATAGATCCGGATTCTTTTGAGAATGCCAAGAAAAACAAAGAACCTGTTGTTTTTGGAGATGCAACCAATTCGTTAATTCTAAAACATATTCATATTCAGGAAGCTCGTGTAGTAGTTATCGCTATTTCTGATGCTGCAGCGACTAAAAAAATTATAAGTACCATTCGGTTATTTACGCAAACGGCATTTATCATTGTTAGAACACGCCAGGTGAAGGAAATTGAAGAAAATTTACGCGTGGGTGCTGATGAAGTGATTCCGGCCGACTTTGAAACTTCTATCGAAATTTTTACCCGGGTGCTTAAAAAATACCTGGTACCTTATGACGAAATTGTTGAATTTACCAGTAGTATTCGATCTGCAGATTACGAAATGCTTACACGCCTAAAAGATAAGCCCCATAACCCGGCACTCCATCATTTAAATATCCCAAACAAAGAAATTGCAACGCTTAGCGTTCAGTACAAAAACAAAAATATTGTAGGGAAGAGTCTGGAAGAATCTGGTATAGCTAAGAATTACGGGGTTACGGTTCTCGCCATAAAAAGAGATACCCAGTATTTAACAGAGATCACACCACAAACCAAGATTAAACGTGGCGACCTTATATATGTATTTGGCAATCCTTCAAATATTAATCATTTAAATAGTTTGCTTACGGTTTAAAACAATAAGAGCGTTATTGAAAAAGCTCAACTTATAAAAGCCAAGTATTCTTAATTTTATCAAATTTTAGGCTTTATTTTTTAGAAAGTCAGGGCTGGGTAAAAGAAAACTATGAATTTACATTTAAAGTGCTAAAACTAAGCTAAGATGCACGGCTAAAAGACTAAAGAATTGTAATTTGCTGTGCAAAATAAGCTAGCAGTTAATGTCTATACTACCCGAGAATTTTACACGCTATCGTAAATTTTTCAGTTTTATGCTGAAATATGCTAATAGTGATCTTTTTAAGAAAACTACAGCGAATGCGTTTGATGATGCTACCAGTGAAAACAAAAATCAGGATAACTTTGATCGTTCTCCCGAAGAATTGGTAGAAGATTTAAAAAATATGGGGCCTACCTATATTAAATTAGGGCAATTGCTTTCTACAAGACCAGATTTATTACCTGATGCTTATCTTAAAAAACTGGCAACCTTACAGGATGATGTTACACCAATTCCTTATGAAGAGGTACATAAGATTGTAGAAGAAGACCTGGGCACACGTATTTCTAAAGCCTTTGATACTTTTGAAGAAAAACCAATCGCCAGCGCCTCTATTGGTCAGGTGCATTATGCTACTTTAAGAAGCGGTAAACCGGTAGCCGTTAAAATTCAGCGTCCCGGAATTAAACGTAAGTTTCTGGATGATATGGATACGCTCCAGGAAATGGCAGAACTTGCGGTTAAACACTCCAAAATCGCTAAAAAATATGCGATAGATACCGTTTTAGCTGAATTACGACGTATCTTATTAAACGAACTTGACTATTCCAAAGAGCAGCAAAACCTTATTACGCTTAAAGAAAACTTACTCCCATATAACTACCTTATCGTACCGGCACCGGTTCCCGACTATTGTGGCAGTAGGGTGTTAACCATGGATTTTATCGACGGAAAGAAAATAACCTCTCTTTCCCCGCTTAAGCAACTAGAAGTAGATTATGCTCCAATGGTCGATCAACTTGTAGAAGCTTATTTACAACAGATCATTAACGATGGTTTTGTACATGCAGATCCTCATCCCGGGAATATACAGTTTACAAAAGATAGTAAAATTGCGCTTATCGATCTTGGCATGGTGGCTAACTTTACCAGCCACATGCAAGAATGCCTGCTTCAGCTTTTAATCGCCATTAGTAATAATAATGGCCCGGAGACAGCTCATATTATCATTAACATGAGTGAGACCGATGAAGACAGTGATCTGGCCACCTTCAATAAAATGATTAGTGACATCATTATGGAAAGTGAGAATAGCCCGGCAAAAGAATTACAAACCGGAAGATTGCTTATTCAGTTAAATCGTTTGGCTGCAGAAACCGGAATCCATATGCCTGTTGAAGTAAATATTCTGGGTAAAATATTGTTGAATATGGATCAGATCATTGCTGTTTTAGATCCGGAATTCGATCTTAGGGTCGCAATAAAAAAACATGCTCAGGAAATCATGCAAAAGAAAATGTATGAGGAGCTAAAACCAGAAAATTTCTTTTCCATGCTTCTGGAGTCCAAAAAACTGATAGAGCATATTCCCGAACGCCTAAACAAAATTACCGATAATCTTGCAGAGAATAAATTTAAGGTAAATATAGAGGCATTAGATGAAGAGCGGCTAACCGATGGGTTTCAAAAAATAGCCAACAGGATCACTTTAGGGATTATCATTGCCGCAATGATTATTGGCGCGTCAATGCTTATGCAAATCCCTACAGATTTTGTGATTTTCGGATATCCTGGCTTCGCCATTTTATTCTTTATCCTTGCCGCTTTTATGGGAATTTGGTTAACCTATGTGATTATTTTTAGAGATAATAATCTTAACAATAAAAAATAAAACTCCATTTTTCCAGTTCAATTTGAAATAGTATTTTTCGGAAATTTAGAATTATAGAATAATCTGTACTAGCCATTAGCGATCAAACCTTTAGGAATGTATAGTGTAAGGAATAATAAAATATTACATTATTTCAGCTTATTTATAGGCCTGGTGATCCTAAATATCAGTGTTGATTCACCAGATATCAATAAGAAATGGCCTGAAGATCTTAGCTTAAACGACCAGGAAAGTATCGTAGAAATTGTTCTGGAAAAGATTATGGGTTTTGAAAATGCTATTCCCGAATACGACGACAGTGATAATGAAAGTCATCTCATTAAAAAACACTTTTCGGTGGATCTTTATGTATTAGATAAAAAATCAGAATTTGTTTTCGACGTCGCTCTTCAGAAATTAATAAATTCAGAATATAAGTTTAAATACTACGACTTCTATCCCGAAACTACCTCACCTCCTCCCGAAATTTAGATTCTAATTCTTCATTAAGGGTTTCATTGGCCGATCCAGCCCATGCCGGTATCGGTAGATCAATACCCTAAATTTTAAAAGTTTTTCCGAATAATAGTCTGTAGGGCATGCTAAGCTTTTTGCATTTACGTCCCAACAAATTATTTTTTACTAAACAATTGAATTACACTGATCGTGCAATTAGCAAAGATTAGTGATTACCTATTTGAATAAAATCTAAACATATAATGAACAATATTATAAGTAAGCTTATACTTCCTGTTTTACTGGTAAGTACAGGGATCACCGCTCAACATCATAAAGAGCATCCAACCGATAGTCTTCCTGCTAAAGTTTTACATGCTGAACCTTTGTATATCGATTTAATTCGGGATCTGGGAGCCAGGAAAGGAGAAAAAGAATGGAATATTGGTGTAGGACTAACCGATAACGAAAAATATGATGAATATACGGCATTGGTAGAGTATGAATGGGCTCCTATGGATCGATTAGGATTAGAAATCGAACTACCATTCTCCCTTTATTATCCGGGCAGAAACAACTCGGCACCCGGGAGCAATCTAAACAGTATAAAAATGGCCGGGCAATACAGCTTTCTGGTTTCAGAAAAGCATCAGGCCTCTATGGCTATTGGATATATTCAGGAATTTACCATGACACAATTTAATAATTATGGGCGTGGAAAACTTTTTACAGGTTTGGTCTATAATCCGTTTTTAATCGCTGCAAAACGTCTTGGTAGTAATTTTCACTCGCTTATTTATACCGGGCCAGTGTTCGACCATCATTTTAATAACGACAATATTGCCACAATCTGGCAAATCAATTCAAATATTCATTACATGATTCCGGGTACTCGTAACTTTATTGGTGTAGAATTTAATAAAGAAATCTACAATAACACCTTCGATATGACGATTAGGCCACAAATGCGCGTAGACCTAAGCGACAATTTACTAGTGGGGATTGTGACCGGAATCCCGATAAATAAAAATAGTGAACGGTTTAGTTCATTCTTAAGGCTTATTTACGAACCTTAACATATTAAACACACAGATTTAAGAATAAGGAGTCTTAAAAAAGGCTCCTTATATTTTAAAGAAAATACCTCAGGCCAAATCAAAGAGGCATTTATTAGAAAATTATTTTTTATTTCGAGGCATCCTGATCCCCAATGGAAACGGAACTTTTAATCTCGATTATCGAGTCAATTTTGTATAATTTATCTGCTGTTTTTGTAGAAAATAAGAAATAGCAGTATTTTTCAGTTTTAACCCTAAACAACATAATCACTAATGAAGAAAATTTTTACCCTCATTTGCGCACTTATAACTTTCTCTTCTTTTGCCCAGCAGGTAAAAGTTCCTGTAGATACTACCGTAGTAACCAATCATTCGGTAACCATCAAAGGAAAAAACATCAATTATTCGGCTCAGACCGGGATGCAACCCGTATGGGACGATCAGGGCAATCCTATAGCCAGCCTGTATTACACGTATTATAAAAGAAGTGATATCAAAAATACCGAAAACCGGCCTTTGGTGATTTCTTTTAATGGAGGTCCCGGTTCTGCATCAGTATGGATGCATATTGCGTACACCGGACCAAGAATTTTAAAAATCGATGATGAAGGTTATCCTGTACAGCCCTACGGAATTAAAGAAAATCCATATTCGATTTTAGATGTTGCCGATATTGTCTATGTAAATCCAGTAAATACCGGTTATTCCAGACCAATTCCTGATGCTGATGGTAAGGTTGATAAAAGCAAATTCTTTGGAGTAAATCAAGACATTAGCTACTTGGCTGAATGGCTAAATACTTTTGTTACCCGTGAAAATCGATGGCTCTCACCTAAATATTTAATTGGGGAAAGTTACGGAACGACCAGAGTTAGTGGTTTGGCTTTAGAACTTCAGAACAGCCAGTGGATGTATTTAAACGGTGTTATTTTGGTTTCTCCAACCGAATTGGGAATCGACCGTGAAGGTCCCGTTGAAATCGCAAACCGCTTACCTTATTTCGCAGCTACCGCATGGTATCATCAATTACTTCCGCAGGAATTACAAAGTAAATCTTTAACCGATCTTTTGGATGAAGTTGAAGCCTACAGCATTAACGAATTACTTCCGGTACTGGTAAAAGGCGGGTACGCCTCTGAAGCTATTCAAAATACCGTTGCCGAAAAAATGGCATACTATTCCAGTATCGATAAAAAAGTATATCTTCAGAATAATTTAGAATTGCCTATAAGAACTTTCTGGAAAGAACTGAAACGTGAAGATGGCTTTACCGTGGGGCGTTTAGATTCCCGATACTTAGGAATCGATCGTAAGGATGCTGGTGAAAACCCCGATTATAATGCCGAATTAACCTCCTGGCTACATTCCTTTACCCCTGCCATCAATTATTATTTACGGGAAGATCTTAACTTTAAAACTGATCTTAAATACTTTATGTTTGGACCGGTACATCCATGGGATCGAAGCCGCGATAATTCCGGTGAAAATTTAAGACAGGCCATGGCTCAAAATCCTAATCTGGATGTGATGATCCAATCTGGATATTTTGATGGCGCCTGTACTTATTTTAATGCCAAATACTCTATGTGGCAATTAGACCCTAGCGGAAAAATGAAAGACCGACTTTCTTTTAAAGGTTATGAAAGCGGGCATATGATGTACCTGAGAAAAGCTGATCTCGAAACAGCAAACGAAGATATTCGCGAGTTCATTAAAAATAGTTTACCTGCTGCAGGTGCTTCAGCAAAGTACTAAATACCTATTATTCATTAAAAAAGCCTTTCCTGATTTAGGAAAGGCTTTTTTAATATTTCACAATGTGAAATAAATTAAATCCCCTGTTCACTTAACAGAAAGGATTTTAAATCAGTATAATCCTTAATCGAAATTGCTTTCTTTTCCTTTTTTAAAACTTCTTTTATAGCATCCGGAATTTCGATTTCTTTACCAATCGCTTCCTGAACAGTTTCTCTAAATTTACAGGGATGTGCCGTCTCTAGAAAAGCACCTACTTCATCTGGATTTGTCTTAAAATGCTCTTGCAGACCAAGATACCCTACCGCTCCATGAGGATCCATAACATATCCCGTTTCTTTATAAACCGATTGCATGGCTTGTTTAGTTTCCTCGTCATTGTAACTAAAACTGGTAAGGTTTTCTTTTACATTTCCATACTCGTTTTGAAAAAGTTCCAAAATTCTTACAAAATTGCTGGGATTCCCAATATCCATCGCATTCGAAATGGTTGAAACACTTGGTTTTGGCTCGTAATTTCCGGTTTCCAAATAATCGGTTACTGTTCTGTTTGCATTATTAGAAGCAATAAAGTGCTTTATGGGAAGTCCTAATTCTTTAGCAACCATCCCCGCACAAATATTCCCGAAATTACCACTCGGCACAGAAAACACAATATCTTTCCCTTCGGAAGCTAACTGCCGATAAGCTAAAAAATAATAGAACATCTGCGGAAGCCAACGTGCTACATTTATCGAGTTTGCGGAAGTTAACTGTCGCTTGGATTGAATTTCTTCATCTAGAAAGGCCTGTTTTACCATATCCTGACACTGGTCGAAAGCACCATCAATTTCTAAAGCCGTAACATTTTCACCAAGGGTGGTTAATTGTTTCTCCTGAATTTTACTCACTTTACCTTTAGGATACAGTATGACTACATCAATACCTTCTACTCCTAAAAATCCATTGGCAACTGCTCCACCGGTATCTCCCGAAGTTGCAACAAGTACCGTTACTTTTCCTACCTCGTTTTTTGTGATAAAATATCCTAAACTACCTGCCATAAAACGAGCGCCTACATCTTTAAAGGCTAAAGTAGGGCCATGAAAAAGTTCTAAAGTATATACATTGTCCTTCACATGTACTACCGGAAATTCAAAATCTAAAGTTGTAGCAATAATTTCTTTTAGGTCCTTTTCTGGAATTTCATCGCCTACAAATTGTTTAATTGCATGATACGCGACTTCAGTTTGTGACATATTAGGCAGTGCCGCAAAAAAAGAATCTGGTAATTTTTGGATATGTTCTGGAAAATATAATCCTTTATCTGGAGCAAGACCTCTAATTACGGCATTCTCGAAACTAGAAGAATGAGTTCGATTATTCAGACTAAAATATTTCATGTTTTCTATAAGATTTTAACTCCTTCAGGGTTAATTTTTGATAAATGAAGATCGTAAGTGATACTTTGTTTTTCCATAAATTGAGCAATACTGGATTTTACCTTTTCAGCATTTTCTTTACCACGGCACATGGCATAAACCGATGGCCCGGAACCCGAAATCCCAAAGCCAAGTGCTCCGCTTTCTAAAGAAATAGTTTTAATTTCATCAAAATACGGGATTAAAATTGAACGAATAGGTTCTACAATTTCATCTTTAAGGCTTCTACCTAATAATTCGTAATCTTTCGTATATAAAGCACTTACCAAAGCTCCCAAATTTCCCCATTGGCTCACGGCCTTATCCAAACTAATATTACGTTTGATAATGGCACGAGAGTCTTTGGTTTTCACCTCTATTTGAGGGTGAAGAATCACCACATTCAATTCTTCAGGAGACGGCAAGGATAACACTTCTAACGGCTCATAACTTTTTACCAGTGTAAACCCACCAAGTAAAGCGGGGGCTACATTATCGGCATGGGCATTTCCGCTGGCCAATCGTTCGCCTTCCATTGCAAAAGGTAACAATTCAATATTTTTCAATGGAGCACCTAAAAGCTTATTTACGGCAAAAACAGCACCGGCAGAACTGGCAGCACTACTGCCAATTCCGCTTCCTGCTTTTATTTTTTTATAAATCTCGATATCAAAACCTTCGTTCGATTGTAGCTTTTCAAGCATGGCCTTAACCGCTACACCCGCTACGTTTTGATCCACTTCTAAAGGAAGATCCTGCCCTTCCAGCTTAGTGATTCTAAGTTTGTGAAGATCATTTTTTTTAATGATCATCTCGTCCCCAACGTTATCCAGGCAACAGCCCAATACATCGAAACCACAGGAAAGATTAGCTACCGTAGCCGGAGCAAAAACTTTAATTTCTTCCATCGTTATTTTTTACCTATTCGTATAACATCGGCAAAGATTCCAGAGGCCGTAACATCGGCTCCGGCACCTGCTCCTTTTACGATTAATGGTTGCACACTGTAGCGATCTGTAAAAAACAATACAATATTATCGCTACCACTAAGATTGTAAAAAGGATGCGCTGCATCCACTTTTTGTAAGCCTACAGAAGCTTTTCCATCTTCCAGCTGGGCGACGTATTTTAATTGAGCTCCATCTTTAGCAGCATCTTCGTATATTGCTTTAAACTTACTTTCGTCTTCCTGAAGTAAACTGAAGAAATCTTCATTATTCTCTGTATTCAGACTTTCTTCAGAAAGGAAGCTTTCATTTTCGATATCGCTAAGCTCCATTTTTAGTCCGCTTTCGCGAGCAAGGATCAATATCTTACGTGCTACGTCTACTCCGCTTAAATCGATCTTAGGATCGGGTTCAGTATAGCCTTCTTCCATAGCCTGTTCTACCGTTTTATAGAATGGTGCAGTTCCATCATAGGTATTAAATACAAAATTTAAACTCCCTGAAAGTACTGCCTGAATTTTATGAATTCTATCTCCAGAAGCAATTAAGTTTTTAAGGGTATCTATAATTGGTAATCCTGCACCAACATTGGTTTCGTAAAGGAAAGACGCTCCGTATTCCCTCGAAAGCTCCTGTAAATGTTGATAATTCACTAAATCATCTGCAGCTGCAATTTTATTACAGGTGACCACGGCAATAGAATTTGAAAGATATTCTTTATACCACTTGGAAATCTCAGCACTCGCCGTGTTATCGACAAAAATACTGTTACGCAAATTGAATTCTTTTACCTTATTAAAGAAATTATGCTTACTGGCTTTTTCACCGGCATCAAGTAATTCTTGCCATTTGCTTAAATCCAGTCCGTTTTCATCAAAAACCATCGTTCTGGAATTTGATAATCCCAGTACACGAACTTTAAGCCTTAATTTTTCAAGAAGGTATTTTTCCTGCTTTTCTAATTGCGACAAAAGTTTACTCCCCACATTTCCAACTCCGGTAATGAACAGGTTTAGTTCTTTAGACGGCACTTCAAAAAACTGCTCATGTAACGTATTTAGTGCCTTATTAATATCTTTTTTCGCAATCACCGCCGATATATTACGCTCTGAAGATCCCTGGGCAATCGCCCTGATGTTAATATTGTTATTTCCAAGAGCACTAAACATTTTACCGCTTAAGCCGTGGTGACTCTTCATACGATCGCCCACTAAAGCGATAATCGCTACATTTCCTTCTATTTCTACGGGTTTTATTTTCTGATAATCGATCTCTACGGCAAAAGCTTCATCTAAAGCTTCTTTTGCTGCCTGAGCTTCATCACCCTTTACGGCAACACAAATACTATGCTCTGAAGAGGCCTGGGTGATCAATACTACATTGATATTTTCCTGATATAGAGTTTCAAAAAATCGTTTTGAAAAACCAGGAATACCAACCATACCACTACCCTCGATATTCAGCAGTTTAATATCATCTATATGCGTAATGCCGGTAACCCATCTAAAATTTTCTTTACTGGATTTTGAAATTAGCGTCCCCGCATCTTCTGGGGAAAACGTATTTTTTATATGAATTTGAATGCCTTTGTCTAACAATGGCTGTAGCGTTGGCGGATATAGAACTTTTGCTCCAAAATGTGATAATTCCATCGCTTCCTGATACGATATATTTTGAAGTGGATAAGCCTGGTGTACCACATTTGGATTGGCAGTGTACATACCGTTTACATCGGTATAAATAATCACTTTTGCCACATCTAAAGCACCACCAAAGATGGCTGCGGTAAAATCACTACCGCCTCTTCCCAAGGTACTGGGAACGCCCTGTTCGTTTTTAGCGACAAAACCTGGAACTACAAATAAACTAGCATCATTTTCTTTGAAATACTGTACGATGTTTTTATTGGTCTGCTCGTAATTAAGCTGAATCTTTTCATTATTATTCTTACAAACAATTAATTCCCTGGAATCGATTAAAAGCGCATCTGTCGCCAGGCTTTTAAAATATTCAGCTATAATTAAAGAGGATAAAATTTCTCCAAAACTCGAAACCACATGTTTGGTTTTATTGGATAGCTCATTAAGCAAATAAACACCTTCGTATAAGGTTTCCAGTCGATTAAACTCGGTTTTCACCTTGCTTAAAACTCCGCTTTGATTTTGAACAGGAATTAATTCTTTTACCGCATCCAGGTGTCTTTTCTCGTTCTGAGCCAGAATTTCTTTATAGGCTAAATCTTCTTTAGCCGCTAATTCTGCCATTTTTAATAGATCGTTGGTTACCCCACCAAAGGCTGAAAACACAGCAATGGTTTTATCTTGTTGCACATGCTTTTTTACAGTTTCGGCTACAAGTTTGATTCGCTCCGGAGAGGCCAAAGAAGATCCTCCGAATTTTAGAATATTCATAAGAATAATTTAATAGTTTGAAATAAATAGTTTTGAGTTCGTTGTAAAACGTGTGTGAGTGCGGACGGAAAATTATATACATACTACCCCAAAGGGGTAATAATTGTACGAGTAATAATAATAGAAATAGCAACTCCTGTTGTAGAAGTAATGTTTGAATTGCTATTTAATTTAATACTCTTCATTGTTTTCCTTAAAAGATGTTATAAAAGTATAGAAATAAGGAGATATAAAAAACTAAAAACACACATTTGCCGAAAAAATATGAGATTATCATAATTTCATAAAAACAAAAGCCCGATTTTTATCAAAATCGGGCTTTTGTTCCTTTTATTTCAATGGAAATATTACAATCCGCTAATATAACTTCCATAGAGATCATTAAACTGAATCCCTTTTGTATATCGTTGCTTGCTTAGTTTTTTAAATTCCACTAATCCCCAAAGCAAAAATTCCTTTAGAAAATATGTATCGGTCTTCTCCATTTCCGGCTGATATTTTTTGATCAATTCATTTAACGGGCCTACCTCATCTAGTCTTTTCTTATATTCTTCATCAGTAAGATCATCTGGCAGCTCAAAGCCGGTTTGTTCAAAAAACCATTCTATCAGGTCATCATATGGTGTTTTCTCATCTGGTCGTTGCAATTTTTCAATCTTGGGAAAATAATTAGGGAATAAGGTTTTTACCGCATCTCCAAGTAATTGTGTCGCCACGGCGGCAGCTCCTTCCTGCTCCCCTTCGTAAACCAATTCTACTTTACCGGTTACTGAAGGAATTACGCCCATAAAATCACCGAATCGCAACAATGTTTTATCTTCCTCATTTTTTAAAGTTCTGCGCTCTGCCGTACTCAAAAGATTTTCGTACGCTGTTATACTCATTCTGGCACTAATACCGCTCTTCTCATCTATAAATTCACTCTCTCGAGCTTCAAAACCAATTTGCTCCAGCAGGTCTTTCGCCAGTTCTGGCACATAAACCATATCGGTTTGTCTGGAATCTAACTTAGCTTCTTGCTGAGTAATGGTCTTGGCGATCTCTATAGTTTCAGGATAGTGTGTTAAAATCTGCGAGCCAATCCTGTCTTTAAGTGGTGTTACAATACTACCGCGATTGGTATAATCTTCAGGGTTTGCAGTAAATACAAATTGCATATCTAAAGGCAGCCTTAATTTAAAGCCGCGAATCTGGATATCGCCCTCCTGAAGAATATTGAACAACGCCACCTGAATTCTGGCCTGTAAATCGGGTAGCTCGTTAATTACAAAAATACTACGATTAGCACGTGGTATCATTCCAAAATGAATCACACGATCATCTGCATAACTCAATTTTAAATTGGCTGCTTTAATCGGATCTACATCGCCAATTAAATCGGCTACCGTAACATCTGGGGTGGCCAACTTTTCAAAAAATCGCTCACTCCTGTGGATCCAGATAATAGGTGTTTGGTCTCCTTTTTCTGCGATGAGTTCTTTGGCATATCGCGAAATAGGGTTTAAAGGATCGTCACTAATTTCTGAACCTTTAACCGCCGGGATATATTCGTCCAAAAGATTGAGCATTAAACGCGCTAATCTTGTTTTAGCCTGCCCGCGTAATCCTAATAAATTAATGTTATGTTTAGATAATATCGCACGTTCTAACTCGGGAATGACAGTATCGTCGTACCCATGAATTCCGGTGAATGAAGCTTCTTTCTTTTTAATTTTTGCAATTAAATTATCACGAAGCTCATCTTTGATGCTTTTACTTTTATATCCTGAAGATTTGAGTTCTCCCAGGGTTTTTACTTTCTCCATATTCATATCTTCTTTTTCTTTTAGCCTCTAATTCTTTTTTTTCTATTGGTTTCGTAATCTTCAAAAATCATTTCTCCAAGTCCCTGAAGTCCGGTATAAAATGCTTTTCCCTGATTTGCCTGTGTAAATTCCCTTATAAACTGCATTAAATAAGGATCTTGTGCAATCATAAATGTAGTAATAGGGATTTGAAGTTTACGTGCCTGTTGCGCCATGTTATAGCATTTATCAACAATATATGGATCTAACCCCATACTGTTTTTATAATAACTGCCATCGCGTTCTCTAATACAGCTTGGTTTACCATCTGTAATCATAAAAATTTGCTTATTGGTATTTCGCTTTCTACGCAAAATATCCATAGCGAGCTTTAACCCATCCACCGTATTGGTATGATACGGCCCTACTTTTAAATAGGGTAAATCTGCAATAGAAACCGGCCAGGCATCATTTCCAAAAACAATAATATCCAACGTATCTTTTGGGTAACGTGTAGTAATTAATTCGGCCAAAGCCATCGCAACTTTTTTTGCCGGAGTGATACGATCTTCACCATACAGGATCATACTATGACTAAGATCGATCATTAACACGGTACTCATTTGAGATTTGTAATGCGTTTCTTCCACCACCAAATCATCATGCGTCATATTAAAATCACCAATACCATGATTAATCTGGGCATTCCGTAAACTTTCAGTCATCGAGATCCGGTCTAAAGAATCGCCAAACTGATAATCCCTAAAATCGCCGGTATGCTCATCGCCACGACCTACGTGACTGGTACGGTGATTCCCGGAGTTTCCTTTTCTCATCTTTCCGAAAATCTGATCTAATGCCTGTTGCCGTATGGCTCTTTCGGTTTTGGCGGTAATCTTTAAATTTCCTGATCCATCTCCTTCTCCTTCACCATCTGGATCTATTTCTTCTTTAATATACCCCTTCTGTTTCAGGTCTTCAATAAAATCGTCAATGGTATATTCGCTGGTCGTAAGTTGGTATTCTTCGTCCAACTGGCGTAACCAGTCTAGCGCTTCATCTAAATCACCAGAAGTATGGGTGATCAATTCTTTAAAGATTTCGAAGAGCTTTTCAAAAGGGGTGATGTTAGGTTCCTCGTACTTCTTAAAAACAAAACCCTTTTCCTTCATTTTATCTTTCTTCTTCATACTTTAAAATTACGCTTTTTTCGATAGAATTAAAATTCAACATTTCATAAGTTTAAAAAATGGATCAATTCATCACCAATCCCGTGAGAAATCAGCTTTATTAAGTTATTCTTTTCTTAAATACTTTTAAAATTTCCTGAATAATCAGAGATTTGAAGTTGAAATTGACCGAAAAATTTCCAACATAAAACGAACATCAGCATGGACACCGCTGAAATTATCATACTTTTCCTAAATTTTATTTTTTTAATTCCGACTTTAGCCTCTATTACCCGGTTTGATCAATGGTGGATTAGAGGATTTGATTTTCCCAGAATACAAATTTCAGTTTGTATTATAATTACGCTGATCTTGTGCTTTATAGTCTATGATTTTTCCAAAACATGGCATTATGTTGCAACAGTTTTACTTTTCTTAAGTTTGATTTATCAGTGCGTCAAAATATTCCCATATACCATACTTGCGAAAAAACAGGTTATTAAATATAAAGGAAAAGAAGATAACGCCACTATTTCTATCCTGGTAAGCAATGTTCTTACCCCTAATAAGCATCCAGAAAAATTAGTTGCACTGGTTAAAAAAAGACAACCGGATATCCTTTTAACTTTAGAAACAGATAAACGTTGGGAAAATGTTTTAGAAGAGATAGAAGATGATTATAAATATACTATAAAAGTTCCGCTGGATAATCTTTATGGAATGCACTTATACTCGAAGCTAGAGTTGATAGATGCAGATGTTCATTATCTTGTACAGGAAGACATTCCATCCATTCATGGCTATGTAAAACTTAGAAATGGTACCAAATTAAAGATCCATTGTTTACATCCTATGCCTCCAAGCCCTACTGAAAGTTATACCTCTACCAACCGAGATGCTGAAATTTTAATGCTGGGAAGAGATCTTTCTCCGGAAGACCGTAAGGTTTTGGTGTTTGGCGACCTTAATGATGTAGCATGGTCCAGAACTACGAAGCTTTTTCAACAAATGAGCGGATTGATGGATCCACGTATAGGAAGGGGATTTTTTAATACTTTCCATACCGGATATCGTTTGTTTCGTTGGCCGTTAGATCATGTTTTTCATTCCAAAGACTTCACCTTAATAGAGATTGCCAGGGAAAAAAGTATTGGTAGCGACCACTTTCCTATGTATATAAAATTAAATTATGATCCCAGAGCTGCGGCGGTGCAGGAAGAGTTAGAATTGGAACGCGAGGACGAATTATGGGCTCATGAAAAAATTGAAGAGGCGCATCCTCTAGAAAAAAGCATAAGAATCCCTAAAAAAATTCGTTAATAGATTTCAGTTGTTTTACAACTTCATAATGTTTGACGGTTACGGGTTTTTCAATATAATCAATCACCCTTTGATAGGTTTCTGCCCTACTTCGATCTTTTTGGTCTATGGATGAGGTGACCATAATTACATGAATCTGATCATACAATACATGTTTTTTAATCTTATCTAAAAATTCCCACCCCGACATTAAAGGCATATTAATATCCAGAAAAATAAGATAAACCTTTTCCTTATTTTCCAGATTTTCTGGCTTATTTAAATATTCTAAAGTTTCAAGAGCACTTTTAAAAATGATTGGTTTAGATGAAATTTTGCATCTAGAAATCATTTTTCTTTGCATCATTAAAACAATATCATCATCATCTACCAATATGACTTCCAACATAATGTAGGTTAATATTAATGTTCTACATAGATTTAGGGCAATAAATCTATTTATAATATGTTTTTTGCGCTATGTTTCGTATCACAGCATCTAAATCCTCGGCGGAATTTAATATATTTTCTAATAAATTCTTAGTTTCTGTAGTATTATTTTCATTATACTTCAATAAATCAACTAAACCCATGATTTTTGCCAAAGGCGCTCTAACCGTATGGGACTGCTCCCAGGCAATTTCCTCTAGCTTGCGGTTTCTATGTTCGATTTGTTTAATATACTCTTTCTGCTGTGTAATATCTTGTTTAGAGCCAATAATTCTTTGTGGTATATCCTGTTTATTATAAAGCACATAACTGCGATCTAAAAAAGTTTTATAGCTTCCATCAGCACATAAAAACCGGTACTCCAAACTAAAAAATCTTTCCTTTGCGCGCAGGGTTTTTTCGACCTTATTCTTGATAAATTTTCGATCGCTCTCATGAACCTTCTTATACCACCATTTTGTAAAATCCTGTTTTTCTATTTTCCTGGGATCATAACCACAAACTTTATAAAAGCCTTTAGAAATTTGAACCGAATTATTAAGTACATCAAAATCGGTTATAATATCACTGGTCGCTTCAGAAATAATTTCATACCTGGATAAACTTTCTGACAAACGATTTCTCTGCTCTACCAAATCTGTAACATCCCGGCTATTGATAACTATTCCTTCAATGGGCGTATAATTTATTAAGTTGGATAACTTTGTTTCTAAATAACGCCAGTATCCCATCCCATCTTTCACCCGGTAAAATGGAAGGCCTATTTTGCTATTATCCCCATGTTTTATCGACTTTACTACCGTCTTTAAAAATTGCTGGTCTTCCGGATGTATATCATCAAAGAAGTTTCGTTTTTTTAATTTCTCTGGCTTTAATTTTAAGATATTTTCTACGCTTGGGCTAATATAACTATAATTAAAATCTCGATCTAGAATCGCTATCAAATCACTCCCCTCCTGGACTAACGATTTAAAACGCTCTTCACTGTCTTTTAATGCCTGTCTTATTTTAATATTTTCGGTAATGTCTTCAGCAATGGTCAAACGAGCTTCCTTTTGATCATAGTTAATTGGTGAACTATAAAAATTCACCTTGATTTCAGTACCGTCTTTCTTTACATAACAGGCCGTGTCGTGCAAAAAATCATCCGTAAATTGCTTGATCAATAATTTTAATTTTTCTTTTTCTTCCCGCGCCCATAAATCACTGGCTTTCATGTTTAGAAACTCTTGTTCAGAATATCCATAATGATCTATTGCCGCCTTATTTACACTTAAATATTTTAAAGTATAGCGATCAATAACCCACATAGGTAAAGGTGAGGAGTGAAATAATGTTTTATAATTATCTTCAGATTTACTTATCTGCTGCTTATATTCTTTACGCTTAATCGCAAAATATATACTTCTTTTTAAGGATGGAGGGTTTATTTCAGAAACATGAATGTAATCCTCGATCCCCAGAGCAAAAGATTCATAAGCATGTTCCCTGATTTTGCTGTTAGATATGATTAAGACCGCAAAATCTTGCTGTTGCACAACAAAATTCAAAATCTCTGTGATATCAGTTTCCAAATAGCTTAGCTGGAGTATTAGTATATCAAAATCACAGTTTTCAAAAAGAATTCGCTTAAGGGAGTTAAGACCACTGCACTGGGAAATATAATTGTTTGGATATTGTTTTAAAGCACGTAGAATAGTTTCACTTTCTTCTATAAAACCAAAAAGTAGGATATGTACAGGAAGGGATTTATGCATAATTAAAAATGGAGAGTTAAAACCCTGAGTTCTACGTATAAATTAAAAAAGGGCGTTTTAAATTTAAGGTTTTAAAACCAAACTTAAGAATTAAAATATTTAATTTTAGAAAAATTATTTAGCAAGACTGAATATTTAAGAATAATGACTGATAATTTTTTGCCCTTTTAAGCAAAACAAACTACTTTTCAAAAAAAGTAATTTAGATGTTTTCATTCTTCTCAAAGAAGTATTTTTTTGTAGATCTATTAGAAGGGTTTACTGATTTTCATAATCATATCCTACCAGGTATCGATGATGGGTCGCCCGATGTGGAGACCAGTCTTCAGCTTATACAAAAATTTGGAGAGTTTGGCGTAACCAACTTTGTGCATAGCCCTCACGTCATGAACGATTATTATCCCAATACTCCAAAGACAATTAATGCTGCACTTGCAGAGTTACAGGCTGTACAACCAGCCCATATTAAAAATTCGGCCGCTGCAGAATATATGATGGATCAATCCCTAATGGATAAACTCTCTGAAGAAAAATTGCTAAAAATTTCAGGCAATTTTAGTCTGGTAGAAATGTCTTTTTTACAACCGCCAATTAACCTTAAAGAAATTATTTTTACCCTTCAAAATAAAGGTCATGTCTTAATATTGGCGCATCCAGAACGTTACGGATTTTTCCATGAGCCCAGCCTAAGAAAATATACCGATCTAAAAAATCGTGGCTGTTATTTTCAGTTAAACATGCTCTCTCTTAGTGAACACTACGGTAGAGGAATCCAGAAAATGGCTTTTAAATTACTGGAAAATCAAATGATTGATTATATAAGTAGTGATACCCACCGGTTGGAACACCTTGAAAAATTACAGAACATCAAACTGAAATCTAAAGAAATGGAAATGTTAAAGCCTGTTGTAGAAAAAAGTAAAGGGCTTTTTGCTTAAACCTGATAATTATCAAAGATACTTTGTTTATCCTGAATCAGCATTTTATCGCTAAGTAATAGATGTAACTGCTCAGGAAAATCATCTTTGATTTTAGTGCTATTCACAATCAAAAATGATTGTTGGTGGATTGGCGTTTCGTCTTTAGCAATTAATTGCTCCCGCTCTTTTTCCCCTCCTTTTAAACCGGTGAGCATAATTTTTCCCGATTGATGGTACAAAAACAAATTCGCCAATGTTTTTAACGCCACAGGATATTCATTAAATATCGTAAAAACACTACCCGATTTTCTATTGGCTAATATAAAATCAGTAAGACCAAAAACTTCCTGAAGTGTAAAAAAATAGCGATAAGCTTCGGGCTTAGTCATCATAATCGCATTTTTCCATCGTAATTGCCTTTTCCAAATTGGTAATACTGAACCCGTACTTCCTAAAACATTACCAAACCTAATGGTTTTAAAATCGGTCATGCCGCCAAGATTTGAAAACCAAAAACACAGTTTTTCTGCCCAACACTTACTCTTTCCCATCACCGATTTAGGCTCCACCGCTTTATCGGTAGATAATAAAATACACTGTTCTGCTTTATAGGTTTCCGCTAAATAAAAAATAATATACGTTCCTGCGATATTATTCTTTATCACTTCCTCAAGCTCATTTTCCAGTAACGCAACATGCTTATATGCCGCAGCATGAATCACAATTTCTGGCTGAAATTCCTCAAAAATAGCGGTCATCCTTTCCCGGTTAGTCACATCGGCAAGTAAGCATTGCATTTTTGCATTGGGATACAAAGCCTCCAGTTCTTCTTTTAGATAAAACAAAGCAGTTTCTGCCTGATCTACAATAATGATTTCTGAAAAGGAATCTGAATAATATTTTACCAAAGCAGCACCTATAAATCCTGCTCCGCCGGTAATCAGTAATTTTTTATTTTTCTGCTGAAATTTACCCGGTGCTATTCGTTCCGTTTTATATAAATCCTGAAGCTGAAATTCTTTAAAATTGAAATCATTTTTTTTCCAATTCTGAAGCGCAAGAGTAAATACGTTAGCTTTTGCACTTATCATTTTCTCTAAAAAAGCGGCTTTGATCCCAAAATCAGATTTATATTCTTCTTCAATATAAATTACTGAAGATTGATTTTCTAACAGTTCCAGGTTTTCTAATTCTAGAGAGTTGATCGTTTTTTTATCGAAAATAAGGACGTTTGACCTCACCCAATTTTGTCGAAGAAAATCTGAAACTTCTATAAGCTTTGATGCTTCTCCAAATACGATAAGCTGTTCTTTAAAATTTGGTTTAATCATGTTTTATTGCCGCTAATATTTCGGTTTTAATAAAATTAAGGTCTGCTGAAGTCATCGCCGTTCCCGATGGTAAACATAAGCCATTTTCAAAGATCGTTTCGGCAACAATACTTCCGTAGAAATCAAATTCGGTAAAAACAGGTTGTGTATGTAAAGGTTTCCAAATACGCCGACTTTCGATATTCTTTTTTGCTAATAGCCTCATCAAATCCAATGCTGATATTTGCAATTTTTCCTTATCCATTTCTACAATACTCAACCAGTGATTACTTTTATATTCTGAAGAGCATTCGTCAAACATCTGAAAACCGTCTATATCATTTAAAAAAGAAGCATAAAATTGCTGAATTTCACGCTTCTTTTTGGTTCGCTCTTCCAAAACATCGATTTGCGAAAGTCCAATGGCCGCTAAAACATTGCTCATTCGATAATTATAGCCTATCTCTTTATGCAAATAAAAATCTTCGTTTTCCTTAGACTGTGTGGCCCAAAAAATAGCTTTATTTTTCTGAATATCATCCTGGCAAACTAGTGCTCCCCCTGCCGAAGTAGTAATAATTTTGTTTCCGTTAAAAGAAAATAACGCCAAATCGCCAAAACTACCGCAAGCTCTGTTCCTATATCTACTTCCCATAGCCTCAGCCGCATCCTCAATAATTGGAATTTCATATTTCGCAGAAATTCGATGAATTTCATCCACCTTATAAGGCATCCCATAAATATGCACGGCGATTATTGCTTTAGGTTTCTTTCCTTTCTTAATTTGAGAGGTGATGGCTTCCTCTAAATAAACCGGCGATAAATTATAGGTTTCTTTTTCGCTATCTACAAAAACAGGTGTTGCACCTTCGTACAGAACCGGATTTACCGAAGCGGCAAAACTTAAGCTCTGGCAAATCACCACATCTCCCTTACCAATATTCAATAACTTTAAAGCTAAATGTAAAGCTGAAGTTCCTGAATTTAAAGCAACCACATGCCGATCTTGGCCTCCTAAAAATGAAGAAATTTTAGCTTCAAATTCACCAATCTGAGGACCAACGGGAGCAATCCAGTTTTCCTGAAAAACCTGCTGAATTTTTTGTAGTTCGTTACCGCTTATGTGCGGCGGTGAAAGCCAGATCTTCTTCATCAACTAATGAATTTCAGGAAATATAGGTTATTCTGCTTTCTTTTTAGGAATTACATGATCAAAATTTACGGCATCATACCCATTAGCACTGTATATAGTCTTCAGCAAAATTTTAAGATCAAAAACAAAACTCTGATGTTCGATATAATAATTATCCAAACGGAATTTCTGCGGCCATTTTAGCGAATTTCTACCGGTAATTTGTGCCAGACCGGTAATTCCCGGTAGTACGCGATGCCTATCTCGCTGTAATTTATCCTCGAGATTGATATAATACACCGGTAGCGGCCGGGGACCAATAAAACTCATTTCAAACTTAAGAATATTAAAAAGTTGTGGAATTTCATCTAAACCCGATTTTCTAAGAATTCGGCCAAATCTGGTAACACGCAGTTCTTCCTTTAAAAGTCTTCCTTCAGCATCTTTCTTATCATTCATTGTTTTAAACTTATAAATCCTAAAACTTACGGCATCTTTCCCTACCCGCTCCTGAATAAAAAGGGGATAAAAACCATCGAAAATAAGGATAAGTAAAATGATAAGTACAAAAACCGGTAGAAATAACAATAGTGTAAAAAGCGCAAAAACAAAGTCGAACATACGTTTAACGTACTTGCGGTACATATTGAGATACTTTTTAAAATTAAGTACGGAGGAATCTGACTAAAATCGAACGAAAATTTACAGTTTTTTATCGGCTTTTTCTCCTAAAACACCTTTTACATCATAAACTACCGCATCTTTACTTTTAAGTTCAGACAAATCCATCTCCAGAAATTCCTGATGTGCCACCGCTAAAATTAAAGCATCAAAAGTGGCGTTTGGCTTTTTATTAAGGGTCTTTAGGCCATATTCGTGCAATACCTCCTCTGGGTTTGCTAAAGGATCATACACTGTTACATGCACCCCGTAATCTTTTAAATTTCGATAAACATCGATTACTCTGGTATTGCGAACGTCCGGGCAATTCTCCTTGAAGGTAAAACCTAAAATAAGAATATTAGATTCTTTAACCTTAAGATCTTTATTTAGCATTAATTTCACCACTTCTGCAGCTACATATTGCCCCATACTATCGTTCATTCGTCTTCCGGCAAGGATAATTTCCGGGTGATAGCCTACCGCCTGCGCTTTTTGGGCTAAATAATAAGGATCTACACCAATACAATGTCCGCCAACAAGACCGGGAGTAAACGGAATGAAATTCCATTTTGTACCGGCAGCTTGCAGTACCGCTTTGGTATCAATATCCAAAATATTAAAGATTTTGGCCAGTTCGTTTACAAAAGCAATATTGATATCACGCTGCGAATTTTCGATTACTTTAGCCGCTTCAGCTACTTTTATTGAGGGTGCCAGATGGGTTCCGGCAGTAATCACCGAGGCATATACAGCGTTTATGTCTTCAGCAATTTGTTTGGTAGAGCCCGAGGTGACTTTTAAAATTTTGTCTACAGTATGCTTTTTATCACCAGGATTTATACGCTCTGGGGAATAGCCCACAAAAAAGTCGTTGTTAAAACGAAGTCCGCTAAATTTCTCTAAAACGGGCACACATTCTTCTTCGGTAGCGCCGGGAAAAACAGTGCTTTCATAAACCACTATATCTCCGTGTTTTATGACTTTACCTACGGTTTCACTGCTTTTATATAGTGGTGTAAGATCTGGTTTATTGTTTCTATCTACCGGGGTTGGAACGGTAATAATATAAAAATCACATTGTTCTAAATCTTTAGAATTGGACGTACAGAAGAGACCGGTTTCTTCGGAATTACTTTTCTTTAAAACCGCTTTTAATTCATGATCCGCTACCTCTAAAGTTTTGTCTTTGCCCTGTTGTAATTCCTCTATACGCGAATTGTTAATATCAAATCCAACCACTGTATATTTAGTAGCGAAAAGACGTGCTAAAGGTAAACCTACGTACCCAAGACCTATAACTGCTATTTTCTTTTGTATCATTTACTTTAAATTATTCCAATACCAGGACACGGCTTCAGCTAAACCTGCTTTAACTGAAAATTCCGGCTGATACTCAAGTAATTTCTTAGCTTTTTCGATCGATGCCTGGGAATGGGGCACATCACCCTGGCGTGCAGGACCGTATTTAGCCGAAATATCTAAAATTTCAGGATCAAATTTATATAATTCAGCCTTTAATATTTCAAAAAGTTGGTTAAGATCTGTTCTTTCGCCGCAAGCTACATTATAAATTTGATTTACTGCTTCCGGGTTTTCGGTGAGCATGGCCAGTAAATTTGCCTGAATCACATTATCGATATAGGTAAAGTCTCGTGAAAAACTACCATCGCCATTAATAACCGGCGATCGATGATTCATTAGTTTTTTAACAAACTTTGGGATGACCGCTGCATACGCGCCATCGGGATCCTGATGTCGCCCAAATACATTAAAATAGCGTAAGCCTATGCTATTTAAGCCATAGGTTTTCTGAAAAACATCGGCGTAAAGCTCATTTACATATTTTGTGATAGCATAAGGAGACAATGGTTTCCCTATATGATTTTCTACTTTAGGCAATGCTGCGGCATCTCCATAAGTTGAAGAGCTCGCAGCATATATAAATCTTTTTACCTGGTTTTCCTTCGCGGCAACCAGCATATTTAAAAAGCCGTTTATATTTACTGCATTTGTAGTTTGCGGATCCTTAATCGAACGTGGTACCGATCCTAATGCAGCCTGATGTAAAATATAATCTACATTTTTACCGGCTCTTAGACAAGCATCAGCATCGCGGATATCGGCTTCGATTAAAGCAAAATTTTGGTGATCCTTAAATAGATTTAGATTTGCTTTTTTCCCGGTAGAAAAATTATCCAGGCAAATCACCCTTGCATTAAGATCAAGAAGGCTTTTACAAAGATTAGAACCAATAAAACCGGCTCCTCCGGTAACAAGTACTGTACTGCCGGTTAATTTTGCCCGTTTATTTGCATCTATCAAAATATGGATTATTAAAGTTCAGAATCAAACGTAGTCGATTCTAAATTTACCAATTTGGTTTTGATAATCTTTTCTGTTGTTTTATTTAATTCGGCCTCTCCTTTTAATCGTTTTCCAAGAAGCTTCATAGCCCCTTTTCCTATTTTCCGAGGATTTTGCTCTATGTAACTGATTGATGGCGTTAAATAAGAAGTAATTTCTTCGTTTAAAAAGCCAACTACTTTTAAATCTTCTGGAATTCGAATATTATTTTCATACGCATAGCGGTATACTCTCATGGTGCTTTCAGTATCACAGCATAACACCGCTTCTACTTTATCGTCAATTAAAATCTCATGAATTTTTTCTTCAAGAAATTCCCTTCTGGTTGAAGCTGCAATATGCTCTTTCATACTAGGCAATAAAGCTTCCTGATATCCCCTAATTCTTTCTTTACCGTTAACCAGATGAAGAATGGTAGAGACTACACCAATTTTCTTAATTCCTTTTTTGATGAGCTTAGTGGTTACCTTTTTAAAACTTTCAGCATCATCTACCCCTACTTTATCCACCGGCATATCATAATTAATACGGTCATAAAGTACCACAGGGATATCATAATCGATTAAGTTATAGATATGTTCAAAAGCGCGTTTACGCTGCGTTTCTTCAGCAATAGATAATAAAACACCATCTACAAAACCAGAGGTTAAATGATCTATGATCTGAACTTCACGATCATAGGACTCGTTAGAAATATACGTAATTACCTGCAATCCTTCTTCTTGTGCCCTCGCTTCTATTCCCGATAACACTTTGGCAAAAAAGACATTGGCTATGTTTGGTATAATTACACCAATAGTCCCACTTCTACTACTTTTTAAATTAACGGCCACAGGATTAGGACGATAGTTGTGTAAAGTTGCTAATTCTTTAACTCTCTCTACAGTCTTCTGACTAATTTCCGGGCTGTCGTTTAAGGCTTTAGAAACAGTAGAAACTGAAACATTAAGCAATTTAGAAAGCTCTTTTAAGGTGATTTTATTTTTCATACCTTCAACCTAAAGTTTAAATGTGGTTTTTACGCCAAAGAAAAGCATTTTTGACGTTGCTAAAAAATAAATTCGACGAATATGTAATCGGACAAACCTATTTTCATGTTTACAAAGATAAATTTTACAACTCACAAAGCCTATACCCCTGTCATAATATGGGATATTCCCATAGACGATCTTGATTTTAAAAATAAAGCTTAAAAATAAAGCGGGTCACCCGATTAATACCATCTTTTTGTGGAAACACCCCCCTGTTTTATTGTTTTTTATTAAAAAGAATTCAAAAAAGCCGGGGATCTGATTATTAAAGATGAAAAAAATTAGGGGCACTCTGCATATCAATTTCTTAGGTGGATTGTTTAAGATCATCATTCCAAATATTAATTATTCTATATTCTTTTTATAATAGCTATTATCTATATTTTTTATGAAGTTTTTTAGTTCCTACTGGTTTTATATTATCGCTGCAATAATCACCATTATCGGACTGGTAACAGGCTGGTATTTTTTCTTTTTACTGGTGTTGCCTATAGGTCTTTTTAGCAGCAAAAAAGATCGTTAAACACCCAAATATTAAGGAATAGCCAAAGGGAGTTAAACTTATACTAAACCACTCAAATCACTTGGATTTAAGGCCATCTCAACGTAATTTAACATTTGAAACCAATTGAAAAATTATAACAAAATGAAAGATTACGGAACCCTATCGCAGGCAATAAATAAATTAAAATTAGAAGAAGGTTATGAACATGATTTTAATTTAGTGGACGAGCACCTGGAAATAAAATCGGAAAACGAAAAATATGGTGTTCATGAATTTGATGTAGATAAAGTCCTGCGTTTTGAAGGGATGAGCAATCCTGATGATAACGCTATCCTATATGCCATTACTACAGAAAATGGAAAAAAAGGAACCTTAGTTGATGGATATGGAGTTTCCAGTGGGCAGGTCTCTGAAGAGATGAGCAAGAAACTTGATATGAAACAAAACAGACCTATAGAATAGGTTGATTATGGTATAGCGTTAAACTTCTATTAAACGCTGTACTACACATTTAAGTATTGTATTTTTGTATTGAAAATAAAAAAACTATAAATAAATACTATGAATTATTTAGGATTAGACAAGGAAAAGATAGCTTTAACTGTAGATGAGTTAAACATTTTACTGGCTGATTATCATTTATACTATCAAAAGTTAAGAAACTTTCACTGGAATGTAATCGGCAAAAATTTCTTCGATTTACATGAAAAATTTGAAGAAATGTACGATGATGCTAAACTGAAAGTAGATGAGATTGCAGAGCGTGTATTAACTTTACGTTTTCAACCTACAAGTAATTTTAGTGAGTATTTAAAAATGTCGAATTTAGAAGAATCCATTTCTGAACTTACCGACTATGAAATGATTGAGCAACTTATAAAAGATCATGGAGTTATCTTATCACAAATGCGAAAAGTAATCAAAGCGGCAGATGCTGCCGGTGACGAGGGGACTATAGATTTAGTAGGCGCTTACATCAGGGAACTTGAAAAAACCAGCTGGATGTTGGATGCATGGAAAATGAAAACTACCGAAACGCATAAAGCTATTCCTGCTAAATAATCTATTTTACATACATGGCAAAAAGCTTTGATATTGAAAAATCATTAGAGTCCCTGGTTGATAAACTAAGTGGATGGCTTAATAGCCTTATCGTGAACCTGCCAAATATTATTTTGGCAGTTCTCGTTTTTATACTTTTCATATTTACCGCAAAATGGATTGGAAAGTTTGTAAACCGACTTTTAATCAGAAAAGTTAAGCAAGACTCTATCCGGGAAATTACTATTAAGGTCCTGAAAGCGATTATTATCCTAACTGGTTTTTTTGTCGCATTAGGGCTTCTTAATCTTAATAAGTTACTTACTTCCATACTTGCGGGAGCGGGAGTGATTGGACTGGCGGTTGGTTTAGCATTGCAGGGACCACTAAACAATAGTTTTTCTGGCGTTATTTTAAGTTTTTTACCCGAATTACAAATAGGGGATTGGGTAGAAACAAATGGCTATGCCGGTACCGTAGTTGAAATTAACTTAAGAAGTATAAAAGTTAGACAGTCTGATAACAACTTTGTGGTGATCCCAAATTCAAAAATTGTAAATGATGCTTTTAAAAATTACAGCAGGACCGAACGTTCCCGGATTTTTGTAAACTGCGGTGTCCACTATAGTTCAGATCTGGAAATGGTGAAAAAGTTAACCACAGATACGATTGCAGAATTATTCCCACAGAACGGTGAAGAAGAAGTGGAATTTCTTTATAATGAATTTGCCGACAGCTCTATTAATTTCACAGTACGATTCTGGACCGACGCCAGGAAAAATTTCGACATTCTTGCAGCACAAAGCAGGGCTATTATCGCTATTAAAAAGGCTTTTGATAATAATGATATCAATATACCGTTCCCTATAAGAACTATTGATTTTTCGAATAATTTAAGTTTAAATCAAAGCAAAGAAACTGATAAGGATTAAAATTATTTTCTATAAACAAAAAAGGCTTTTGGAATTAAAATACTAAAAGCCTTTTTTTATAAAATTAGCAGACGAACAAATGCTTAAAAAAAGAAATTTCTATCTCTAATCTCTCCTTTTTTACCCAGGGTATTAAACTTATAACTAAAGCCCAGCATAAAATATTGCTGGAGTACCGTACTTTGAACATCTTCAACATAATTCAATTCTGATTGACGCTGAGTATTGGTGTTTTGATTCAATAAATCAAAAGCTTTTAAACTAATATTTCCTTTATTATCCAGTATGGAATAGGTAAGTGTACTGTTCCAGAGTACTGTAGATTGTTGAAAAGCCTGCCCTACGTTTGGGTTATTAAAATACGTAAGATCATTTTGCCACTCCAGATTTTCCGGCCAGTTGGTAATTGTTCGAAGACGAAATTCATGTCTGGTAAACCGGTAATCTTCGAAAGAATTAATATCAAATTCTACCGTATTGAACCTCATACTATATCCGGGACGCAGTTCCAAAAAGTCCCCCAACTTATAAGTCAAATTTAAAGTAGGACCTACTAACCTGGAATCACGATTGTACATTTGATCGTTATTGTAATTTACGCTTCGTTGTACATTACTGTAAAGGCCAAAACCTACTTTTAAACTGGATAAAGTATCAAGCTCAATATCCTTACTATAACTAATATTTCCGTAAGCACTGTAACTTCCGTCTACATTATCATAGGTCGTATAGCGCACAAAATTGTTATCTACCTCAGATCTTGAAACGACCTGATCATCAAATTTAGAAAAACTTATATACGCGTAAAGACCACTACGGGTTTGAAAATCATAATTATTGAAGTTTATATAAAAATTTGTTTCATTAGAAGGTTTAAGATCGGGATTTCCCTGAACGATATTTAATGGATCTGAAATATCAATGTATGGGGATAGTTGTCGCACTCCCGGTGCATCATTTCTTCTGGAAACATAGGAATATATACTCATTTTTTGATTGATCCTATAACTAAAATTGAAATCATATTCTAGAGCGTCAAAATCCTGTGAGAAATTGAAGTCCCTAAGGTTATCGCTACTGGTTAACTCTCTATGAACATATCCTACTCCAAGGCCTACATTTATCTTCTCTGTATTCCAATCTATTCCAAGCTCGGGACGGTAAAATTCATTTACATTTTCGAAATCTGTGCTTTGCTCGACATTAAAATCTTCAAAATCTCCAGAAGCGTTATTTAGATCATAAACATATTGCTTATCATCTCTGGAATCATTTCCATATCCCATTTGAGAATTCAGAAAAAACTTATCTTTTATAACAGGTAACCTATAGCGTAAGGTAGAATTTACGTTATTGTTTTCCTGTTTTCCATCGGTATATTGATTTCTATCAGTCAATTCCCCATCATCTCCAAAGGTTTCTGCGGAAGTTAGTATAAAAGACTCTGAGTCATTGTTTTCTAAATTACCATTAACCCGCAAGGAAAGTGAAGAGCCGTTGTTCCATTTTTTATTAACATTAAAATTCCCCCCAAAAGTCTTCCCATCCCTAAATGTTTGGTTATCACTTTCAGATTGGTTAATTAAGTCCCCATTTTCATTAAAAGACTGCGAGTTACTTTCATAACTATTTTCGGCCTTCGTATAGCTAAAAGAGGGCATAGCATCTATAAACCAGGTAGTATCCGGCTTGGTGGTAAACTTCATATTAGCCTGATGGCGATCTGTATTTCCTTCGGTTTTAGAGTAACTTTCGGTAAAATATCGACTATCAGGAAAGATATTTTCCCTTTCCCTCTGGGTTTCTTCATAATTATTGGACCCCGAATAAAAATAATCTGCTGAAATTTCTGAAGTCTTACCCCAGGAATCCGCGAAATTAAGTCCGCCGGTTCTAGAATTTATAATTCCGCTGCCAAAACCAAAACTACGCCCGTTAACGCTAAATGCTCCCGTGCTCGATACACTTATAGTTCTGGCACCTCCAAACATTTTTTCGATCTCTCCAAAGCTAAAACCGGGAGAATTAATATTATTTCCCCCGCCAAGTGCACTTATTTGCAAATCGTTATCAAAATAATTTACGAGGCCAGCATATTCAAAACGATCATCTGTTCCGCCTCCTCCAGATAACCGACCAAAAACACCCTTATTCTTATCTTCGTCTATAGTGATGTTTATGGTTTTATTTTCTCCGCTACTAGCTTCTCCGGTAAAGGCATCAGAATCTGATTTTGTATCGGAAACCTGAATTTTACTAATCATTTCCTTGGTTAGGTTTCGGGTAGCGATAGTAGGATCGTCACCGCCAAAAAACGACTTGCCGTTTACCAGTATTTTATTTACCGGCTTTCCGTTAACGGTAATATTTCCTTCAGCATCGACTTCTACCCCGGGAAGTTCTTTTAATAAATCTTCTACCGTTGCATCTTTTTTGGTGGCAAAAGATTCGGCATTAAATTCTAAGGTATCTTTTTTGATAGTAACCGGAGCTCGCCTGGCTTTCACCAAAACATCACCAAGGGATTCTATCTGAAATTCGAGTTCTATAGGATTAAGCTTTATGATCCTGTCATTTTTTAAACTTACTCTTTGCTCGTATGGAATGTATCCTACAAAAGAAACAAACACATTTACTTCTTCCAGCGAGGTTCTGCCTATTAGGCTATATTCTCCATCTTTATCGGTAATGGTATAGGTAACTAGAGTACTATCCCCAATGGATTCCGCAAAAACCGTGGCTGCTTCCAGAGGCGCCTTACTTTCTTTATCAATTAATTTTCCGGAAATTTCAAATTTCTGTGCAGATAATGAAATACTAAAGAATACTGTGGCCAGTACCAGTAATTTTTTGAACATAAAATGATGATTTATTGATTGACATCTACTAATAACTAAAAAACTCGTTGAATATTTAACACTTAATTACATTTTAAGATTTATTTAACTTTTAAAAGCGCATATTCCTGCATAACGGTTTTTCTAGCGGGGATGACTCTTGCCATTTTTATGAAAAGAATCGAATCTGTAGCTAAAACTCAGCATAAAGTATTGGGTAAGTGTGGTAGACTCTGATGACGTAATGGCATCTGCCCCAGAATATTGAAATACATTGGTGTTTTCGTTTAAAATATCGTAAGCTTTAAGCGTGATCAATCCAAAATCATTTTTAAGAAATTTATAAGATACCGAAGAATTCCAGAAGAAAATATGGGCATCAAAACGATCCTGATCTACCTGTGGATTGGTAGAATACCTAAAATCATTATTCCATTCAAAGTCTTTAAAGAATTTAATAAAACCACTTAAGTTCACAGAATTTCGGTAGATACGCTGATCTTTTATAGTTTCTAAATCGTATTTGGCGACTTGTAGATTCATACTGTAGCTTAATCTCAATCTTAAAGATTGGTTGGAAATATTAACCGACGGACCTAAATTATAATTTTGACTGGTAGCTTTGTATAAGGTTCCATCAGTAAATCTGTAATTCTTGTTATGGCCTGCATTAAGGTAAAAGTTCACGCCAAGCTGACTAATAGAATCCAATTTAAAATTCTTATTCATTGATGCGTTTGCTGAAACTCTATACTCGTCCTTCATATTACTATAGGTTGTAAATCGCACCAAATCATTGCTAATCGTGGTTTGCGATTGCACAGGATCTACGGTATAATCACCGCTTAAGCTGCCATTAAAATAAAGCTGCTTATCCATATTATTGGTGTTGTACCTTAAGTTTAGATTGTGACGTTTTGTTAAGTCCAGATTTGGATTTCCTGCTACAATATACAGGGGGTTCGAAATATTTCTATAAGGTGTTAAAGTATTAATTGAGGGAATTTAATTAGACAGGTTATAGTTTAGTCCTAAATTTGAAGTTTTACTCAAATAGTAATTCAGTCTCGCACTCCCCTCAAAAGCATTAAAGTTATTATCAAAACTAAAATCTCTAATTCTGTCTGTACTTTCCAGATCTGCTAAAGAATAACCGGCATCGATAGAAAAGTTAAAGCTTTCAGTCTGGTAACTAATATTTAAAGCGGGTTTATGGGTCGCTGTGTGATTATCGAAACTTGTACTCTGGTCTTCATTAAGCTTCTGGAACTGGTCGGATTCTTCATCATAATCATAAGCCAAATTCTCTGAGTCATCTAAATTGATAGCATAATTGTATGAAATTCCGTAGAAAAGCAGCTTTTCAATAATTGGAGATCTAAAGTTTACGAAAGCGCTGGAATTATTATTTTTAGCCCCTCCTCTTATTATCTGATTTCGATAGATATCTTCCTGCTCTGAATCATAAAAAATATATTCTGATTCATTCCTTCTTTCAAAATCTGAATTATCGATATTAGTATTGATTCCCAGCATAATGAATGATTGCTTAAACCTTTTATTAATATTTAAATTAGTACTAAAATTAGTACTCTCGGTAATTCCGTAATTTGAAGCGGTAGAGGTATTTCTTAAATCACCGTTTTCTTTTCTACTTTCAGAAGTACTACTTCCTCTGGAAAAGTTTTTATCATAACTAAATTTAGGGCGGGCATCTATCATCCAACTCGAATCTATGGCCAGCTTTATATGCGTGTTGATTTCATGCTTATCCTGGTTTCCTGTAGAATTATAACTACTCTCGGTAAAATAATTACCTTCTGGTCTTATATTTTCGGATGAGCTTATATTATCAAAATAATTATTGGTAGCGGTATAAAAATAATCTGAACTTACTTCCAGGTTTTTACCCAGATCATCTGCATAATTGGCACCTGTCACTTTAGAATTTACAATGCCCTCTCCTCCTCCTATTATCCTCCCTCCTATACTTATCCCGCCATTATACGTAGTGTACGCATAGGTATTAAATACCTCTCGTAATTCTCCAAAAGTAAAGCCGGATGTATTAATATTATTACCTCCACTTAATACACTTAATCTTAAATCGTCATTAAAATAGTTGGCTAATCCGGCATATTCGTAACGCTCGTCTGTCCCTCCACCCGCAGCTAATCTGCCAAAAACGCCTTTATTTTTATCTTTATCAAGCTTTATATTAATAGTTTTACTTTTGCCATCGGCTTTTTCACCTCTAAAAACCTGGCTATCAGATCGGGTATCGACCACCTGAATTTTCTCGACCATATCTTTCAATAAATTTTTAGTGGCGATACTTCCATCTCCAGAAAAAAACTCCTTTCCACCTACCAATATCTTATTTACCTCAACCCCATTGACCTTAATGCCCCCATTCTCATCAACCTCTACTCCTGGTAGTTCCCTTAAAAGATCTTCAATGGTGGCTCCTTCTTTGGTTCTAAACGATCCTGCATTATATTCTAAAGTATCCTGTTTAATTCGTATGGGCGGTACCCTTCCTTCGATGAGTACATCGCTTAAAGATTCTACCTTTTGCAACATTTCTATAGGCTTCAGGGTTAGGGGATCTTCATCTTTTGGCAATAGGATTACTTTTTTAATCGGCGCATAGCCCACAAAAGAAATTAATAGATTTATTTTTTGTTTTGAAGATTTTCCGGATACATTAAAATCGCCTTTAGCGTCTGTTATCGTATAGCTGATTAAAGTACTATCTTTTAGAGTTTCTGTGAAGACGGTGGCCCCTTCTAGTGGTTCGCGGGTAATACTATCTAATAATTTTCCTGATATTTCAAATTTTTGGGCCTGTACTCCAAATGAAATAAATGCAAATAATAAACATGCATTTTTAAACATATTTGATGGTTTTTGATTGATGATTAATAAATTACACTATTAATCCTCCCAATTTTAATATTATTTTATCAAAAATCTATATGAAATATAAAATACCTAACGTTAAACCATAAAAAAGCCTGCAAATATGCAGGCTTGTAAGTAAACTGCCTCAGAGAAGGCCCATGAGGCAGTTATTAGAAAATCATTTTTTATTTCGAGATACTCCGATACCGATGCTTATCGTGACAGAGTATTTTATCTTGACATAGCCTTAACGATGTAGATTTTTAAAATCGGAATCCAAACCCAAAACTAAAACGCCAACCTTCGTCCCCATTAAAAACATGCAAGGTTCCGTTTACAGCTTCAGCACTATTAATCCAAATACCACCACCATAGCTATCATGCCAAATCTTACTATTATCGTCTTTTTGCCATACCCTACCAATATCGTATCCTCCAAAGACTCCTATTTGAAAGGGTAAAAAGGAAGTTTTAAACTGGTTAAAACTATACCGAATATCGCCTCCGGTAGCAAATGCACTTTTACCGGCAAAACGCTGTAATCTATACCCCCTTAAGCCAGAACCTCCACCTAAAACAGCTGCCTGATAAAATTCATAATCTGTACCTATATTTATTTGCGTTTGCACATGACTATTTAATACCAGTTTTCTACTTGGGATTAGCGAGTTGTAGAACTCTAAATACGATTTAAAATAGCCATAGTTACGATCGGTATCTGCTGTATTTAGTTTACCTCCTAAATTTAAGTCGAATTGCATCCCACGGGTGGGATTAAGGACATCGTCATAACTTTCATAACGGTAAAGGGCATCGAGACCGGCAAAATATTTACGATCAAAAAAGCCCTCGGGATCCTCTGGGGCAAATTCATCTATAAAACGCCCCTGGATATTATCGATTTCAACCGTTTCGAAACTTGCCTTGTAACTAAAATAGCTACCAAAAGGGGTTTCGTTTACCAAACCAACATCTCCCCCAACACGGCTTATTTTTACACGGTTGTAATCTAATGTAAGTTCATCATCAGGATTTCTCGTTTCATTTCCGTAGCCAAAAAAGTTTCTGGCAAAATTAGGACTGGTAAAGTGCGCCCCAACCTGTAAATTATAATCGCCTATGATGGTGGCAAACCTTGCCTTATAATTTAAATCGAAACCATCTGTAGCAAAATAGAACCCGGCCTTTAGTTCGTGCTGTGATGTATATGGATTTCTTTTAAAATCATTGATCGTATACAATGCCTTAAAACCAAGCTTTAATCCGTCATCCGGATTATAACCTATACCTGGGGTAATAGAAGTCGATTTAAATACCTTTTTATCTTTATCATAAATATTTAAATCGTACTGGTCTGTAAATCTAAACCGGGCATCAGCGCCTTCTTCAATGGTATTAGGCTTAGATTTGTGATCATAAATTTTTAGTTTCTTCTTATTTCTTATCCTGTAAATATCATTATTTTGCCCCCCTATAATCCTTACATAAATAAGCTGATCGCCTTCGCCATCTACCGTAATAATATCATCATCGTCTAAAGCATAAATCCAAATATCTTTGGTAAACTGTTTATCATATACAAAGTCACTTACGATATCGGCTCTTTTGCCTTTTTTATTTCTATAAATCGTTACTTTGGTTTTCCCTTCAGGCATGCGGGTCACATCTATAAAATCATCCTTATCTGTACCGGTTACAATCGCTAATTTTGCATAATAATCATAATATCTTTCTGCAATCTCCACAATATTATCTCTTCTTCCCTTCAGGTTTTCAATAATCCCATCCGTAATTTCTCCATTAGTTTCCGGTGGGAGTTTACTAAAGGCTTCTTCGATAACCTGATCGGTAATATTTTCCTGAATAAACCTGGCTTGTGTTAACCAGGTTTCTTTTCCGGTATTTTGGAGGATGGAGCGATCTAAACCAATAGCCGCAATGTTAAACCATTCAACATTTTTTAATTTCTTATCATACACCGCAAACTGATTGGCTAAACCTACCAGGGAGCGTAAGGTTCCAAAAAAGGCACCATCAAAATTCGAGAATACCTGATCGCGATCCCTTGGTATGGGTGTAAAAGTTCGGTTTCCTTCCTCATCTTCATTTTCTGCCCAGCGCCATTGATCCTGATGCCTGTCCCAATCACCTACCAACATATCGAAAATACGTGCTTTTACGTAAGCAGGCTCATCAATTTTATACTTCTCGTCCCTTCGTATACGCTCAAACATCCCTGCGGTACTAACAATATCATGATTTGGTGATCCAAAGCTTTCCTTCTCTAACCAGTGCTCCTCAGGACGCTCTACAATCATATATACATCATCCCCATGATTTTCGTTCATCGCTCCCAGATTATCCTGTTTTGGCAGGTAAAAGATCTCTGGATTTGTATGTGCCAAACCAATAGCTTCCGATAACGTTGGTATTGCTAAAAAAGCGAACGGATGGGCTGAAGTATAAAAGTCACTAATAATATTCTCAGCAGCCGTATTCTTGAACTGTTCTTCTATAGGTGTGCTTTTATAGGCCACAGATTGCAGAAACTGCACGGCATCTTTTTTAATTCTTCTTATATTATATTCCCGATCTAAAGAATCTTTTACCCTTATCGATACGGTTTGGTGCCCCCCTCCTTCCAACAAAGGTTGTAAACCGCCGTATAGGGTATCCAGATCGGCTACCTTATATGATACTTCAGTCCCGTATAATTTTCTATATCTTTTTCCCCACAGTGTTTTATATAATCCGCTTACCTCTACATCCTCATCAGGGTAAATGCTAGCTGTCTTTTTCTGCGGAAAAGAGTCGGGATAGTCGCCCAGTTTATAAGGCTTAGGAGCCGCAAAAACTTCTTTTTGATACATCAGTTCCGGCTGATTATCTCTATTTCGATAATAGCTTACCCATGAAGAGCCATCTTTAAAGACATCATATACCGCAAAGCCCTGTAGTGAGAAAGCAAACAAACCATCTGTTCCCAAAGCCACATAATTTTCTTTGGAACCTGAACCCGAGATTATCTGTTTTATCCCGTCATGATCGATATACTGTAGGGTATGTTCGTGGCCGGAAACAAAGATCACTCTTTCTCTTCCTTTAACCATCGTCCTTAACCTGTCAGAAAGTGACTTATAACGTTCATTTTGAAGATCCTGAATAGAAATACCACCGGTGGTTCTTATCAACATCGCCAAAGATCCTAATACCGGAATCGGAATTTTCTTTTGCGAAGGATATAAATGTCTGTTAAAATTATATTGCCCCCCATGGATCCCATTGGAAAAAATAGGATGGTGTAAGGCGATAATCGTTGTTTTTTGCTGTGATTTTTTTAGCTCACTTTCAATTTCAGTAAAAAGTGCTTCCCTGGTTTTTATCTGATCGCAATCATCATTAATCGTAGGACTTTTATCCCAGTCTTCCAGATACCACTGGGAATCGATAATGATCATTTGTATATCGTCAGAAATTTCTTTAATCTCCAATCCACATCCCGTACTGGGTGACCAATCTAAAGAATCGCCATATTGCTCGATCAGGTATTCTTCCTGACGTTCCAAACCATCAATACGTTCACTGTACCAATCATGATTACCAGGGATATAAATCACTTTTCCGTTATATTTTTCAACGGCATCCAGTTGCGCATCCAACCGGTATTCGGATTGTTCTCGTAATGGATCATCTTTTGGCGGCATGCCCACCGGATAAATATTATCCCCTAAAAATATCGCATATTGTCCCCTGGTGTCTCGCTGTTTTATAAACTCCTTAAAAGCAATAAGGGCTTTAGAGGTTCCACCTTCAGGAGAATACCCGCCATCCCCTAGTAAATAGAATGTCTTTTCAATTTCCTTATTTTCAGGATATCCAAAATTAGAAGTGGGTTCTCCCTTACGATATTTTGGAGCCGAGCTTGTACAGGAAGCCACAAGAGTTAAAATTAATAAAAAACAGAAGTAGTTATTTCTTTTCATAAATGTTGTTAGACAAATTTTTGTAATTTGGCATCTGTTAAACTAGTACTTTTATAGATGAACAACCTATTCGATAAAGCTGATGATTACGTGCTTGAATTATTCAAGGAAAAACTCCCAAATACTTTCCTATATCACAATTACAAGCATACTGAACGAGTTGTTAAAAGTACAGAAGAATTAATTGAACATTCTGAAATTAATGTTAAACAAGAAGAGGCGCTTAAGCTGGCCGCATGGTTTCACGATACCGGTTATACCAAAGGTCATGAGAACCACGAAGCATCCAGTGTTAAAATCGCCGAAAGCTTTTTAGAGGAAAATAACGCCACACAGGAACTTATCGATCTGGTGTCTAAATATATTATGGCTACCAAATTTAGTCATACGCCGCAGGACATCGGAGAGATGATCATCAAAGACGCCGATTCTTCGCATTTTGCCAAGGAATATTACGAAGAAACCAGTGAACTTTTACGACAGGAGCTACAGTTACATAATCGCAAAAATTACAGCTCGAGTGAGTGGATTATGGAAAATATAAAAATGCTGACTGAAAAGCATAAATTTTATACTGATTATGCCCTAAAGAACTGGAATCAGGCCAAAGAGGAAAATCTGCTGGAATTAGTTGAAAAACAAAATAAGAGGGAGAAAAAATTAAATAAGGAAGAGCATAAAGCCCGACTTAAGGCTAAATATAAAAATGACAATCCAGAGCGAAGTATCCAAACGCTGTTTAGGGTCACGCTACGCAATCATATTAAATTAAGTGATATTGCAGATACCAAGGCCAACATATTATTATCGGTAAATGCGATTATTATTTCTTTAGCGATTTCTAACCTTATCCCTAAGCTGGATGCGGTAAGTAATCGCCACCTGCTTATCCCTACTCTTGTACTGGTTCTTTTTAGTGTAGCTTCAATGATCTTATCGATTATGTCTACCCGGCCTAATGTAACCAGTGGTGAGTTTACCAAAGAGCAGGTAAAAAATCGGGACGTTAACCTTCTTTTCTTTGGAAATTTTCATAAAATGCCTTTCGATTTGTTTAAATGGGGCATTAATGAGATGATTAAGGATAAGGATTATGTATACGAATCTTTAATGCTCGATCTACATTTATTAGGAAAAGTATTACATCGAAAATATTTACTACTAAGATTAACCTATACGGTATTTATGTTGGGGATTATCATCTCGGTAATTGCCTTTGTTATTGCTTTTTATTTAATGTAGATTTTTATTACTCCTTTAAATTGGACCAGGGGCTTTTTAGAAACTCAGCTGCGAATTATCGAATGTCGATTAATTATTGAGCTAAAGACGGCAATACCTATTGTAGCTATTTTATAAAAAGAGAACTCATTCATTTATTTTAATTCAATAAGCTTTCTGAAAAGCTAAGATTGCGGGCTATTCATAAGGAAACTTAGTTCCTCAATTACCACTACCCTTGTATTCCCATATGAAATATGTATTCGTTTTTTTGCTTTTATGAGCGATATGCATAGCGATTGAAAACGCTCTACCGGCTTCAGCTCTTATTTACAATCGAGAGCTTGGAGGAATCAAATAAGGAATATTTCCAATTTTTAGTATTTTTTCCTTTTAAAGTTCAGAAATAATACTAATTTGGCAACATGAAAGAGGTAAAATTTGCGATAATTGATATTGAAACCACGGGCGGAGGCATTAAAGGAAACAAAATTACCGAAATTTGTGTGCTGGTGGTGCAGAATGGAGAAGTGATAAACGAATACACTTCGCTGGTAAATCCCGGTACCGAAATACCGCTATATATCGAAACGCTTACCAACATTAATGATAAGATGCTGGTCGATGCTCCAAAATTCTCTGAGATTGCTTCTAAAATTCAGGAAATCACCAGAGATTGTATTTTTGTGGCTCACAATGTAAATTTTGATTATAATATTATTAAAGCTGAGTTTGAGAGTTTAAATTTATCCTTTCAAAGAAAACGCCTGTGTACCGTAAGGCTGGCTAAAAAACTTATCCCTGGTCTATTTTCTTATAGCTTGGGAAATCTTTGTACTTCGATCAATATTCCGCATGATAACAAGCATCGAGCCTATGGAGATTGCGAGGCTACGGTTACGCTTTTTAAACGTTTTATAGATTTAGATCCCGATTACGAAGTTTTCAAGGATTTTTTAAATCAAAAAACAGCAGCTTCTTATTTACCTCCTAACTTTAGAAAATCGGATTTTGAAAAACTTCCTTCTACAACCGGTGTTTATTTTTTTAAAGATAAAGATGGAATTCCGCTATACATTGGTAAGGCTAAAAATATTAAAAGTCGGATAAAATCTCATTTTCAAGAAAAATCTAACCGAAAATATAGTCTAATGCAAGCTACGTATAGCATTGACTACGAACTTACCGGAAGCGAATTGCTTGCACTTTTGCGGGAATCTTCTTTAATTTTAAAATATTTTCCAAAATTCAATAAAGCACAAAAAAAAGTAAGCAGGCCTTATACCCTTACCTCCTATCACAATCAAAAAGGAATAGAACAATTTGTGATTCATAAAAATAAGGTTTCTCCAGTAAGCTGGATGAAGTTCTATACCCGTGAAGAGGCCATAAAATTCCTGGAATTTCTTTGCCAGGAATTTAGATTATGCCCTAAATATTGTGGTTTGCAAGCAGGGGTGGCAGAATGCAGCCATTATAAAATCAATGATTGCAGCGGAATGTGCCGGGGCGAAATAGAGGTAACCGAATATAATCAAAGGGTTTCTCGCGCTATCGATTATATTCACGAATATGAAAATTCCTGTTTATTGGTAGAAAAAGGACGTACAAAAACTGAAAAATCTTTTATATATCTTAAAAAAGGCCGTTATGCCGGTTATGGTTTTATCGAAAATTCTGAAGAGTTAAGTGAACCTTCTCAATTTGACAATTACCTGATTCCCCAGGAAAATTCGAATTATGCCGATAGAATTTTAAATAGTTACCTCAAAAATAAAAAGCATATTAGAAAAATTGCACTCGAACCCCAAGAGGAGGCTTCGGAACTGCAAAAAGAAGAGTGGTTTGGATAATAAAAAAATCTTGAAGATTTAAGGGGAATTACCTTTTATCATCAAAGGACATTCCCCTTTTCACATATTCTCAACCACCACTTTTATAAATAAAAAGTGTCGATCTACGCAACATTAATGGCAAGAACAGACCAAAGTAGTTTTTTTTGATTGGCGTTTTCTTTAAAGTCTGTTTGGTCGGTCTGTCCGATCGAGATTTTCTTACCTCCTAATTCAGTTCGAGGATAGACTTTTCGATTTGGTCGATTTCTCCGCTGTGAAAAACAGTCAGTTTTCGGTTGGGAATATCAAAGTCCAAATTCACAATACTTGAAATTCCGTCCAGTTTCATCGGATTCGGCTTTCTTCCGAAGGACAGTCCATTTGGGTGATTTCAAATAGGGTTTTCTTCATTTCGTTTTCAGTGTTACGAACCGACTTTAAATAGCCGCATTAGCCGTTCGTCTTTTTCTGTTTTCAGCAATTCACAAATTTGCAGTGTTTTGTATTCGTTTCAATCTGTATGGTGGGATGTTGAATATTGTAGTTACTCAAGCGTTCTAAAATAGTGGTATAGACTTTATTTTCAGAAGGATTATCGGCACTGTCCAACACAGCATGTAGCGAAGCCACATGGTAGGTTCCGTCTAAACTCCAGATGTGGAAATCGTGAATGTTGGCAACACCTTCAATCGTATTCAGTTCTGAGGTTAGGGTTTCCATATTCACATGTTCAGGAACCGCTTGTAGCATTATCTTTAGGGTTCCTATTAAATTTTTGGTGGCGTTGTACGAAATGAAAGCAGCAATGGCGAGGGTAAGCAACCCATCTATCCAATTCCAACCCGTAAAATAAATCACCACAGCACCTATTAAAACAGCTACCCAACCCAATACATCTTCTAAAAGGTGAAGCATAATGGCTTTACTGTTGTGATTGTGGGAATGCCCGTGCGCGTGATGGTGATGATGGTGTCCTCCGGTTCCATTTTTTATTCTAAGAAAAGCAAAGCCGTTGATGCTCACTCCCAAAACCGCTAACCAAAGCATACCCACACTATTGACTTCTTGGGGATCTATCAATGATTCTATACCACTTTTAATCATAAAGACAGCTCCAATCAATAGAAATAGCGATAAGCCCAGCGCAGATAGTAATGAAAACCGTTTATAACCGTAGGAATAACTAGAAGAACGTTTCTTCCCTGATATTTTTTCAAACAAAACCGCTATGCCTATAGCGACGGCATCTATAAAGTCATGAAAAGCATCGGTAATAATTGCTGTGGAATTGGTAAAGATCCCGCCCACCACTTCGATAACCGCAAAAATTAAGTTTAGCCAAAAGGCTAAGGTTAGTCCATTTTTGGTATCTGAATGCTGATGTGCTTCGTGAGGATGCTCGTGAGTATGTTGGTGCTTGTGGTTCATAATAGAATCTGAATTGTTATTTTTTAATCTTTGGGGCATCTTACTAGTTAAACTTCAAGACAGTCAATTCGAGTAAAAATCGGTTGAGATTTTTGTATCGAGAATAGGACTTGAAATTTAAGTTCTCGATACAATTTTGCTTCGTTACACTTCACAAAATCAATCGAACTGACTAATTTTTATTTCTTAATACATTACGGGTAATTATTCATTTTTATTTCTCCGTTCTTTTACCTAAGAAGTTAAGGAAGCTTTATGGAGTAGGCTTTTGGCTAGTTCTAAAGCTTCTTCTTGGGTTGGAGCAAGCAGCAGTGGATTTCCCCAAAATTTCTCATATACAGAGGCAAACAATTTTAATCCTACACGTTTGACTTTGTTTGGTTCTACCTGTATGGTTGCTTGTATGCATTTGAGCTTTTCTTTATTTAGTTTCCGCCAGGCGTTTATTTTCCGGGTTTCTTCCCTGGAATGTTTGTGCTTTTCTTCAGGAGCCTCACCCGTGCTAACCATTACAAAAGGTTTTCCGCTCTCGAACAAGTTGGTAAACGCGGCCATATCCTTATCGTGATTGTGGTTTTCAGTTGTTGTTTCTTCCAGGCTGTGTTGAAAATCAACCAACACTATTGGGAATTTTGAATCATCTATAATCATTACCTCTACATTTAATACGTTTGCAAAGTTAGAACGATTCTAAATAATTGCATTGTACCAATAAACGTATCTGTTGGACTAATCGTGGTTTTTGTTTTGGAATGCAGATGCGGTTACTCCTGTTATTTTTTTAAATAATCGAGAAAAATAGGCGTAATCCTCATAGCCTAATTGTGTTGCGATTTCTTTAACCGATTTATCGGAGTGATAGAGCATCCGCTTGGCTTCTAACATCACCCGTTGTTGTATGTGATGTGAAACGGAATACCCGGTTGCCTTTTTTACACATTCGTTCAAATAAGCGGTAGAAATAGTAAGGGTTTTCGCATATTCACTCGGTTTTTTTACGGTCGTAAAATTGGCTTCCAAACGCGATTTAAAAGCCTTGGTAATAGACTCAAAACGGGAAAGGCTATCTGGTGATTGAGTTTGCGCTAAATACTGTGAAGTGACTAATGCTACTAAGGCATTCCCACTGTCTTTGAGTACCGATTGATATAATTTTTCGTGTTTTCGCTCTGATAATTTTAAGCACAAGGATGCCGTTTCAGCAATAATAGAAAATGCTTCCCTTGTTAAGGATACCGGTCTTACAGGGTTTATAGCTTCCAATAGTGTTAGGTATTCCCGATTCAAGGTTTCTGTATTGATTGCCCAAAAGCTTACTGTTGCTTGGTTAATGTGCAGCATACGGTGTACTTGATTGGGGTGAATGTAGAGGGCAGCAGCTGGTTTTAGGGTATAGCTATGGAAATCTATTTCAATGGATGTGCTTCCTTTTTCTTGTAAAAGAAACAGATGATAATCATCCCTGTGTGCTGCAGCCGCTTCTTTAAACGCATTTAAATCTTTGAATGTCATTTTTCCGATGACAAACCCAGTATTCAACGCATCGTCCATCGTTTTTACAGGAATGCTCTTTGTTTGTTCACGCATGGTCTTTTTATTTGAGCGGATTTTGGTTGGGTTGTCATGAATGGCCTGGGCTATCTTAAGATGCGATAATAGCAACTATAACTTATGAGCTTATCGTTTTATTTTCTCCTATTTAAAATTACACTTTTTATAGAATATCCGCTAACTTAAGCTTAAACGATATTGGGTATCGTTTATGAAATGAATTGCTATTTTACAGGATCTGCTATTATGTTTTCTAATCGATTATTTCTGGAAACAGGCCATCACATCTTCTTCAAAATAAGGTTTTTCATTTACCCAAAATATATAATCGATCTTTAAAAAATCTTTTGCAAATGCGTGTAATATTGGTACAAGGTTTTTTCTAGAACTATGAATATGATCACTTTCCTCATCATAATCATTATCTGCTCCGGTTTTTGCTATATAATTGCCATCCTGAACGGCAATGCCCAGCGGAACGGTAAAATTACCTTCATGCATTTGGGCAAGTGCATGATTTAATTGTGCTTTTCTGGTCATCATCAAATCAGGGCCACCCAGCCCCACTCCTATTTTTTCACCATATTGATAAACAGATTTTAAATAGCCTTTATCTTCAAAAGGCAACCATTCACCTGGAAAAAAATTGGCATAAAGCATCGTGGTCACGTTTGGGAATGCTTTTTTCAATGCCAACATATTGTTTTTAACACCTTCAACATAGGCCTGTTCTGTAAAATCAGGAGCGGTTTTAGGACTAACTCCAATAGCTGTTTCCTGGAGGTTAATTCCTGCGATTAACTCACCAAATTCTTTACCCAGTGCCCTAAGTAAATGTGCAAACCTATCCTGTACTTTTTTATTCCATCGCTTAGCAACCCAACCTTCCGGCTCACCAGTATCATTATATTGCAACACCGCTCCCCCATCATATTCTTTTGTTAGCAGATAATCGGGAACAGCTTTATATTTTTTATCGAAGGTGACGTCTTGTAACTGGATAAAAAGTTTTTTATCATATCCTTTAAGGTAATTGACATCTTGTTTGATTTTCGAAAAATCATATCTTCCTTTCTCTGGCTCCAGTTCTCTCCAGGAATACATAATCTGGGCGCCTTTAAATCTGGCAATGAAAAGTAACGGATGATCAATTATAGATTCTCTATCCCTTGAAAAATAGACAAAATGCTGAATATCGTCTTCTGGAATCGGACAAGCAGCATTGGCATAGTTTTTATAAGCCTCTTTGTATCTTTCAGATGGGTTTTTCCAGTTCTGGCTACTCAAAGATGGACACAGCAGTATATAACTGATCAATAATAAACATTTAATTCGGTTCATTTTTAAATTTTCTATTACTCATTTATGATAAATCCCTTTTTAGCGGGGGCTATTACTACAATTAAACGAGATATTTTTTTTTTAATTAAAAACCTGATAATCAAACCCAATCTACATGACTACAGCTGTTTTAGGAAATTTCTCGTCCTCTGCCAGCATATATTATTTTATAAATTCATTTTAAATAAAATATATCGATAATTCAACGTACATTCCATCTTTTCCGGCAATAATTTCTTGGGCATCATCATTACCTAACAATATGACTAACGGAAAAAAATAACAATTTTATACACCTATTTTACGGTAATAAGAATGAAAGAAAATGAATTTGGTCATTTAGTCCCTTTTAATTTAAAAAAAGAAATTCCTTATACTACCAATACGGTCGTACAAAGAACGATAGTCGATAAAGCATCGAGAATTGTGCAATTAATGGCATTTGACTATGGTAAAGTTTTAGCAATCACATCTGATGGTACGCAATTTCATGTGCTTATTGAGGGTAAAGCTGAAATGGTTATAGATGAAGTCTCTACCTACCTGCAACCCGGGGATTCTATTATTGTTCCCCCAGGCACAAACTATACTTTAGAAGCTAATGAGAAATTTAAAATATTAACCATTAATTTAGAATAACCAATGTTTTACAAAAAACCTTTATATCAATCTACCGATAAAGTTTGTGCAAAAGAAAATCCTGAACAAGAACTTAGCATCAGGATTTATGCTTACAATATTTATTACTGTACTATAAAAAATAATCCCGAGGCTAGAGAGCTTATATATTTCGAAAATGAGCTAACTCCATATCCCGTGTTTTAAAGAGCAAGTAATGGATAAACAATTCGGGGCTTCAAAGATGCTTCTAAATAGGGTGACAAGCATTAGGTGCTACTCATTTTTAAAAAATTGAAGGAAGTAAGAAGTTTAAAAAGTTCGCCCGGTATACATCAGAAAGTCTTTTTTATAATTTCGTGCTTAGCCAATACTGAGTAGTTGAACAGCATCTGGGCAGTACGCCCTAAATGAGCGATTAAAAAGCTTATGAAAATAAGATAGCTGCTTTTGGCGAACGACGAAGCTTGATAAGTCCCATTTCCTTAATTTGTCGTACTCTCTCTGAGGTTAATCCTAAAAGCGTACTTATATCTCTCAGGCTTTTAGCCTCCCCACCGTTAAGTCCGAATAACAATATGATTACTTCTTTTTCCCGTTTTTCTAAAATAGTCATCAATTGATTTATTTCATGCGAAGTCGATACATTAAGTAGTCCCTGATCGGGATCTTCGATTTTACTTGTGATTAGTTGATTTAAGGTAAAATCATCATTATCATTTGATAAGGGTTTATCTAGGGATAGATAAGTGGCATTACTTTTTCCGGCTTCTTCGATTTCAGTTAGAGGTAAATTTAGAAAATTAGAGACCTCTTCCAAAGAAGCTTCTCGCTGCAGTAATTGCTGTAGGGCTGAATTTGCTTTTCTAATTTTATTAATAAGCGTTAATTTATTTAGAGGTAATCGTACTACTCTTGCGTTTTCAGAAATTGACTGAACCATTGTCTGGCGTATCCACCACACCGCATAAGAAATAAATTTAAAGCCTCGTGTTTCGTCAAAACGATTGGCAGCTTTAATAAGCCCCAAATTCCCTTCAGCAATAAGATCTGATAAACTAAGGCCTTTAAACTGGTATTGTTTTGCAACCGAGACTACAAATCTTAAATTCGAGGTCACCAGGGTATGTAAGGCTTTCTTATCACCAGCTTTAATCTTTCGGGTAAGTTCCACTTCCTCTTCACTGGAAATACGTGCAATGGGACCAATATCTTTTAAATAAAAATCTAAACTTGCCTCATCTCTATTCGTTACTTGTTTTGTGATTGTTAATTGTCGCATATATTATTTTTAATAAGGTAGTCCAATAAAGGATAAAGCTTTATTGGCGTACAGCAGCTTTTGGTAGAGCCAATGAATTTTGTTTCGATATAAGATAAAAAGATGTTTGCTTTATCGCTTTTCTACCAGTGTAGCTTTAGCGCCTTTTGCCGTTTTTTGCTTGACAAAAAATACCTGGTCTTTTTCTGAAATTTCGTCCAACAGATCCTTCATATGAACAAAAATATGGTCACCGGATTTTTGATCTTTTATAAAACCATAGCCTTTTTCTATAAAAAAAGAAATTACTGTTCCTTTTCGCTTTTCTTTCTTCTGAATCTCCCGGTTATGGTTAATTGAAGGGCCTGTGACAAGAAAGCTACCGTCCTGACTTCTGGTAGGCGTTTTACTTAGATTCCCCGATTCATCTACATAAATCATCATCTCCTCAAGTTGCTTTCCTTTGTTATTATCGGTCTTGCGGTTTTCCCTTCGCTTGTCCTTCAGTTTTCTTTTTTCAATCTTTTTTTTAATATTCTCTTTTTTTGAAAATGAATCTCCCATAATGTCAATTTTATCATCTAAAAATCACCTTCATTAATGGCCAAATAGACCTTTAAAACTGCATGTGGTGATTAGTGTCACAAGACACTCAGCACTACCAAAAAGAAAACCGAAAAGGAGAAAACTTAACTAATAATCAACGTCTGGGGAGTCTAAGGTAAAGGCCTCTTAAATACCTATGAAATATATAACAATTCCCCTGGCCTACAGCAAATAACATGTTAATTTAAGCGGTCTGTTAAAAATTAAATAATTGTCTGTTTTGTACAAAAAATAAAACTAAAGCTGGGGAAACTTGTTTTTGTTATTTTTAAACGCAACTACGTTAATTTGAATACTAAAAATATCGTAATTTTGCTCTACAAACTCAAATGTTTGCATTTTATGACATTACTTTTTACAGAGGCGTTTGCAATTATTATTGCGATTACCTGTTTACTACTTATTTTTTTATTACTTATTTATGGAGGGTTCCCCTTCATTCTTAATCGAAGAAAGAATTTTTAAAAAATAATATCTCATTAAAAAACTCCTTAGAAATTAAATTTTAAGGAGTTTTTTTATTTTATAAAGGGCAGCGATTACCTGCCAAGATTTCTTAACATCGCGATATGATCTGCAATTGCCCCGGTAAACGTAGATTTTTGATTATAAGGTATTCCAAATTCGAGTGCTGTATCTCTTACAATGGGACTAATATCCCGATAATGCACATGACATATATTGGGAAACAGGTGATGCTCGATCTGATAGTTTAATCCACCTATTAACCAGGAAAAAGTCTTATTCTTTGGTGAAAAATTAGAAGTGGTTAGCAATTGATGTACCAGCCAGTTATTATCAATATTCCCCTGATTATCGGTTAATGGGTAATTAACATCTGGCATCACATGGGCTACCTGAAAAACACAGCTAATTACCAGACCGGTAACCAGGTGCATGGATATAAAGGCAAGAATGACAAGCCAGGGGGAAAATGGTAAAACCAGTATAGGCAAAACGATAGCATACATATAGTACGCCAATTTCCATAAAGTAAGATGAAATAAGCTCCTATAAAACTCTTTTTTATCTTCTATCAATCCCATTTTTCGATATCGGGTTAGCCTTACAAAGTCTTTTGCCGTAATCCAGGCTAAGGTTGAAATACTATAAAAAAACCACACATAAATAAATTGAAAACGATGAATTTTATATTTCTTTTTATGTGGTGAAAATCGTAAAAAAAACGGCATGTTTAAATCATCATCCGCCTCATGTATATTGGTATAGGTATGATGCAAAACATTGTGTTGCAAATGCCAAACGGTGGCATTGGCACCGATAATATTCATAGAATAGCCCAGGATAGTATTTAGCTTGGAGTGTTTAGAGTACGACCCGTGAATAGCATCATGCATTACGCCCATACCAATACCGGCCATACCAAAACCACTGGTAATATATAATAAGAATACCATCCAGCCGGATGTTACGATACCTGAGCATAAAATTGATATTGGACCTAAAAACAATAAAAGCATGACTATTGTTTTGGTGATCATGCTAGAATTAGCATGGGTGGAAATCTGATTTTCTTTAAAATACTGGCGTACTCTTTTTTGTAAAAGTTTTACGAAATGGCGATCTAGCGAACGCGAAAATTTAGGAGGATGTTGCAAATTAAAAGCTTATTAAAAGGTGATAGATAAGACGATAAATCGGGGAAGAATTGTCGGTTGCTCCGGGAAGTTCTTGTTATCTTTACGTATTAAACGCAATTATAACGCCATAATTGCAAAATACATGACATTATTAAGTTAATTATTGCCTAATATTGGCATGATGATATTCATTTGCTATCTAATCTTTCGATTTTTTAAAATGAATGTTTCTGCCAGCATCTTCGTATTCACTATACAAGCTTAATGTTTGTACTCAAACAGGCTGTCACTTAGAACCTTGTTATCGAAATTCCTGAGTATTTTTACAATTTTAGTAAGTGAGCTCTACATAACTCTATAGTGCTTTTATGTGGCCTGATCATGTGTTTGATAATAGTAATTATCTTCAGGGCAAGCCCACGAGGCATTTAATTGAACAAGCAATTTTAAAACGATACAGGTCTCGGCGCATTTCATCCTGATTATCGACTAAAGGACTAGCCAGCTACTTAAGGGGATTAAGCATAATTCAAAAAATGTCGATTGATTTTCTTCGTTTTTGCCTATAAATACTTTTTAAGTCTGATGCTTCAGCTGGTTAATCTCTCTCTAAAATCCACTCTAACATTAAATTTAAGACCTTAGGAGACATGGTTTGTTCAATTTCAGAATATTCATTGGGCATACCGGTCTCACTTTCCTGAAATAGATGATTTAAGTTTTCCATTTGAAAAATTTCAATATTTTTATTTTCAAGCTTCTCTAGTGCTAACGCATTTTCAATTGCCGGAACCTGAACATCCTTTTTCCCAAATAAAGCCAGTATTGGAATGTCTACTTCTTTTAATGCGGTAGTAGGATCATAGTTTATAAAATATTGCATCCACGGAGAAGTCATACTTTCGATTAAACTATTCGTTTGAGCAGCGTTTATCGAATTGTTTGTTTCCTCTTTAAAATAGGCTGCTAAGTCTTCTTTTAGTGCATCGTTAGTTTTAGTATTAGAAGCGATAAGTTCATAAGCGCCATGAAATACTTCCTGACTTCTATTTACGATACTGTCATGAATCCCACTTTTCTCTTCAATCAGTTTTTTCTGAAGTAGTAACAAATCTTTTCCTCTTAAAACAGCTCCAGCCAAAAGAACAATAAAATCAACATCTTTGGATTTTGACGCAATCATAGGAGCAATTATCCCTCCCTCACTATGTCCTATTAATCCGAGTTTTGAAATTTTTAGATCTTTTCTTGATTTTAAATATGTTATAGCCGCTTCAGTATCCCTGGATAAATCCTTAGAAGTAGCTGTTGCGTATTCCCCTTCTGATTTCCCAACGCCCCTGTCATCGTATCGCAATACAGCTATTCCATGGCGCGTCAAAAAATCTGAAATTAATAGAAATGGTTTATGGCCCATAATTTCTTCATTTCTATTTTGGGGACCACTTCCGCTAATTAAAATGACCACAGGAAATTTTTCAAGACCTTCAGGGGTCGTTAAGGTTCCTGCTAAGCTTATATCATCAGATTCATTATAAAACCTAACCTCTTCTGCATGATAAGGGAAAGGTTCTTTGGGTTCTTGAGGTCGATTTATAGCTGTAGTGAAATTATCCCTACTTAGGTTTAAGGCTAATTTTAAGCCTCCTTGCTGAAAAGTACCTGCTATTATTTCTTGTGTATGATCATATTCACCTGTATATTTTATTCCCATTGCCGGAGCTTCTAATAGTAACTGGGAATTTTCTACTGTTGTTCTGGCAACAGGTAACCCTATTGCCATTTGCTTAGGACTATCCATAGTTGTGCTGTAACTGCTATCTTGCTTCTTAATATGAAAAACTAAAGGCAGTTTGGTTCCCTGTATTTGTAAGCTTCCATACCAATCTCCAAGAATTTCCTGCCCCTGTATAAAAGAACTCATTAGAGCAAAACAAATTAAAAGTAAAATATTTCTCATAGTATTTATTAATAGGGGTCCTACCTGTTTAGTTGTTATCAAACTGATTATTTTTTTTCAGCAAATAAAAATTTTCGTTGAGGATCATTGTTTTTTCTTCTGCTATTTTATGAGCATATTTCTTTGATAAGCTAAAATAATCCTGTTGATCCATCAATCTATAATTGGGTATAGTGGTGTAAAATTGATCATCTATGGTTTGATAATCATCTTTACTCGTTTTTGAAACTTTTACATTGAAAAAGCGCAGTAGGTTCTTAAACGCCTGAGTCTCCTTTATCTTTTCCTGAAATGAAGCACTACCAATATAGTCTCCGGGCTTTTGAATTTCATCGAACAAGTTAAACAAGCCATGGGTTTCTTCCCGGTTTAAAAAGAAGAGCACTCCCTCTATAAGAATAAAACACGGCTGATTATCTTTTATGGCATTTAGCCTGGTTAATAAATCATCTTTATAATCTGTACTAAAATCCACACCAATAAAATGAATATTCCGTTTGGGAAGTACCCCTTCAGACTGCCATTGCTCTATGTGCTGTTTTTTATAAGTTATGATTTTAGGTTTATCAATTTCAATATGAATCAGTTTCTCATTCAGCAAAAACGGATACATACTGAATCCGCTACCAAAATTGATCAATACTGTAATCGCTTCTTTTTCTAATAACTCATTGAGATGGGTCAGGAAAAATCTATTTCGTAAACAATGTGTAAAAGGCTCTTCCCAAGACACCTCCTGTAAATAGTCTATGATCCACCTATCGGTTTTAGGATTTTGCCATAGCCTTGCAAAAATATCCTGACTCAATTTTTCATCGGTTGCCCGAAAGGCGGAAGTCACAAAAGCCGTTTCATGTACCCCTATGTTTTTTTGATGTTCCATAATGATTGTTATGTTGATGAGATCTTATGGCTCTAAATTAAACAATATTTATTGCTATTGCTATTTATGCTTACGGAATACCTACTCTTAAGCTGCTGCCCAGGTTAGTTATAATTAGCCTTTGCCCATTTAATCGTAGGTAATATCCATTCTTTTAGCGGTCTAAACAAAAAGCCATGACGCAAACCTGTATTGATTTCAATTTCTTTAAAATGTGGGATATCACATGTAGCGTTCTCCTTTCTGGCTACTGCTGAAACCCCAAATGGATCTGTTTTTTCATAGATGGTAAGGATATTTCCACAGAAATTAATTTCAGGAATATGCAGCAAATCTCGCTCCCTGTAACTGGCGATAAAAACAAAATTCAAATTGGGATTATGTGCCAGTGTTGAAACATACTGTGCGATATAACCTCCTTTAGAAGTTCCCACCACGGTTATTTTATTAGGGTGTACCCCCATCGATATTAAACTATCTATCTGTTCAACTATTCCAATAGCATATTCCCGGGCATTCACATTGCCATTTCTTTTTTCACTTAGCACATTGAATCCCGAGGATTTGAATTCTTGTAATATAGCCTGATACTCCGTTTTACCATATTCCGGATGAACATCATCCAATTCGTGTTCTTCTAAAAATCTATTATGAAGAAAAAAAAGATAGCGATGTGGTTCATTTCCATAACCGGTAAATATAAATCCAACGAAAAATACTACTATCAGATCTTTTTTCATTTTTAGTGATTTTTAATCCTACATGAGGAGTTAATTCACCCAGGCTTGCTTCGAAATTATAAAGAACCCGGCGTTAAGTATTTATTGCGATTGGTATTTCTAACGCCTACAATAACCATTTCAGGCACCAACCAATTTAAATAAAGAAATTTAGTAATTCTTGTTGTATGTATAAAATTATAATTTCTGTCAAGCAGCTCTACAACCGGATACTTTTTATCGGAAGTATTATAACTTTCAGGTAGATGAATCTCTGGTTGCCTATCCTCATCTAGAATCTCGGAAAATAATATTGCGGATCAATCCGCTGCTCATATCCTTTGAGAAAAGCTTAAATAGTTGCTTAATATTAAGCTGATGATCAATAGCTCGTATTTCATAGCGATATACTTTTTAATTTTATTAGAAAGGTCAGGAATACTTTGAACGCTGAAGTTATAACTTTTATAGGAATAGTTCGCTATTTCTAAGTTTTTGTAAACTACCTCAACCTGGCGCATGAGGCACAAAATATTTTTATTTCGAGGCATGCGGATAGCTAAGGTGATGTGATGAGAATATGACTTCTGGATTACCGAGTGAACTAACTCTTACTTCTGTAAACGGAAAAAAGTACTTTTTAAACTTCTTAGCTATTTGCCGTATTTGTAGTGCCTTTGTTTAACACAGCTTAATTTTACTGGAGTATACTTAAAGTTTAGAATAAAATCCTGATTCGATATTTAGGTTTACTGTTATAAAAAAATCTGACCCTTTTGTGATTGGATTTGTTTTTTTATCGAGGTGACAGAACGCTTGTAACATTCTGGAAACCACAGTATTTATACGGTTTCTCATGGTTTCCAATTTCGTGACTCACGATTAACTCACATTATAATAAGAACATATTGAAGTTATTTGGTACTTCATTTCTACAAACTTAAAAAAAAAAGTAATATTTATGAAAATAAGTAAAGATTGGAATTTTAAACGATTTGATTATTTGGGAGGAGGTCAACTCAGTTCTTTATTTGCGATCAGCCGTTTTTGTGCGCTGGCAAAGTATTCGAGGCGAGAAATTATTTTTTTCCTTGTGGTTTATTAAGATTAAATGTCACATCCTTTTTTACAAGATCAGTGACATTAATAGTAGGTAGAAGAAAATTATTAAATGAGGTATTTTCTGTTTTACTGTGTAAAACACCTCTCGCTGTACCGATTGTTAACATTGCTAAATGACTAATAAAACCTTTTGGAGCAGTCAACTCATTCTTATCCTCGTTTAAAAAATCATCCCATGTTTCGTCAATAATCTTAAAATGACAACCAACTTCAATAATCAAAAAAGGTGATTTTTCTTTAATAAATTTTGTAGAAAAAAGAACTGAAATAATCTTTTTATCCTTACTAATTCCAAATTTCAAACCTGCTTTGAGATCCACCACGCTTCCTTCCGTAAAGGCAGATTCTATTACTGCAAATTGTTCAGTAGTAATATTGTTTAAAGCAAACCCAATTTTTTTGTCTGTTTCTGACATTAAGCTACTAATTTAAAGTTGCATTCTGAATCTTCACTATAAATGGTGGACTCTAATAAAGTTTGATAATTAGCGGTACTAGTTTCTGAATCAATAATTTCTTCACTTTCGCTATAAGATTTGAAGTTGTTTGCTTCAAATTCAAACATTGTTTCAAATTCTGGAACCTCAATTAAAATGAGATCTAAAATTCCTTCGATTCTGGTTATAGTTTCTATTTGTAAATTCTCAGTTCCTTTAAGTAATTTATTGACATACTGAGGTGAACAATCTAAAGCTTTAGCTAATTGCTTTTGTGATTGTGGAAACTCATTTAATTTTTTGTTTTCTTTTAATTTGGACATGATTTTTACGGCAATCGCAAATGATATATCCAGCCAAGCTGAATTTTCTTTACGATATTTAGCTTTTTCAATCCACTTTTTATCGGACTTGGATGTTTTCTTTAATTTATTTTTAATGTTGCTAGTGCTCATATCTCGTATAAAATTTTCTATTTAATTGAATTCGACAAAATCTAAATTGTCATCTTCTTCATCCATTAAGTAGTTTCGTGTAAATTCAAGTTTCTTTAGTTCCTCTAAGAGGTGATTCCTTTTATTCATTTTATGAGTAAGTTTTATTGCTCCTCCACATATAACAAAAAGATTAGCTTCTATTCTGATTGCGTAGATTCTAAGCCAACTGTTCCTTTGAAGTCCTTTGGCTTTATCTTTCTCAAAATCTTCAATAACCCCTTCAGATAAGGGTTCAAAAAGTGTAGATAGGGTTTCAAGTCTTTCAGTTTTTCCTGTTTCTGCTATTTCTAATAATTCATTTTCTAACTCTCTAGCGTCTACCCTCGTTTTAATTATTGCTTCTTCAATACTTATTCCTTTCCAAAAATTACGATTTAAATCTTCCAAATGCTCTTCAAAGAATTCTCGCAAGTAAATTGGATCATTCCATAATTCGAAACATTTTGCAAATTCATGTAAAGATTCATTTTCATATTGTACTGAATATAAACTGTCTTCAACTACTGCAAATGTATCAATTATTTTCATTAAATCAACCTGTAGGTTTATTTTTGTGAATTTTTAACTTGAATTGTTAAATGCAATTATACAAAACGTTCATCATTAATTTGTCCTATGTTTTTGCTTGCGCACAACTGTCTTATATAACAATCAGTTGCGGATTGGCAAAAAACTAAGATAGCTAAAATTACCGACTTTATGCTTGCGCGGTTGTGTCCGCAGGACACAAAGCCCCAATTGTTGTTACGGTGTTGGTAGCTTTGCTTTAACTTTTCAACCATTTTTCAGCCAAATAGATAATTATTATTGATACTAATATTATTCCAATTCGAAACCATAAACCGCTTTCAATGAAAGATATAGCCGCATACATTAAAATAATAAAAATTAACGTTAACGCAATTATATATTGTAATGAAAGAACTGTGATTCCAATAAAACGCCTAAAAGGACTATAATTTGAAAAACTTCTGTAAAATTCAATCTCCTCTTGAATTTTTGAAATCTTTAGGTACAGTTCTTCATCAAGTTTTTCTATAGTTTTGAGAAGCAAGTTTTCATCTGTTTCTTCATCAATTGATATTCTAAGAACATCATCATAAATTTCTTTACTTAAATATGCAGCTTTACCGTCTGAGAGTAATATTGTTTGTAGTTGTTCTTTATAGTTAAGATTATCCTCGCCTTTCGGAAAATAGGCAATAAAGTTTAGTCTAGTTTTTATTTCAGTTAATATCTCAATTCTTTTATCGAAATATCTTACAAATGTATTTTTAGATTCCGTCAGTGGTTTTTCGACGAGACCTTTAATAAGCCAAGATATAAAAGCAACAAGTGTTGTCAACAGAAATATTATTATATTAGGGTTTGCATCTTTTAAAATTTGAATTAGATCCATACGAAGTTTTTATTGTTTTGGAACATTGATAATACTTTTCTTGATATTTGTTTCATAAAACTTCCTTCTTTTGATGAATCATTTATTTTATTCTCATTTCTCAATACGGCATAAACCAAATCAGCATTTCCTAAAATAGCATATCTTTCTTTGTTTTCATTAGTTGTCCCAGTTTTAAGAAAAGCATTGTCAACTCTAAGACCTAATTTGCTATAAAAAATTTCATTAAGTATTGAAAGGCATTCTGTTTTATTTTCCGTTAAACTATCTGGATTGAAAAATGTTGAGTATGCTAGTGCTAAATCGTATAAAGATATTCCATTTCTCGTAGCACCTAAAATACTTGAAGGAAAAAAATCAGATTTGGGTTTATCCAAAATATTTGATAAAAATTCTAAGTTGGAATCAATACCAACTTTACCAGTGGCATTTAGAAACGCATTATTATTTGAATATAATAATGCTTCTTTGATTGTAAGTTGTGGTTTGTAATATTTGACCTCTCGAACTTTCCAATCCAAAGTATTTTTGAAAGAATCAAATTTTTCAGTTTTTAAAACTCCATTCTCTCTAAGGTTACAGTAAATAAATGGTTTTAAGGTTGAGCCTACATTTGATTTTGAAATAAAAGGATAATCGGTTCCGTAACTACTAGCAAAACCTATAACTTTTCCTTTTTTGAGAGCGATAATTGAAACGGGATATTTCGATTCTTTTACGAATTCTTGAGCTAATTTTTGAGTTTTAAGATCAATTGTGGATATAATTTTTTTTCTCTTATCATCCACGTATTTCGTTATAAAATTAATTGAATGTTCATTAAAATTAGAAAGTGGAGTTTCTGAAATAGTTAGTTTTGATTTGATATTTTTTTGATAACGACTTTTAGAAATTAGCTTTTTTTCAAACAAAATGCCGTTTATAAGATTATATCTTTTTGAGAAGATTTTTGAATTTTTTGTGTAATAATTTGGACCACGCAAAATTGTCAATAAATAAATTAATTCAGACTGACTTAGTTTATCTACTTCTTTGTTAAAATAATATAAACCTGCTGTTCTTAAACCCCATATATTTTTACCAAAATAGATGTTGTTAAAATATAAATCTAATATTTCATTTTTTGAAAACAATTTTTCAATCTGAAATGCTTTATAAGTTTCTCTAAATTTTCTTTTGAAGTTTTTTTTATTATCACGTATTATATTTCTGGCAAGCTGTTGACTTATAGTACTGCCCCCCTGAACTATTTTTCCTTCTTTTAAATTCTCAAAAATAGCTCTAGATACCCCTCTAATATCAACACCTTTATGGTCATAAAATCTTTTATCCTCTATTTCTACTAAGAAATTTTTTAAACGAGAAGGAATGTATTTAGAGATAGCTTGACAATCATAATTATTGGAAACAACGCCTAATGGTATTTCTTTATTTAAATCTTTACAATATATAACATAACCTTCTAATTCTTTATCCATTGTAATTCAATTGTTTTTGCATTGCCATCAACTTTGTTCTATAAATAAAAAAAGTGCCGATTTATCCGAACATTAATCCGGTTATCGACACTTTTTTCAAATCTTAAATATTTTCTTTTTCACTATTTCTTATCCAGTAATTTCTCTAAATAAGCCACTTTCTCTTTTTCAGCTTGTAACAATCTTTCGTATAGCTCAACTACTTTATCTACAGGATTAAAAGTTGGCTGTAAATTAATAGCATTCAAAGTTGATGTATCATTACTATTAAATGTATTCGAAATTATATTCAAAATATTGTCTTCAGAAAAATTTTCAATAGCCTCTTTACTCACTCCTAACACTTTTGCTACTTTTTCAAGCTTTTCATCTTCAATATGCTCACTTTGTTCTAAGCTGGATACGCTTTTGGCTAATGCCTAATTCTGCGGCAAGGGCTTCCTGCTTCATTCCTCGAAGTTCTCTAATTCGGCTGATCTTTCTACCGATATGACTGGTTTTTGTTGCTGTGCTCATAATCTCAAAGATAAACATTCTTTTTAAAAGTTGCGCTCATCACTCTTTGCAGTAAAAAACAAGATTCTCCTTGTTTTTTACTCGATAATCGAGATTACCTATTCCAAGGGTTATCTAAAAATTAAAAATAATTTTCTAATAAATCGTCTAAAGGTAATTTACTAGTCATTTTAATTCGCTACAGTCGCTTCCTTTTAAAACTTGAATGCTAATCACCCATCACTAAAGTTTCATTTTAAAACCTTTTGATCTATGCTTACCAACTTGCATCCCCCCAAAGTTATAGAATTTACGTTAACCCAAATTACGGAAATCCTCACTAACAACTCTAAAATTTACTGCTATGAAAAATTTACAGTCCTTAGATATTGAAAAGATCGTCTCGCAGTTACCAGTATTGTTGAAAGCTTATTTAGCTATTAATATAAAGATTTTTTTGATTATTATTTTCTATTTAGTTATCAAAATACCCGGTCAAAGAAAAAAGATGGGTTATTAAACATCACGGAAAAAGAAAATTTTACATTTCAACTATTGTCATTAGACTATTATCAAGAGCAGATAAAACTAAACAATTCGTTTTTTCTTTTGCGCTGTACAAGTTGCACTTATTGCTATTTGTAATATTTTACTTAAACAGGCATTTGCGATAGCAAAATCAGGTTTACCATACGATGAAAATTATGCGTCAAGATTAGGATAAAATGCTTGGAAGTTAGCTTAGTTCTTTGTTGGCAAGACTTTTAATAGTTCGGTTTTTTAAATTGGTCTAGATTTATTTTTCCCGAATACTCATTTGAATAATTTCCGCCAATTTCAACTCTAAGAGTTGTTTTAAAATCTCCCTGATAAATAGGTTTTGAACTCAAAACAATTTCATTTGGTGGCAATAGAACTGAACTCAATCCATTACCACAACTAAAAATATATATTTTTTCAATTGGATTCCAATTATTATTTTCATCTTTAGCTTGCAAAATTATTGGAATATAACTTTCATATCCTATAACAATTGTATCAGAAGAAGCGTTTTTTATCAGAATAGGATAACCTTCATAATAATCATCCCATTGATATTTTGATACATCATGTTTTAATTTCTGTGTTGTATCAACAATAATCTCTATATCAATAGTATCGAAAAAGCCTTTTTTATCAGCAACTCTTTCACTTAATACGAAATATGATGTCTCTCTTCTTTTTTTTACATTTTGAGAATACTTATTCCATATTTCCTCGTTTTTAAGTGAGTCCTCCTTAAAATTTCTATCATTTTGTTTATAAGATGTAGGCGGTGTTGGAGGCGGCGGTGGTTTTATTAAATCTTTAATACTATGGTCTACTTCAATCGAGTCCGTTTCGCTACCAATATATAATATAGTGCTACTTGAAACACCAAAATCATTTGTATTATATTGATTTTCATTATTTTGTAGCGTATCAATTATAATTGGAAAATTTTGAACGTTATCTGACAAATTTTTCCCACAACCAATAAAAAATAGAATTGTCGATGATACTATGATAATATATTCTATTTTTTTTTGCATAATTTGATATTAAATGCTTGCCAACTTGTTTTATAAATAAACAAAGTGCCGATTTACCCGATTATCGACACTTTATTCAATTTCTGAGTATTTTCTTCTTCACTATTTTTTATCTAACAGTTTCTCCAAATAAGCCACTTTCTCTTTTTCAGCTTGAAGCAATCTTTCATAAAGTTTTTTATTTTCGTCGTATGCCTCAACTAGTTTGTCTAAAGGATTAAACGTACATTGATGATGAACTGTAGGGCCTGCATTAATAGTAGAACCTTCGTAATTGTTTTGAATATTATTAAATATAGCCTCTTCCGAAAAATTCTCAATAGCTTCTTTGCTCACTCCTAACACCTTAGCTACTTTCTCCAACTTTTCATCCTCAATATGCTCGCTTTGTTCTAAACTGGATACACTTTGTTGACTGATCCCTAATTCTGCGGCAAGGGCTTCTTGCTTCATTCCTCGAAGTTCTCTGATTCGGCTGATTTTTCTACCGATATGACTGGTTTTTGTTACTGTGCTCATAATCTCAAAGATAAACATTCTTTTTAAAAGTTGCACTCCTCACTCTTTGCAGTAAAAAACAAGTTTCTACTTGTTTTTTAATCGATAATCGAGATTACCTATTCCGAGGGTTATCTAAAAATTAAGAATAATTTTCTAATAAATACCACATCGCCTAAAGGCAATTTACTAGTCATTTTGATTCGCTACAGTCGCTTCCTTTTAAAACTTAAATCCTCATCACCCATCACTAAAGTTTCATTTTAAAACCTCTTGATCTATGCTTACCAACTTGCATCCTCCCAAAGTTATCGAATTTGCGTTAATCCAAATTACGGAAATCCTCATTATCACCTCTAAAATTTACTGCTATGAAAAATATTACGGGACTGATATCTTGATAAAAGTTAATCAAGCATATCTAAAATACAATGTTTAGTTTTGTCGAAAATTCATATTAATGAAGAATATTATCTTCATCTATTTCTACCTAGTTACATCTATTATTTATTCTCAAAACGAATTAAATAAGGAAATTCTATATCAAAGATCTTTTACCGAATTGGAATCAGATTTTTGGGATACTTACCCGGATTTCAGGGCAGAAGTGTATGCTGATACTTACTTAAATAAGGCTAAAAATAAAAACGATTCACTATTAATTGCCAAAGGATTTGATTTTAAAGCACGTTTATATGAGCCAGAAATTAATATTGCTTATGCAGATAGTATAATCGCTTATACCAAAAATTTAAAGCATCAAGATTTTCCTGCGGTAGGATACTCGCTCAAAGCTTATTGGAATTATCAAACAGGTCATTATAAAATTGCATTAGATAATTATATTATTGCTTATGATCTTGCCAAAAATCACAATAATGTAACCCAAATTATTGAAAATGGAGAAGGAATTACGGCGTTAAAAAATAGATGGGGACAGCATGAGGAAGCACTAAATTTATATAAATCTCAGCTAAATTTAATTCAGCAGCAAAAGCACTATAAAAAAGAGTTTAAAGAACATTATTTTAACACACTATATAATTTAAACGTTTCTTATAAAAGAAATCAAGATTATGATTCTTCCGCTTATTATATACGCAAGGGTATTGAGGAAAGCTTAAACTTACATGATACTTCGTTCTATTATGATTTTGTGTATTCTTCAGGTATTAATCACTTCTATCTTGAAAAGTATAAAGCTGCCATAGATAGTTTAAATAAATCTGAGCCTTTTCTTGATTCATCTGAGTTGGCCATAAGCTATTATTATAAAGGTTTAATTAGCAAAAAAACAGGGAATGTTGAAAAAGCAACATCTTACTTTCTTCAAATGGATAGTATCTATTCAAGTTCGAGGGATATTTTTCCAGAGATAACAAATGCCTACAATTTTTTAATCGATTACTATAAAGATAGAGAAGCTCTTGAAAAACAAATTGTCTTTATGGATAAGTTAATCCTTGCTGATAGTCTTATAAATTCAAACAACTACTATATGAATATCAAAGTATTACAGGACTATGATATTCCACAACTTAAAAATGAAAAGATTGCATTATCAAATCAGATTAAAAATAAGAATGACTCTATTTATTATCTAATTCTTATCTCTATCATTACGTTAGTCATTACGTTAGCAATAACAGTTTATGTAGCCATTCGCCAATATTTGAGAAAAAGAAAAATCCATAAGAGATTACAAGAATTAATCTACAAAAAACAAAAAGATGCTTCTATTTTAGCTTTAAAGGAAGATCTGAACATTGATAATAAAAACGAACTTAAAGGAATCTCTGAAAATATTATAGTTGATATTTTGAACAAACTGAAGAAGTTTGAAAATAATCTTGGTTTTTTAAATAAAAATCTAAAATTAAATGATCTCGCTGATGAGTTTTCGACCAACTCTCTATACCTTTCTAAGATCGTAAATGCCAAAAAGCAGAAGAATTTTTCCAATTACCTAAAAGATCTAAGAATTGAATATGCAATTGAACTACTGAAAAAGAATATTCATATTAGGAAATACACAATTGCTGCAATAGCTCAGGAAGTAGGTTTTAAAAGTGCAGAATCATTTTCCAAGTCATTTTATAAAAAGACATCCATATACCCTTCCGTCTTCATTCAAAAGCTAGAAGAATCAGGTCGTAATTTATAAAAGCCGAGTGCTAACCTCTTACCTTACCTCTATATAGCTATTTTTTATTCTAGGTTTGCGTTCGTCCATATAATGGAAATTTATAAAAACCTCATTTATTATATCCATGAACGTAAATCTATTTTTTTTGAAAAAAGTGATTCATCCGGTAATTCCGCTGATGTTTTTCTTTACTCTTCAATTTGGTTTTTCCCAAGGTATAGAGACAGCTATTATTTCTGGTATCCATGAAGAGAGCCAGGAAGATTTAATGTTTTTAAAGAACGAATTAAAAGACAAATCTTATGTTCTTTTGGGAGAGCAAACACATATGTATTCAGACATTTTCGCAATGAAAATCAGAGTTATAAAATTCTTGCATGAAGAAATGGGGTATAATACTATAGCTATGGAATCTTCAATGTATGATATTTGGAAAATGAATCAAACAGGATTTGATCCTTCTCAATTTAAAAATGCAATTTGGGGAATTTGGGCGAGGAATGAAGAATTCCAAGTTTTAATAGATTACATTAAAGAAAACGGAATACAGGTTTTCGGCCTGGATCCACAAGTGCTAGATACGGCTAATTTCATTGATGAATTCTTTGAGTTTTGCGAACTTCATGACATCGATTTAAAACTAGACGAAGATGATATGGGAATTGCAATGGATGGTATCTTGGAGAATCTAAAATATGATGCATCAGATATTAGTTTTAGCACTTTTGCTAAAGAATTAAGTTCCCTAATAAAACAAATTAAAATGCTACCAGATAACGATCTTAATCATTATTGGTTGCAATTTTCGAAAGGCTTATTAACTTCTGCAAAGGATGCTCATAAAAATTCTGAACCAATTTTAACAGAAGACTTTATCACTAAAGAGCACAACTTAAGAGATCGTCAGATGGCAGATAATTTTCTGTCCCATATAAAGCGATTTGGTATGGAAAAAGTTATTGTATGGGCTGATAATATTCATATTATGAATAATAATTCAGGTATCAAACGTCCTATTGCAAAGGAGTTCATATCAGCTGGAAATTACATCAAAGAAAAATTAAAGGAGAAGGTTTATAGCTTAGGTACCATTCATGCCAATGATTCTTTATATTATATGGGGCAATGGGAACCTACTCCAATAGAGGAAGATTCATTTGAAGCCATCTTAAGTGAGAAGAATGCTCCCTATCTTTTTGTAAGTTCTAATCAAGAATTAATGAAAAGGCCATTCAAAACCCGTCTATTACATTTTTCCAAGTTTTATGAAGTTAACCTAAGTGAATTACATGATGGATATATATTTTTAAAACACGCTGGATCTAAAGCTAAACAGAACGAATCAATCCCATCCGATACCATAGCGGCCAAACGAAAAAAATTGGAATCTGATAATGTATCTATAGATGGAAGTGAAATAAGCCTAAAGGGGAAGCTTATTGATAGTATTTCAGGCGAACCTTTGGCATTTACCAATATCATTTTAAAAGATCTGGAGATATACCGTATTTCAGATGAAGACGGATCCTTTGAACTTACGGTAAAAAAAAATATATATGAAAACGCTGTAGCCAGTATTTCTTCCATGGGGTATGAAGATACAGAGATTCCTCTTCGTGAACTAAATGGGATAAACTATATCAACAGGAATACTGAGAATTTAGCAGAAGTAATCATTTATGGAAATCTTACTCCATTATCGGTATTGAAGAAAGCGGTAAAGAATAAGAAAAAGAATTTCTCCGAAAATCCCTTTAACTTTAAAAGGTATAGTGATATCAAAATAAACACAAACGATAAGACAGACATTAGTTTAGAACTTATTACGGATAATTATGATTTCGGGTACTTCAAGGATTATATCAGTACAAAAAGAGTAGAGCAAATACATTGGAAAACGAATAATGTACCAGGAACCTATAAATACACCTCTCAATTATTCAAATTTCGAGAAAATGCTATTCGGTATTCCAATATTCTTCATAAAAGGAAATATAAAAAATTTGAATTGGAATTTATTTACTCCACAAATCCTGAACATTCAAATATGTATATAATAGGGTTTAAGACGGAAAGAAATAATTGGAATTATACAAACAGAGGATACCCTACAGAATATTCTGGTCTGGTATATATAAACAAGAATGATTTCGCTATTATTAAAATTATAGAGAATTGGGAAACAATTTTAGATAAGGAAGAAATAGAAAAACATCTAGGTGGTTACGCAGGCTATGATAACGTAAAACAAACCATTCTGAAAGAAGAAAATGTCTGTTATTTTTCCAAATTGGAGGATTTGAAATATTATGCAAGCCATTTCTATTATAAGTCCTATTCGGAGAATTATCTTAAAAACGGTAATATAGATTATAAAACATTTGTTGCTGATTCTTATCTATTTGATTATGAGTTAAACAATCCAGAAGTAATTAAATATGAATATTATGGTCAGGAAAGTAATACGGCGCTAGATAGAATTGATTATAGTCCTGAATTTTGGGATAATTTTGTACCAGAAGCTCTTTAGATGCTATATTTTTAAATTAACCAGTTTAAAGACTAATTCAAGATGTTTGTCTGTAGACACAATCTTGGTTGCGCCGCACGGTCGTAACGAAAAAAAGAGAGGCTTAAGGGATATAGGTAGTATTAAGACTGTTATATTTCAAAAAAATCTCTAATTAGTGTCAAAAAAATAGCTCATTACTTTTTATAATCTCTAATTAGTGTTTTAAGATCATCCTTGATAAATTCCCAATATTTATCCTTTAAACAAATGGGATCAAAATCATCGTCTGCATTCTGGAACATTATGAAATTCTGTAGTATGGTTTCTTTTTCGTGAGTATATGGATAACGTTTTTCATGGAGTTGAAGCATTTGATCTAACGTATAGTCTTCGAAAAGGGCATGTAAATCCCAAAAGTCTTTTTTACGCCCTCCACGTTGTACCACATCTATTTTCATAGCAATGATTTCTTCAATGCTTGCCATTCGTATACCATCTTCAACTAGTGGTGGTGTTATAAATGGATCGGTATAGAACACATCCAATTTTATAGCATTATCCGCATCTCTGCCAATGATATAAGATCTACCCAGTGCAGGTGGAACAGATAAAAAATCTACATAATTGAAGTTCTGTTGTAAATAATCTGTGATGGCATCAAAATCAATAGTACCGTATTCGGCATCACTGAATAAATCAATATCTACAGATATCCGATGACCTATTTGTAAACTAAGCGCTGTACCACCAACCAGACGAAAATCTTTAAAAATTTCCGCTTCCATGAGTTGTAATAAACTCTGATGAAGTATTTCGTTGACGGTATGGTAATATAGCATGGCTATAGTGATGTAGATATCTTGTAAGGATCTGGGCTGGTTTGCCCTAATACTTCCTGTACTTTCTTTTTCCCATAAAAACGAATGAGTTCATTTTTTTCCTTTTCGTTACCACGCTCAAAAATTCGTTTTATGATCGCCTTGTATTGTTGTTTCCAGTTCAATTTATTAAAGTCGGTATCCCAAAACAGGGATTTTCGAAATAGGGAAAGCTGAGGCGTTTGCTGTATCCTTTTCTCTTTTTCCTGGCGAATATTATAGTACGTCTGCAATAAAGACAATACCCCTTCTTCTAAATTCAAGCTTTCCTCGATCTTAAGGGCTAAAGCTGTGGTTAAATTACGCTTTCCTTTGGTGATCGCATTTAATGTTTGCGGATGCTCTCCAATACTCAACGCAAAAGGACGTTGCTTTAACGATCTACGTTTTAGTTCCCGATCTAAAACAAGACCAGGATGAATACCTTTATAATTGAGTAAATTGGACATAACACAAATGTAAACAAATTTGTTTATATCATTTACTTTTTTATCCAGAGCCTTTGCCTTTTTAATTCTATTGAAGCGGTACCAAAGATCAAATGAAATGAGCTATAGATATATTTATTTACTTCTAGAGCCGTCACATTAGCTTTTTGAAATCAAAAAGCTAAGGCTCAAAAATTCAAAGTAAGCTTATAGCATTGAAATGTAGATCGATCAATTTTACCGAAATGGTACTCAAGCGAACGTAAGGCAAAAGCAAATTTTCCACTCTAATCCACTAGTATTTTTATTTGCTTTTGGCATATGTTCAAGACCATTTTTTCGAAGCGTTTTGAGTTGAACGTGGTGAGAAATTGAAGGCAATTGAACTTTCTGGATATTTTTAAAATAACTATATGTCAAATCAAGAAAGAATTTTCAAGAAGGTATAACAAGGCTGTTCATTATCATTTTATTGCATCCGGCATATAGAAGGCAAGACACTAACCAACTATTAAAAATAAGATTCTGAATGTTGTTGAAGTGAAAAAATTGAAAGTTTAATATATTAAATACCTAAAAAATTATTCAACACTTTTGGGTATTTACTGAATATCAGAGCTTAATCTTAATAGTATATTTGAGGCCGGAAGAACATTATGAATAAAAAGTTTCAGGACTTGTTCTTTTAGGTAGTCTTGGGAGAAGATTTCATGGATATTAGAGTAAATACCTCAATCAATTTCGATGTTAAAAATTACCATCAGCTTAATGTAAAAACTGATGGTAAATTTTATTAATTTTAAGTATAGAAATTGAATCCTTACTATTAGATATTCTCTGTTTCTTGAGTATAAGAAAAATCTATATCAGATTTAAAAGTCTTCACGATAAATACAGGAGAATCTCCATTTTTAGGTACGACCTTAAAAGAAATTCTAACTCCAACAATTTCTAAATCGTCAGGTACACTTGCAATTTCGCCCGAATTAACTAAGGTTGAATTTGAACCAGTATACAAATGTTGTCCAGTTAATGCTTCAAAATCTCCAATTTGCTCTTCTTTACCACTAACTCTAATATTTGTGCCTTCAATTTCAGGATAAATTGAAACAATTTCTGTATTAAAATCTTCAATATCAGCAATAGCTAAGAGATCAGGATTCCATATTACATTAATTGAATTTTCGTCTATTGAATAATTATTTGTATGAATTTCTTCAATATTGCCGAAGCCAATTCCTCCTCCTATTCCGCCATCAAAACCTCCTGGTCCTCCCGGTCCTCCTGGATTATTACTATGAATTAAAGTCCGAAATCTCTTAACATGATCAATTTCTGGTCTATTTTGAAGATAAAATACACCAGGGGCTTCATCATAAGCTACTCCAGAACTTGAAGCACCATATCCAGGGAATGGAATATTAGGTCCACCAGCGCCATGACTACTTTCTATAGTTCCACTCATCGCTATATCTGTTTTAATGTCTAATTTTACATATTCAGTAGTCGTTTCGGTTTGTCCGCCAAAAATTCCACTTAATAAATTTGTTGCAGCTCCTTGTACCCCACCTTTTATTGCTCCTAAAATACCATCTTTAACTGCTCCACCTAGATCTTTCCATATATTGGAGCCTTTATCTTGATTTTCATCTCCAGAAAAATTTGAACTCATATTACTTGAATCTCCAGATGATACATTTCCATTAGAGCTAAAATCTTTATTATCAGATTTTATTGTTCCATTGATCTCTCCCTTAGAAGAACCATTCAAATCAACTGAAGAAATATTTACAGATCCTAGTTTCCATTGTTGAGATAATTCAGAAAAACTCAGCAAATCTATATTTTCATCATACGCTAATTCGTATTCAAACGCATACCAAGTTGCTCTAGAAAATTGAAATGGTTGTACCATAGAAGCGGAAGAAGAGTATGAATTAACATCAATTACGGTTTGATCTGCAAAATTCAATATTGGGGAATTGAAACTTTGAGAACCAAGAAGGTTTATTGTTGAAGTTACATAACTCGAAGAAATCTCAGAAGTAGGATCTGTGTAAAAATAAGTTCTAATTACACCTCTATATTTGTTATATAATGTAAAGAAAAGATGATCTGCTGTAGAGTTTTCATCAAATGTGCTATAAATCAGTTCCCAACCATCCTCACTGGAGTAATCATGTAGGATATTATTGTTTATACCTACCGATGATGCTGCCTGCCACGGCAAACGTATATCTCCGTCAGGGGAAGGGACTTCATCTACATTCTCCCAATCTAAGGCATAACTTTCTATAGGAACAGTAGCCTTTAAATACGTAAGTTCATTTTCCAAAGTTGACTTGGAATTTGAGTTCGTTAATGGTTCTTTTGAGCACGAGCTCAAAAGAACCATTAACACGGTTACCCCTGTTAAAAGTAATTTTTTGCTAATCATAATATGAAATATTTAGGTTAAGAATACTATAAAATTACGGTTACATACTATTATATTAAAAATATAATTGTTAAAATTAATAATTATTCATAAATACTCAATTAAGTCTAGATATTATATATGATATATTATTCTATGCAAGGAATATTTATAAACTATAAAACAATAATCACCTTCAAACAAAAAAAATGAATCCAATTGAAAAGTTAGTAGAAGAAATTGAATGTCAAAATTTATGGGAAAAAGAATTGAATTTGACCAGAAAGGAATATTTAAAAGTTCGAGGTAGTATAGATACTAATCTTTATTTTATAGTTAAAGGAAGTTTACGAATTTTTATTATTGATGAATTTGAAGAACATACGATAAGATTTGGATATAGAAATAATATAATTGCAGCTCTTGACTCGTATATAAAAAATGAGCCTTCAGATTTGTATATCCAAGCAATTAAAAAGACTGAATTAAAAGTTATTTCCAAAAACAGTTTTAATAATTTCATATGGAGTTCAAAAAAATATATAAAAATATGGCTGGAAATAGTCAATGAACTTGTTTACAAACACATGGAACGAGAACGTGATATTTTAACCACATCGCCAGTAGAAAGATATAAACGTGTTTTAGGCAGAAGTCCGCAATTATTTCAAGAAATACCAAATAAATATATTGCTTCATATTTAAGAATGAAACCTGAAACGCTTTCGAGAATTAAAAAATCTTGATTCCAATCAATTTTAGATCATCTTGTTATTTCCAAATTTGTAGAAAATTCAGATATGAAAATAAAAACAGAATCTTTAATATTGGATTTAATTGAGCGAACACGACAGAATATCAATCAAGTTGAACAATTGAGCCAGTTAACTGAAAAAGAACTCAACAAAAAGAAAAACCAAGTGACTTGGAGCATTCTTGAATGCATTGAGCACCTTAATCTATATGGCGAATTTTATATTCCCGAAATAGAGCAGAAAATCGAACAAAGCAAGACAGACCCAGATCAACTCTTCAAATCCGGAGTCTTAGGTAATTATTTTGCTAAAAGTATGTTACCTTCAAAGAAAATGAGAAAAATAAAAACATTCAAGGATAAAAATCCAAATGGTCGTAAGTTGAATAAGAGAACTTTAAAAAGATTTTTAGAACAACAAAAGCAAATTCTGGAACTTTTAAACAAATCAAGAAAAATCAATTTAAACAAAACCAAAACAGCGATCAGCATCTCAAAACTGCTAAAATTAAAGTTAGGAAATACATTTAGAGTTTTAATTTACCATAATCAAAGACATATTGAACAAGCGAAAACACAATTGAATAAAGGAACAATTCATAAAGTTTATAAGAATAGCCGATTGGTTTCTAACTGATAAATTCGGATATTTCATAAACGCCTATTTTTTTTGGCTTAGTTTTTTAAAAAGGTAAGATTAAAAACTCCATATACTACGCCCACACCTTAAGATAATTGACCCCATTCTTAAATATTTTAAATGAAAATACGCAATTATATTATCATTTCGATCGTAATCATTAGCTTATCGTTTTGCAAGAATACTACTAAAGAAAGCAGAACTGATAAAAGCAATAAAAATATTTCATCTGATTTACTGATTGACCATTTTAATATTTGGGTTGAAGATCCTAAAATGGTCAAAGAACAACTAGAAGATATTGGGTTCACTTCTGTTCCAGATTCCCTTTCTGAAGTTCACGAAGGACAAGGAACAGCAGGAAGATATTTCAATTTTTTAAATACTTACCTCGAACTAATTTTTGTATATAATCAAAACGAATTAGAAAAAAATGTAAGGAAAAACAAAGATTTAGATTTTACAGAAAGAGCAAACTTTAAAAAAAATGGTGCTTTACCTTTTAGTATTGCTCTGAGATTAAAAGATTATGATATAGATAAAATTCCATTCGAAAGTGTGAAATATCATCAAGATTGGATGGGCAAGAATGCAAGCATATACTCAGCTAAAAATTCAAAAAAGTTTCTTCAAGAACCTTCGATTTTCATAGTTTATCCAGAAATTGAATCGGACACGTTCGAAACTATATCTGAACTTAACAATATTCCAGATGAGTATGCATTTGCAAGAGAATTTTATAAGCATCCAAATGGAGCAAAAAAAATCACAAATATTGTAATAACATCAACTGATTTAAATTTAGAAACAGAAACGATTAAAACGGTTAACAAAATTCCAAACCTGACTGTAAAAAATGGAACAGAGTATTTAATGGAACTATATTTTGATAAAAATATTCAGAAAAGAACATTTGATTTGAGACCTGAATTACCATTAATTATATATTTGTAACGACCAATAAATTTTGTCAGATAAGAGCTATGTGCTGGAAAGCTTTGTTTATCCTAAATAATAGGAATATTTCATGCTGATTTTTTATAAATTCAGCGATATCTCCAATAACCAACCCCACCAAGTAACAATAATCCAAGGACAATATATTTGACGTAGTCAGGAGTAATGGCAGCAGAACCCGATTAAGCATAGCTGTGAAGACCAACTAAATAAAAATTCACACCAAAATAGGTCATCATCACGCTTCCATATGCTACTATACTCATAAAGTTGAAAGCAAATTTTCCTATAAGGCCAGGTACTAAGGTAATTCTTTAGATAGGTTTCTTTTGTCGTATAGTTTTTTAGAGTCCCGTACTTTAAAATACCTTTCATCTTTGTGGAGTGGTAGTCCAGTAATTGCGTTAAGGTGTAGTGCTTTTTATCAATGCCCAGATAACGTGACTTTACTGCACTGGCAGTGATCACCTGATCTTCCTTTTGCAGGCTGTCATAAGCTTTATATAAAAGTGCCTTAGTATCGTCTATCTTTTTATTAAGTTGCTGGCTTTCCATACTGCTGCCATTTAGCTTGCAGGCTGACTGGTTCCAACGGCTCACTTCCAAGCTACGTTTTAGGCTCATTTCAATATAAATGCCGTTAACTGATATTCGGGCATAAAGGAGGGCATCTTCCGGCTTGTTTTTTTTCTTGCGGATGAAAAAAGAAATCATAAATGTTTGAGTGGTACGCATCGTTTTGTTTTTTAAATGAAACAATAATTAAGGGTTGAAAGCCAAAACGATCAATATGTACTAAGGGTCATGGGGTTAATCAAGATACAAAAAATAAGCTCACGATTAACTCACGAAAAAGACCAAAACTCACGAATAACTCACATTATAGCTGGTGAAGTTTGATAGAATTTAATGCATTAAAAAAGGGTAACTACATAAAAACCATATAATTACCCTTAATTAACCAAAATTTGGTAGTTTAAAAAGTCGGGGTGGCAGGATTACCTTAGCGGTGATCCTGAAAATAGGATTGTTACTCAACACTATCCAATCCAGGCTACGCCTGGTGCCTTTTTTTCTTTTGATAGCTCCCAAATCCTTCGATTTGTCGCTATAAAACAAAAAAATCCAACCACTTTCGTGATTGGATTGTCTTGGTCGGGGTGGCAGGATTCGAACCTGCGACCTCCTGCTCCCAAAGCAGGCGCGATGACCGGGCTACGCTACACCCCGTTACACAATCATTATTTGCGATTGCGGGTGCAAATATAATAATTCTTTTTCCACTACAATGGAAAGTTCAGATTTTTTATATATTAGTTCGATAAATAGTTTTTAATCCATTAAATTACAACCAATCTCATAACACCTAACTATGAAAAAACTTTTCACTACTCTGGGAATGGCGCTGCTGCTGATTTCCTGTGGCCAAAACGATAAAAAAACGGGTACTGCAGATGCTCAGGATACCGATGAATCTCCAGAGCTTTCCAAACAGGAGGTACCAGAACCTATCCCGGCCGAAACCAATGATACTTATACCACTGAAGTAGTCGTAGAAGGAATTCCTATCCCCTGGGGTATCGATTTCTTACCAGATCAAAGCATGCTGATTACCGATAAATCTGGCGAAATTTACCATTTTAAAGACGGCAAAAAACAAAAACTTTCTAATGTTCCTGAAGTCTATGTGCGTGGACAGGGCGGACTATTAGATATTGCCGTTCATCCAGATTATGCTAACAATGGATGGATTTATTTTACCTATGCCTCCTCTGAAGGCGAAGGCGAAGGGGGAAATACCGCAATAGCCAGAGCAAAAATCAATGGTAGCCAACTTACCAACATAGAAGTACTCTATAAAGCCGGGCCAAACACCACTAAAGGACAACATTTTGGATCCAGGATAGCTTTCGATAAAGAGGGATACCTTTACTTCTCAGCCGGAGAACGTGGTGCTCGTGATGAAAATCCACAGGATATCACAAGAGATAATGGTAAAGTTTATCGCTTAAATGATGACGGAAGTATTCCGCAGGACAATCCCTTTGTAGGAAAGGAAAATGCCAAAGAAGCTATTTATTCTTATGGACATCGCAATCCACAGGGAATGATCTTAAATCCTGAAACCGGTGAAATTTGGGTTCATGAACATGGCCCACAAGGCGGAGATGAAATAAATGTAGTAAAAGCCGGAGCAAATTATGGATGGCCGGTAGTAACCTATGGTGAAAATTATGACGGAACTCCTATTACCGAAGAGCGTAGCAGGCCAGAATTCGAAGATCCTATCTTTTACTGGTTACCTTCAATCGCTCCAAGCGGATTTGCTTATGTTACTTCCGAAAAATATCCCGACCTAAAAGGAAACTTATTAGCAGGCTCCCTTAAATTTCAGTATCTGGAACTTTTGATTTTAGACGGAAAGAAAATTACTAAACGAGAGAAATTGGTTGAAAAAGTAGGAAGATTACGAGAAGTTGTTGAAGGACCCGATGGAAATATCTATCTTGGCGTAGAAGGAAAAGGCGTATTGAAATTAGTAAAAAAAACAGCATAAATTAGAATTAAACACAAACGATCAAAAATGAAAAAGTTATTAAGTATTGCCGTGATTCTGGGAGCGATGGCCTGTAAGTCAGACAAAAAACAGGAAACTACTGAAGAGGAAGAAACCTATACCATCCCGGCAGATAACGGTTCAGCTCAAAAAACACCTTTAGACGAAAGTATCGCCAGAGGAAAAAAAATATACTCCCAACTTTGCGTGACCTGTCACCTACCCACAGGACAAGGAATCCCGGGAACTTACCCTCCATTAGACGGGTCTAACTGGTTAAAAGAAAAACGCACAGAAAGTATTCGTGGTGTAAAATATGGTATGCAGGGGCCTATTACCGTAAACGGTAAAGAATACGATAACGTCATGACTCCTATGGGCTTAAGCGATCAGGAAGTTGCAGATGCACTTAATTATGTAATGAACTCCTGGAGCAATAAAATTGATGATATGGTAACCGAAGAAGAAGTTGCCGCAGTAGAAAAACCTGAATAACATTTATTTTTTGGGGCAAATAATTAAATTTGCCCCAAATTTTTTTAGATGCTTATAATTGGAATTGCCGGAGGTACCGGTAGTGGTAAGACTACCGTTGTAAATCAGATAATCGACGAATTAAAAAATGAAGAAGTAGATGTGATATCTCAGGATTCCTATTATATGGATACCAGTCATCTTAGCTTCGAAGAACGTAAAAAAATAAATTTTGACCATCCAAAATCTATAGATTTCGAGCTATTGGTCGCTCACCTAAAAGACTTAAAAGCCGGTAAAAATGTGATGCAGCCGGTATATTCTTTTAAAGAACATAACAGGACGGGAGAATTTATCGAAGTTCACCCCCGTAAAGTAGTGATCGTAGAAGGGATTCTTATTCTTGCCCATGCCGATATTCGTGATATGTTCGATATCAAGATCTATGTGCATGCCGATAGCGATGAGCGTTTAATACGTCGTCTTAAAAGAGATATCGCAGATCGCGGCCGTGATTTAGAAGAAGTACTTTGGCGTTACCAAACTACGCTAAAACCTATGCATAACCAGTTTATAGAACCTACCAAAGAATTTGCAGATATTATTATCCCTACCAATCGCTATAATACGGTAGCTGTTGATATCGTTCAGACAATTATCAAAGATCGCTTGTTCTAATTTTGTATATTTAAACCAATGAAATTAAAAGAACTTCGCAGTAAAACATGGTTTAAAATCCTTAGCAATAAATATGTATTGCTGGGCCTTATATTTGCAATCTGGATGTTCTTTTTAGATAGTAATTCCTGGTTTATACATCATGAACTTAACCAGGAAATTAACGAGCTTAAAGAAAACAAGGAATATTACCAAAAGGAGATTTCTAGGGATAAAGCCATTATCGGCACCTTGGGTGACTCTATAGAATTAGAAAAATTCGCGCGCCAAAAATATTATATGAAACGCCCTAACGAAGAAATCTATATTATCGAATACGATACGGTAGATTAAGATTGGGCATTTTCCACTTGTTTTCCTAAAACCACACCTATTATGAAGCAATCATTATTTCAGGATTTTGATGAAGTTTCTGCAAAACAATGGAAACAGCAAATTCAATTTGAACTGAACGGTCTGGATTATCAACATTTAGTGACGCATACCTTGGATGGTATCGACATTAGGCCATTTTATCATCAGGACGACCAAATTGAAAGTTTACAGGTAAATTCCAGTAAAGACTGGTCTATTTGTGACCAGATTTACGTAGTTTCTGAAGAAAAAAGTAATTATCGCGCTTTAAAATTAATCGAAAAAGGAGCTGAAAGTATCTGGTTCATAATCTCATCAGAAGAAACGAATCTTGACAAACTATTTAAAAACTTCGATTTTCGCTCTACTCCTATTTATCTGAAATTCACTTTTCTGTCTGAGGATTTCCTAAAAGGTTTGCGTAATTTTTTCCAGGATAAAAATACAAAAGTATACCTTCAAATCGATATTATCGGGAATTTGGCCGCTTCAGGAAACTGGTTTTCTAACTTAGAAAATGATCATAAAATTTTAGATAAACTACTTCAAAATTCACCCAATTTCGAGTCGGTTATTTCCGTAGATAGCATGTTGTATCAAAATGCTGGCGCAACCATTCCGCAGCAATTAGCCTATGCTATCGCACATGCCAATGAATATCTAAATCATATAAACGAAGTTAATTTTCTGTCAGCAACAATAAAGAAAAACTTAAAACTTCAATTCCTGGTCGCTGTTGGCTCAAATTACTTTTTTGAAATTGCTAAAATCAGAGCCTTAAGATGGCTTTTTGCAAGTTTAGCTGAAACCTATGGCTTTCAGCAAGAAATTTTTATTCTGGCCCAGCCTTCAAAACGCAATAAAACACTGTACGATTATAACGTCAACCTTTTACGCACCACCACTGAAAGTATGAGTGCGGTTTTGGGCGGTGCAGATGCTATTTTTAATATGCCCTATGACGCGGTATATCATAAAAATAATGAGTTTGGAAATCGAATTGCCCGCAATCAGCTTTTAATTATGAAGTATGAAGCACATCTAAACAAAGTAAAAAACGCTGCGGAAGGTGCATATTATATCGAAAACTTAACCGAACAGTTTGCCGAAAAAGCACTGGCCATCTTTAAAGATATTGAAAACGGAGGCGGATTTTTAAAACAACTGAAAGACAGTGTTATTCAGAAAAAAATAAAAGAATCGGCTGAAAAAGAACAGGAGAAATTCGATAATGGTGAATTGGTTTTAATCGGCACCAATAAATACCAAAATACAGCCGATAAAATGCAACAAGAAATTCAGTTGTATCCCTTTCTAAAAAAGAATCCGCGTAAAACTTTGATCGAACCGATTTTAGAGCGGCGATTAAGTGAAAAACTGGAAGAGAAACGATTGAAGACCGAAAAAACTGTAAACGCATAAGTTATGGGAAGAAAAAACCTTAAAGATTTACAGTTAATCGATAAAAAAATAAGTTCAAAATCTACAATTTCGACTTATGAAACTCCCGAAGAAATCAATATCAAATCTTCGTATTTTAAAGAAGATATAGAAAATTTTGAACATCTTAATTTTATTGCGGGAACCTCTCCCTTTCTTCGCGGCCCTTATAGTACCATGTATGTACAACGTCCCTGGACGATTAGACAATACGCAGGTTTCTCTACCGCCGAAGAAAGTAATGCCTTTTATCGAAGAAATTTAGCCGCAGGGCAAAAAGGACTTTCAGTAGCTTTCGATCTGCCAACGCATCGCGGTTACGATAGTGATCATGAACGCGTGGTGGGCGATGTGGGAAAGGCCGGGGTCGCCATCGATTCGGTTGAGGACATGAAAATACTTTTCGATCAGATTCCGCTCGATAAAATGTCGGTTTCCATGACCATGAACGGTGCCGTATTACCTATCCTCGCATTTTATATTGTTGCTGCTGAAGAGCAGGGTGTAAAACCCGCACAGCTATCAGGAACCATCCAAAATGATATTTTAAAGGAGTTTATGGTAAGAAATACATATATCTACCCTCCTACTCCTTCCATGAAAATCATTGCTGATATTTTTGAATATACCTCGCAGCATATGCCAAAATTCAACAGTATTAGTATTTCCGGCTATCATATGCAGGAAGCCGGTGCTACCTGTGATATTGAACTGGCGTATACACTTGCCGACGGACTGGAATATATTAGAAAAGGTTTGGAAGCCGGAATGGATATCGATAGTTTCGCACCCCGACTTTCGTTCTTTTGGGCCATTGGGATGAATCACTTTATGGAAATCGCAAAAATGCGCGCGGCCAGGATGCTTTGGGCAAAGCTGGTAAAGCAATTCAGTCCTAAAAATCCAAAAAGTCTATCGCTAAGAACACATTCACAAACCAGTGGTTGGAGTTTAACCGAGCAGGATCCGTTTAATAATGTGGCGCGTACGTCTATAGAAGCGGCAGCGGCAGCTTTTGGAGGTACACAAAGCTTACATACCAACGCTTTAGATGAAGCTATTGCATTGCCAACAGATTTTTCAGCCCGAATTGCCAGAAACACACAATTACATCTTCAGCAGGAAACCTCCATCACAAGGACGGTAGATCCATGGGCCGGAAGTTATTATGTTGAAAGCTTAACAAATGCTATTGCTGAAAAAGCCTGGAAATTAATTGAAGAAGTTGAAGACCTGGGCGGAATGACCAAAGCAATTGAAGCCGGAATTCCGAAAATGCGTATCGAAGAGGCCGCTGCCAGAAAACAGGCCAGAATTGATAATGAAACCGATATCATCGTGGGAACCAATAAATACCGTTTACAAAAAGAAGATGAACTGGTCACCCTGGAAGTAGATAATCAAACAGTACGCAGTCAGCAAATTGCACGCTTAGAAAAAATTAAGGCTGAAAGAAACCAAACTGAGGTTGAAAAAGCACTTAAAAATCTTACTAAGGCTGCAAAATCAGATGAAGGAAACTTATTAGCTTTAGCTGTTGAAGCGGCCCGAAAAAGAGCTACTTTAGGTGAAATAAGCGATGCCCTGGCAGAAGTTTTTGGGCGATATAAAGCAAAAATCCAATCATTCAGCGGGGTGTATTCTAAAGAAATGAAAGACAATCAATTTTTTAAAAAAGCCAGAGAACTCGCAGATAAATTTGCCGAGCAGGATGGGCGCCGACCCAGAATTATGATTGCAAAGATGGGACAGGATGGGCATGATCGCGGTGCAAAAGTTGTGGCCACAGCTTATGCTGATGTAGGTTTTGATGTGGATATTGGTCCGCTTTTTCAAACTCCTAAAGAAGCGGCTAAACAAGCGGTAGAAAATGATGTGCATATCCTTGGAGTTTCTTCTTTAGCTGCCGGGCATAAAACATTAGTACCCCAGGTCTTAGAGGAACTTAAAAGGTTAGGTCGTGAAGACATTATGGTGATCGTAGGTGGCGTCATCCCATCGCAGGATTATCAATATTTATTTGATGCCGGCGCGGTAGCTGTTTTTGGTCCCGGGACTAAAATAAGCGAAGCCGCCATACAACTACTGGAGATTTTAATTGATGAGTAATACTGCTATCAGATTTCGAAATACATAATTTTGAGTGTCGATTACCTCAAATTCTGAAAAAATATAAGTAAATTCATTGTTGAACTTACAAATTCAGAATAATGGACTTTACAAAAAAAATGCTGCGTGACGAGGCTTTAGCGGGTAAGACAATTGTTGTAACCGGCGGAGGAAGCGGTCTTGGTAAATCCATGACCAAATATTTCCTGGAATTAGGAGCAAACGTAGCTATTTCTTCCAGAAATCTGGAGAAACTTCAGAATACAGCATCAGAATTAGAGCAGGAAACCGGCGGAAAATGTTTACCCGTGCAATGTGATGTGCGAAACTATGAGGAAGTAGAACAAATGCTTCAATTGGTGCTGGATGAATTTGGAGAAGTAGACGTGTTATTAAATAATGCCGCAGGAAATTTTATATCACCTACAGAGCGTCTTTCGGCAAATGCCTTTGATACTATTATTGATATTGTGCTTAAAGGAAGTAAAAACTGTACACTAGCTTTTGGAAAACACTGGATCGATAAAAAAACTAAAAATACCTCTATTCTAAATATTGTCACCACTTATGCCTGGACCGGTTCTGCTTATGTAGTACCAAGTGCAACGGCAAAAGCGGGAGTATTAGCCATGACGCGCTCTCTGGCGGTAGAATGGGCTAAATACGGGATTAGATGTAATGCGATTGCGCCCGGGCCATTCCCAACCAAAGGAGCCTGGGATCGATTATTGCCCGGAGATCTAAAAGATAAATTCGATCTGGCCAAAAAAGTACCGCTAAAACGTGTAGGTGATCATCAGGAACTGGCCAACCTTACTGCTTATCTGGTATCCGACTTTTCTGCTTATGTAAATGGTGAGGTAATCACTATCGATGGCGGAGAATGGTTGAAGGGCGCCGGGCAGTTTAATTTGCTGGAAGCAATCCCCGAGGAATTGTGGGATCAGCTGGAAGCAATGATTAAAGCGAAGAAAAGAGGTTAATTTTTTTGCGATTGTTAAAGTTTTTGAAAAAGCTGTTAACAAAATGATTTTATAAACCTATAATAAATTGTATTTTTACCTTCAAAAATTGATACAAATTAATGGGTAAAATCATCGCTATTGCCAATCAGAAAGGTGGAGTAGGTAAAACTACAACTTCAGTAAATCTTGCTGCTTCCCTTGGTGTTTTAGAAAAAAAGGTCCTTCTTATTGATGCCGATCCCCAGGCCAACGCCACTTCAGGATTAGGAATTGATGTTGAAGAAATAGAATTGGGAACCTATCAGCTACTGGAGCATTCTATTACTCCAGAAAAAGCGATTATGCAAACCAGTTCTCCAAATCTGGATTTGATACCTGCCCATATCGATTTGGTAGCCATTGAAATTGAACTCGTAGATCAGGAAAACAGGGAGTCGATGCTTAAAAAAGTAATTACTCCTCTTAAAGAACTATACGATTATATTTTAATAGACTGTGCTCCTTCTCTGGGATTATTAACATTAAATGCCTTAACCGCTTCAGATTCTGTAATTATCCCTATTCAATGTGAATATTTTGCTTTAGAAGGTTTAGGTAAATTACTGAATACCATAAAAAGCGTCCAAAAAATACACAATAATAAACTGGATATTGAAGGCTTATTATTAACGATGTACGATAGCCGTCTTCGACTTTCCAATCAGGTGGTGGAAGAAGTTCAAAAACATTTTGATGAAATGGTTTTTGAAACAATCATTCAGCGAAATGTGCGTTTAAGTGAGGCTCCAAGTTATGGTGAAAGTATAATTAATTACGATGCGTCTAGTAAAGGGGCTACAAATTACTTAAGTTTGGCGCACGAAATTATTAAGAAAAACAGTTAGAGGATGGCGAAGGCTACAAAAAAACAGGCACTTGGTAGAGGTCTTTCTGCGCTATTGAAAGATCCTCAAAACGATATAAATTCAGCCGAAGATAAAAATGCAGATAAGTTGGTGGGGCATATTGTTGAGTTGGAATTATCTTCAATCGAAGTAAATCCATTTCAGCCAAGAACCAGTTTTAATGAAGATGCCTTACGCGAATTAGGTAGTTCTATAAAAGAACTTGGGGTAATCCAGCCCATTACCGTTAGAAAACTGGATTTCGATAAATACCAGTTGGTTTCCGGAGAGCGTCGTTATAGAGCTTCAAAATTAATAGGTTTAGAAACCATCCCGGCTTATATTCGAATTGCTAACGACCAGGAAAGCCTTGAAATGGCGTTGGTTGAAAATATTCAGCGTCAGGATCTTGATCCAATAGAAATTGCACTCTCCTACCAAAGACTAATCGATGAGATTAGCCTTACCCAGGAACAGCTTAGTGAGCGTGTAGGTAAAAACCGATCGACCATCGCCAACTATTTACGCCTTTTAAAACTAGACCCTATCATCCAAACGGGAATGCGGGATGGCTTTTTGGGAATGGGCCATGGTAGAGCGCTGATTAACATGGATGATCCCCAGATACAACTGGAGATCTACGAAAAAATCTTAAAGAATTCATTATCTGTAAGAGATACCGAAAAACTGGTAAAAGAAGCTAAAAACGGACCTGAACCAAAAACGGTATCAAAGCCTGCCATACCGGTTACCTACAAGAAAAGTATTAAAGAATTTACAGATTACCTGGGGACCAAGGTTGATGTAAAAGTTCAGAAAAATGGGAAAGGGAAACTAACTATTCCTTTTTCCTCTGAAGAGGAATTTAATCGAATTAAAAAATTAATTCAGGGTGAAGAGTAAGCAGCTACTTCCGCTATTATTCCTGCTTCTACTTACATTACAGCTTACCGCTCAGGAAAATGATTCACTGTCTGTAGAAAAACCAACGGTAATCGCAAGTCCAGAAGCGCCAGCAGCCTTAAAAAAGGAACAGGATTATAAACCATATAATGCCTTAGCACCCGCTAAAGCTGCATTTTATTCTGCTATTCTACCAGGTTTGGGGCAGATTTATAATGGCAGGATCTGGAAAGTGCCACTAGTATACGCGGGAATAGGGATTCCTGTTTATTTTTATATCGATAACGATAAACAATACGATCGCTATCGTACGGCTTATAAACAGCGCCTAGCCGGAAAAGAAGATGAGTTTGCGGGAAGAATATCAGACCAGGGGTTGCGTAGCGCCCAGGAACTTTATCAACGTAATAAGGAAATTTCGATATTAGTGGCTATAGGATTTTACGCATTAAATATTATTGATGCCAATGTAGATGCCCACCTGCAACAATTTAACGTAAGCGAAGACTTAAGTTTAAAACCGAATTATAATCTCGATAAATTCACAGGAAAGTCTAACTATGGATTTTCCCTGAATTTTAAATTTTAGACATGAAAATAGCACTTTTAGGATACGGAAGAATGGGAAAAGCAATTGAAAATATCGCTTTAGACCGTGGACACGAAGTTGTACTGAAAATCGATAAAAATATAGAAAGTTATAGTTTAGAAGAACTAGAAATTGATGCGGCCATCGATTTTAGTATTCCGGACGCTGCTTTCAAAAATATCACTACTTGTTTTAAAGCAGGTATTCCTGTGATTTCCGGCACTACTGGCTGGTTAGACCGATACGAAGAAGCGGTAAAAATATGTGATGAACACAAAGCTGCATTTATTTATGCCAGTAATTTTTCGTTAGGTGTAAATATATTCTTTGAGCTTAATAAGAAATTAGCCGGAATGATGAAGAATTTAGAGGAATATGGCGTAGAAATTGAAGAAATACATCATACCAAAAAATTAGATGCTCCCAGTGGTACGGCCATAAGCCTTGCCGAACAAATTATTGAAGTGAACGAAAGAAAAAAGGGATGGCATCTGGAGAAAGCTAATGATAATGAAATTCCGGTTTTCGCAAAACGAATAGAAGATGTACCGGGTACCCATACCGTAAGTTATACCTCAAGAATCGACGATATAGAAATTATGCATACCGCGCATTCTAGAGAAGGATTTGCTAAGGGAGCCGTATTCGCTGCAGAATGGATTAAAGGAAAGGCCGGCGTATATACCATGAAAGATGTACTTTCCAGCCTACTTGAATAAAAATACCGTATTCAAATTAATTTTATAGCATAAAGCAGCTTGTAAGAAGTCTTTTAAAAGAAAAATAATAGTAACGAATATCCTTTTAGGTATACTAACAGGGAAATAATAAGATATGACATTTACAGAGTGGTTTATTTTCTTTCTGGTTGTGCAGGTGATTCATTTTGCAGGAACCTGGAAATTATATCAAAAAGCAGATAGAAAAGCATGGGAAGCATTAGTTCCAGTTTACAATGCGGTAATTTTGATGAAAATCATTAATCGCCCGTGGTGGTGGGTAATTTTGCTATTTATTCCTATTGTAAATCTTATTATGTTCCCGGTAATTTGGGTAGAAACTTTAAGAAGTTTTGGAAAAAACAGCAGCTTGGATACCTGGTTAGGAATACTCACACTAGGCTTTTATATTTATTATGTTAATTATACCCAGGATGTAAAACACATAAAAGACAGGAGTATAAAACCAAAAACAACCGTTGGCGAATGGGTAAGTTCCATTTTATTTGCTGTAGTGGCAGCCACTATAGTCCACGGTTATTTTATGCAGCCTTTCACCATCCCTACCTCTTCGCTAGAAAAAACCCTTCTAGTTGGTGATTATCTTTTTGTAAGTAAGTTTCACTATGGGGCACGAATTCCGCAAACTCCCATAGCTTTTCCTATGGTACATGATACCATACCCGGCATAGGTATTAAATCTTATCTCTCAGAACCTCAAATCCCATATTTCCGATTACCGGGTTTCGAAAAAGTGAAGAAGAATGATATCGTGGTTTTTAACTGGCCTGTAGATACCGTAAACGCTTTTCACCAGTATGGTGACGGGAAATATTATCATAAGCCAATCGATAAAAAATCGAATTACGTAAAACGTTGCGTAGCCACACCTGGCGATTCTTTAGAAATTATAGCCGGTAAAATTCATATTAACGGGCAACCCCTTCAGTTATCTGAAAGGGCGAAGCCACAATATTCTTATCAGGGAACTACTAATGGGCAGGAACTTACTCCGCAGTACATGTATCAAATGTATGATATTACTGATGGTTTCTACTACAACAAAGCAACCAACGAGTTTATAATCTCTGCACTTCCTGAAGAGGCTGAAGAAAGATTGAAAAATAATCCGTATATCAAAACTCTGGAAAGACGGGTTTATCCTGAAGATCAAAAAACAGCCAGCTTATTCCCTAACGATAAGAAAAAGCGATATAACCTGGATTACTTTGGCCCGATCTATATTCCTGAAGCGGGGAAAACCGTAAAAATTACTCCAGAATCTTTACCTTATTACCGCCGAATCATTGAAGTTTATGAAGGCAGCGAAATGGGAATCGATAATAAAATCAGCCTAAACGGTACCCAGGTACTTTTAAATGGCCAACCTTTCGATTCTTACACTTTTAAACAGGATTATTACTGGATGATGGGTGATAATCGTCATAACAGTGAAGATAGCCGTAGTTGGGGATACGTACCCTACAATCATGTGGTAGGTAAACCGGTTTTTATATGGTTTAGTAAAGATAAATATGCCTCTGGTTTCTTAGATGGTATTCGATGGGATAGAATGTTTACAACGGTTAAAGGGGAAGGTAAACCTGTATCCTATCTCCCATATTTCCTAATTTTACTCGTGATTTTCTTCGGTTTTAATTATTTCAGAAAACGTAAAAAATCAGATTCTTAAAATGGATACTGTTTTATTACATCCGGCCTATTTTGGTCCTGTTTCGCAGTACGCCGTGATTGCGCAATATGAAAAAATAGTTTTTGAAAACTTTGATAGTTATCAAAAACAGACCCATCGTAACCGGATGTATATCTATGATGCTAATGGAAAATTATTACTAAACATTCCCATTAAGCATAAATCATCGCTTACCGGGACAGAATCTGATGGGCGTCAACTGTATAAAGAGGTGCTGATCGATAATTCATTCGAATGGCAGAAGCAACATTGGCGTGCTTTAAAAGCATCTTACCAAACCTCTCCATTCTTTGAATTTTACGAAGATGAACTCATTTACTTGTATGAAGATCAATTTTCCCATTTAATGGATTTTAATTACCGGTGCCAGGCGTTTGTTTTTGATGCACTGGGAATTGAACCTGAAATAAAAAAATCTGAAGAATATTTTCGAATTCCTAAAGGAATGGATAATGGCAGACATCTGATTTCAGCCAAAAAAGATTTTAATTTTTTGTCTGATCGTTATCCACAGGTGTTCGAAACTAAACACCAGTTTATTAACAATCTTAGTATTCTGGATTTGATTTTTAATTTAGGACCACAAAGTTTAGAATTCCTTGAAATACAGAACCTACCTAATTTTAATTTTTAATTGAAAAAGTGGTTAAAATTGGGTAATGATCAGAGTAAGGTATTTTAATTCGTTCATAGGAATTAATTTCAAAAACAGTATCCAGTAAATGAAAATCAATCCTTAGCGGAAAATAATTCAAATTATAAGTACTGCTAAATCCTGCTCCCTTTTTTACAAAAGCATCCTGAAACCGATCATTTCTAACCTGGTTATACGTATAGGAAAAAGCTGTGTTATTAAAATCGCCGCTAATTATAACTGGGTATTCTGAAGAATCAATAGAACGTTTCACTCTTTCTGACTGGTTTTGCTGCCTAACAAATCCGCTCGATATATTTTTTATTACTTTTTTGGATTCCTGTTTATTTTTAAAATTATCGACCTCCTGAACATCCTCGGTTACTTGTAAACTCTGAAAATGTATATTATAAAGTCGTATGGTATCCTTTTTTATAATAATATCAGTGAATATTGCATTGTTATTATCACCAGTGAAATTATCAACATGAAAATCTAAAGACCGCTTGGCAAGCAACGGAAACTTAGAAAATATGGCCTGTCCAAAAGATGATTTATCAGAGCGATATTTGATAAATTTATAGGGATATTTTTTTTCCAGGTATTCATTTTTGTAATATTCTTCTATAGTTAAAATATCTGGATCTGCTTCCTTGATCATATCGTTAATTTTTTCAGGAATATTCTTTTCATGCGTCCAATTTGATTTATTGAACATCCTAACATTATAATTCATTATAGAATATTCTCCCCTAGTATTATCATCGCTAAATGGCCATCTATAGAACTTAGAAGCAAAGCCAAATCCCACGATCATAATTAACAAGGACAATATCATTTGTCGCTTCATTCGCACTAACCAATATAAAAAGAAAACAAGGTTAGCGATAATTAAAATGGGGACTCCTAAAGTTAAAACTGAAATTAAAGGATAACTTTTGGGTGGTATATAAGGCAAAAAATAAGCTACAATGAGACCTATTGCCAATATGGAATTAAGAAAGAAGATAAGTTTATCAAACCAGGATAGTTTTTTCATCTAGTCATCTTTACCCGCCTGAAAAAGAAAATCTTTTTCTGCTTTCGTTAAACTTTCATATCCGCTCTTGCTAATTTTGTCCAAAATTGAATCTATTCTTTGTTGCTTTTCAGATTTAGACATGGTTGAAGAAGTCCTTGAAGCAGAAGCATAGGATGCTTTAGACGCTCTTTTAGACGTATTATGCACCGTCTTCATTTTGGCCTTCTTCTCTCGTTTTTTAAACAGATTTGCAATACCATCCATCAAATTTTCCCACCAGGCTCCAATATCATTTCCTTTATGAAGTTGTGTCGTATATAGGTAGCCTAATCCAGCCCCACCAAGATGCGCTAAATGACCACCGGCATTGCCCATAGGGATCTGGATAATATCTATGGCAACCAAAGTAGCTGCAATCCACCAAAACTTTACATTTCCAATAATTAGCAATCGAACATACATATTTGGTGCCTGAGTAGCGACTCCAATTAAAACCGCCATTACTCCGGCTGAAGCTCCTACAAGATAGGATTTACCCCCCGAAAAGGCAGGGAATAAATTATAACTCAGCATAAACACTAATCCTCCTATGATCACTCCTAAAAAATAATAATTCAACAGTCGTTTAGGAGAAAAGAAATTTAGAAAATATATTCCCGAAAAATATAATATCAACATATTTGAAGCCAAATGCCAAATCCCTCCGTGTAAAAAAGAATACGAAATGATCGTCCAGGGTTTCAGAATAAATTCCGCAGGATCCGAGGGTAATACAAACCAGTCGTAAAAAGCGGTAAATCCGGATATTTTAAAAAGGGAAAATACCGTATTCAGAACCCCAAAAAATAAAAAAACAAGCACGTTTATGGCGATAAGCTTCTCTGTAACCGTGGCTGTGTTTATTTTATAGCGTATCTTATCTGATGCCCTCATCTAGTTCCACCTATTTTGGTTAAACTGATTTTTCTTCCAGTACCACATAGTGATAAATCCAATAACTGCACCCCCAATATGCGCCCAGTAGGCCGTATTTGAAGGTCCTAAAAGAGTATTTCCGGTCACGGCCGAATAGACATTCAAAAGAAAATAACCCCCTATTAGGTACTTTGCTTTGATGGGTATAGGAATAAACATTATATATAATGGCAAGTTTGGATAAATCACAGCAAATGCTGCCATAACACCAAATATTGCTCCTGAGGCTCCAACCATGGGTACCATAAAAGAACTGGCAAGATCATTGACTAAAGCATTCCCTCCATTGTACATCATTCCATAAGACTGACCATCAAACTGGTTAAGTAAATCATTGATTTGAGCTACCGTAGCACCGTTCTCAAGCAAAGCATTGTAAGCCGAATTAAAATCGAGATAAGAAAATAATATCTGAAGCCCTGCTGCCCCCAATCCGGCCGAAAAATAAAGGAATAAAAAGCGATTCTGACCAATACTTTGCTCTAAAAAACTCCCGAAGATATAAAGCGCAAACATATTGAAGAATATATGCGAAATCCCGCCATGCATAAACATGTGCGTAAGTATCTGCCAAAAATGAAAATTTTGATTCTCGGGAAACCATAAAGCGAAAAGTTCATATGCTTTTACACCAATAACCTGGCTACCAATAAAAAATAAAATATTTGCTATTAAAATAACTTTTACAGATTCCGAAATTCTTCCCATTTAGGTAAATTTTTTATCTAATTCATCTACTGTTAAGGTCACAAACACCGATTTATTAAACGGACTTACATCTGGTTCCTTACAGGCGAACAATCGATTTACAATATGTTGCTGCTCTGTACTATTTAATAGAGTTCCGGATTTCACAGCCATCCCTTTTGCCAGTGATTTTGCCAGCAAATCGGTTTGTGAAAATCCATTATCAGGAACTTCATTTTCAAAATCAGACAACAGCTGCTCTAGCAAAATACCAACTTCACTTTCGCTGATTAAGGTTGGTATCCCCGTAATCTCTACAGTTTCGTCTTCAATATTAGAAAAAATAAAACCAGTTTGTTCTAAAGATTCCTTAATTTCTTTAAGCATTTCAATTTCATGCGTGTTAAACTGCAATTGTAAAGGAAAAAGAAGTTGCTGGCTTACCGCCGCAGCGATCGTAATATTTTTTAATAACTCTTCATACAAAATTCTGGTATGCGCCCGATTTTGGTCGATTACCAAAATGCCGCTTTTCAACGTAGAAACGATATATTTTTTTTGAAGTTGAAATGTACCTGCCTCAGATCCCGAATGATTATCATCAAAAAGCTTCCCGGTTACTTCTTCGCTTTCAAACTCTACCTGTTTAAACTGATGCTGATTGGTTTCTGGAGTTGTATTTAAGCCCGCATATAAACTTTCCCAGGACTGTGTATTTTCTTTTCTAAAATTATGACTTTTTCCAGATCGTATAGACGATGTATTTAATTCGTTCTCGAACGGATTAAAGCTACGATCTACTTCGATTTTAGGAACTTGAGCCTGTCTATTTTTATACTCATAAGGTGTATCCAGGTTCGCGTCACGATCAAAATCTAAAACAGGAGCTACGCTAAACTGTCCTAAACTATGCTTAATGGCACTTCTTAGCATCGCATAAAGCGCATGCTCGTCATCAAACTTAATTTCGGTCTTAGTGGGATGGATATTAATATCTATACTCTTTGGATTTACATCCAGATAAAGAAAATAACTTGGATAGGTCTTTTCTTTCAATAAACCTTCAAAAGCAGCGGAAACGGCGTGGTTTAAATACGGACTTTTAATAAACCTATTATTTACAAAAAAGAACTGCTCTCCTCTGCTTCTCTTTGCAAACTCCGGCTTCCCAACAAAACCGGAAATTTTCACTATCTCGGTATCTTCATTTACCGGAACCAGTTTTTCGTTTGTTTTGGCTCCAAAAATATTTGTAATTCGTTGCCGGTGATTTGTTGATGGCAACTGAAAAAGCTCTCCTCCGTTATGAAAAAGTGAAAAGGCAATTGAAGGATGTGCCATAGCTACACGTTGAAATTCATCGATAATATGGCGCAATTCTACCGCATCAGATTTTAAAAAATTTCTTCGGGCTGGAATATTGTAAAAAAGGTTCTTCACACAAAGGGAAGTTCCTTTTGGTGTCACGCAAGGCTCCTGTGAAGCTACTTTGCTACCTTCTATTTTAATACAAGTACCTACTTCTTCATTCTGAGGTTTGGTTTTTAATTCAACATGAGCAATTGCCGCAATAGAAGCCAATGCTTCTCCTCTAAAACCTTTTGTGTTTAAACTGAAAAGATCTTCAGCAGATTTAATTTTTGAAGTCGCATGCCGCTCAAAACACATACGGGCATCTGTAAGACTCATCCCGGCGCCGTCGTCTACAATCTGTATTAAGGTTTTACCGGCATCTTTTACTACAACCTGTATATTTTGAGCATAAGCGTCTATAGCGTTCTCCAGTAATTCTTTGATAACAGAAGCTGGGCGCTGTACTACCTCTCCCGCAGCAATCTGGTTTGCAACGTGATCTGGTAAAAGTTGTATTATATCACTCATTTAACGAGGATTCGAGAAGATAGACAAATCAAAATCTATAATCCACAAAAAAATAAAGATAAGGACAATAGCTACATAAATAACACGGCGATTGATTTCCCGATTGCCACGATTTCGGCTGGCCTTACGATCTCTAGACCATTGGGCTCCAAAATCTATTGCGTTTGTAGCTTCCCTATATTTATTAAATTTCGAATCAAAATCGTAAATATTACCCGTATCCTTGCCTTTGTAGTAACGAGGAGTATAATTATAACGGGCGTTTTTCTTGGTTTTTAAAAAATTGACTCTCAAAATTATTGCTTTAAAACGTGGTACATCAAATTTACTCAAAAGCTTTCTAAAATAGAAGAGCTCTTCTATAAAATATAAAAAAGCAATAATAATGCCGCTTTAAAAAAGCGGCATTTAGATCATGATATTGTTCTCTACCTAGGATTATTAAAATCTGGCTTCTTTTCTTAATTGTGCCATTTTGATCGCTGCAATAGCAGCTTCCGTTCCTTTATTTCCGTGCTTACCGCCAGAGCGATCTAAAGCCTGCTGCATATTATTATCGGTAAGTACACAAAAGATGACCGGAGTATCGCTATTTACATTCAACTGAGTAATTCCATTAGAAACACCCTGACAAACAAAATCAAAATGTTTTGTTTCTCCCTGAATTACACTTCCTATTGCGATAATACCATCCAGCATATCATAAGTTTCCTGCATTTTCTTGCAGCCGTAAGTTAATTCAAAACTTCCCGGCACGTTCCAACGTACTATTTTTTTCTCTAGTACACCATGTTCCTTTAAGGTCTCAAAAGCTCCCTGAAACAAACCTTCAGTTACTTTATCATTCCATTCTGAAACAACAATCCCAAACCGAAATTCTTTCGCGTTTGGGATCGAAGATTTATCGTATTCCGATAGATTATTTCCTTCGGTTGCCATATATTTTATTCATTCATTGCCTGAGCCTGACCAATAAATACAGGTGCTTCACCTGCTTCCGGAGACTCTGGATATTCATTTTCCAATTTGTTTAGATACTTTAAAGCATCTTCACCATTTCCTACTTCTAAGGCTGTAATCGCAGCTTTCAATAAAAATTTTGGTGTAGTAAAGCTGTTAGATCTCATATTTGCAGCTTTCACATAATAATCTAAAGCTTCCTCTGGTTGCTCTAATTGCATAAAAGCATCTCCAATACCACCAGTTGCCAAGGGCGCTAAGATCTCGTCATCGCTTTTAAAGTCCTCAAGATAATCTATAGCTTCCTGATATTTACCTGTATAAAGATAAGCGAAACCAGCATTATAAGAAGCGATATTTGCACTGGGAGTACCCCCGTAGTTGTCAATAATATCTAAGAAACCATATTTCCCTTCACCGCCATTTAATGCAAGGTTATAAAGGGAGTCACTTTGTGTAGCTCCAGCACTCATAGCTGCCTGCATGTAATTTTGTGCCTGTGCCATTTCATTAGCAGCTTCGGCTTTTTTTGGTTCCTGAATCCATTGTTCGTATCCAAGATACCCCAACACAGCGATCACTACAATTCCCAATACAATGTAAATGTATTTTTGATTGTCGGCTACCCATGTTTCGGTACGACTGGCTCCCTCATCCAGCGTATTGAAAACTTCTTCTGTAGTGGATTGCCCATCTACATATTCGTTTTCGTTGTTTTCTTCTACGTCCTGGATTTTCTCCTTTGGTGGTTTATATCCTCTTTTCTTATATGTTGCCATAAGATATTTTTAATGCGTGGCAAAAATATAATATTTTGTGAAAATTAAAAGGGAATTTATTTGTATTTTTTGAATATTTTAAGCTCTTTCGCTTAGGAATTTCTGGCAACACCAAACAACCAAAACCTAGTTGATTTTCAATAAATTATGCATCTAAAACATCTTTCCCTTTTAAATTATAAGAATTTGGAGTCGTCTTCTTTCGACTTTGATCCTAAGATTAACTGTATGGTTGGGCATAACGGTGTTGGAAAAACAAATGTTTTAGACAGTATTTATCACCTTGCTTTCGGAAAAAGTTATTTTAATCCTATTACTAGCCAAAACATTAATCATGAAGCCGATTTCTTTGTGGTTGATGGTACTTTTGAAAAGAACGATAAAGAGGAGCAAATTTTAGTTAGTGCTAAACGAGGACAAAAAAAAGTCATTAAAAGAAATCAAAAACCTTATGAGAAGGTTAGTGAACATATTGGCTTTATTCCGGCAGTAATTATTTCTCCGGCAGATCGGGATCTAATTATAGAAGGTAGCGAAACCCGGAGAAAGTTTATGGATGGTGTTATTTCCCAAAGCGATAGTGGATACTTAAACGATCTTATTAACTATTCCAAAATTGTTTCTCAGCGAAATTCTCTTTTAAAATACTTTGCGGCCAATCATACGTTCGATAGAGATACACTTGAAGTATATAACCTCCAACTAAACGATTTAGGAACAAAATTATATAAAAAACGAGTAGATTTTTTACAGGAATTTGTGCCAATTTTTAACAAAAGATATGCTGAAATTACCAATAATAAAGAACCGGTAAGCATCGAGTATAAAAGTCAGCTTTCCCATAAAACACTCTCTAAACTCTTAGAGGATCAGCTTCAAAAAGACATGGTTTTACAATATACCAGTGTAGGCACGCATAAGGATGACTTAAGTTTTGAGATTGAAGGCCACCCCATCAAGAAATTCGGCTCGCAGGGACAGCAAAAATCATTTTTAGTGGCCTTAAAACTGGCACAATTCGATTTTATAAAAAAAATAAGCGGCGTTAACCCAATTTTACTACTTGATGATGTTTTTGATAAACTGGATGAACAACGTGTAGCCCATATTGTAGCTTTAGTAGCCACTAACGAGCTTGGACAAATTTTTATAAGCGATACCCATGCCGAAAGGACCGAAAAAGTAGTCAAAGAAAGTAACCAAACCTATAAAATATTTAAATTGTGAAAAATACCAGAGTATTTTTTTTGTTATTCAGTTTAATCCTGTTAAGTTGTAATAAGCAGGATCCCAAAGAACAAATACAGTTTATAGAAGGATACTGGGAAATTGATAAGGTTGAAGTTAGCCCGGATTCTACCATAACCTACTCTATAAATGATAATATAGATTATTTTGAAGTAAAGGGGAACAGCGGGCAACGCACCAAATTAAGACCTCAATTAGACGGAAGCTTTAAAACCACCAATTCTGCTGAAAAAATTGAGCTGAAAATAGAAGAGGATAGCCTTAGGATTTATTACAAAACCGCCTTCGATAATTGGAAAGAAACCGTTTTAAAAGCTTCTGCTGAAGAGTTAGTCATAAAATCAAATCAGGATAAAATTTATCATTACAAACACTATACCCCTAAAAGCATCGACACCAATGAAAAGGAATAATGAGAATTTGAGTTTAGGAGACGTTTTAAAGGAATTTGTATCTAAAAATAACCTGGAGAAAGGTCTTGATAAAGTACATGTTCGCGATGCATGGAGCCAACAAATGGGCCCGGCAATCCAAAAATATACCACCGCTATAAAACTACAGGGGACTACGCTTTATGTGCAGTTAAGCTCTTCGGTCCTGCGAGAAGAATTAAGCTATGGCAAAGAAAAGATCGTAAGAATGCTTAATGAAGAATTAGGAAAAGAGCTTATTGAGAAATTAGTGCTACGGTAAATAGTCTCTTAGAAAACAATAGGTGAAACAATGAACATTTTCAGTATTTTTTCTATGGCTAAAATAAGGGTTATGCGATCAAAAAATGGGATCGCATGACTTAAGATTTGATTCGCCCCCCTTTTCTACTGAAAGTATTCTGCTTTCAAAATACTATAATAAATCGTATCTCTGCGGCGATTGTTCGTCATGAGTGTATGACTTCGCAAAATTCCTTCTTCCACAAAACCCGATTTTAATAATGAATTTCTGGCTGCTCTATTCAAAACGTCTGTTTTAGCCTCTACCCGCTCTAATGCTAATGTTTTAAAGCAATAGTTGAGTAGCAATACTTTTGCCTGGAAATTATATCCGTTTCCCTGAAAATCTTTTCCCAGCCACGTCCAACCAATTTCAATTCGTTGATCTTTTTCAGAGTAATTTCCAAAACTGGTAGAACCTATAATCTTCCCTGAATTTTTTTCTATAATAACAAAAGCTAATCGCTTATAAGCATAACGATCTTTAACAGCCGAATCAATCCAAGCCCGCAACACTTCAGGATTCGATAGATCTGAAGTAAAATAAAACCACATCTCTGGAAACTGAGTCAGTTTTGAAATTTCATCAAAATCCTCGGGTTCCAGTGGTCTCAAAATAATCTTTTCATTTGCTAACTGAAGGCTGAAATCAATCAATTTTATAGGTTTTTCTTGGCTGCAATTTGATCTAAAGCCAGATTATCCTTACTTCCTAAATGACTGTGTTTTCTACCTTCTCCGGGTTGATAAGTCCCACTTTGCACCTGCCCTCCTATCTCTTTATAGGCATCTCTAAAACTAGCACCATCGATCACCAGATCGTTAATGCTATCTACCGTAAACAGGTATTTATATTTCTCATCATTAAGATCGATATCTTTAACGATAATCTGTGAAATTGAATACGAGAAAATATCCAGGATTTCTTTAATTCCTTCTACCGAAGTCATGCTGTTTTCTTTGATCAACTGATAATCCCTATGATAACCGCTCGGCAAATTATTAGTAATTAAAACCATTTCTGTAGAAATGGCCTGAAGCTTATTCGATTTTCCACGAATCAGCTCGAAAACATCCGGATTTTTTTTATGAGGCATAATCGAGCTTCCGGTAGTTAGTTCATCCGGAAAACTGATAAATCCAAAATTCTGACTCATATATAAGCAAATATCCATCGCAAAACGTGCCAATGTATTTGCCAATCCTGCTATCGCTGAAGTTACGGTACGTTCACATTTACCCCTACTCATTTGCGCTGCCACCGAATTATATTTTAGGGTTTTAAAACCTAATTCCTTTGTAGTAAACTCACGATCTATAGGAAAGGAAGAGCCATAACCCGCAGCAGACCCCAACGGATTTTGATCTGCCACTTTTAAAGCGGCCTCTAATTGAAAAAGATCATCGATCAGGATTTCAGCATACGCAGAGAACCATAATCCAAAAGAAGATGGCATCGCTACCTGTAAATGCGTATAACCAGGAAGTAATTTTTCTTTATACTGATCGGCTAATCCCAAAAGGATGTCTATTAATCCTTCCGTTTTTTGATGAATTTCAATTAAATTTTCTTTAAAATATAATTGCATCGCTACCAAAACCTGATCATTACGGGATCTTGCTGTATGAATCTTCTTACCGGTATCCCCTAAAACTTTGGTAAGCTCGTATTCGATTTTAGAATGTACATCTTCAAATTCTTCTTCAATTACAAATTCATCATTTTCAACCTGTTTTTGAAGCTTATCCAATTCGGTTAACAAAGCCGGCACCTCATCTGTTTCCAAAATTCCTATCTCTCCAAGCATTTTTGCGTGTGCTTTCGATGCGGTAATATCGTATTTAGCCAGGTACATATCCAATTCCCGATCGTTTCCTACCGTGAATTTTTCGATTTTCTTATCGATGCTTATTCCTTTATCCCAAAGTTTCATTGTGATGTCTTATTTTTTAAACCTTACGGTCCCGATAAATATGCGGGATAACCTGTAAGGTTTGATTGCTCTAAATTATCTCAGCGCCTTTTCTAATAAGGCGATATATTTTTCTATTCCTTCTTCTACTTCGTTCACGTAAATAAATTCATCTGCTGAATGTGATCTTGTGCTATCCCCAGGCCCTAATTTCAACGAGGAACATTTCAGCATCGCCTGATCTGAAAGAGTCGGTGACCCATAGGTTTTCATTCCCAGATCTAATCCTGCTTTCACAAGATCATGATCCAATGGAATATTAGATGAATTTAATCGTAGTGATCTAGGCACAATATGATCTACCGGTGCATTTTCTTTTAAAAAGTCGCTAATCTGCTCATTAGAATAACAATCATTTACCCTCACATCGATTACCAGATCTACTTTTGCAGGAACCACGTTATGCTGTGTTCCGGCATTGATCTGGGTTACGGTTAATTTTACTTCTCCTAATTGCTTAGAAACTTCAGGAAACTTGATCGCCTCGAACCATTTTAAAACTTCTGCAGTTTTATAGATGGCATTATCGTTATTGGGATGCGCCGCATGTGATGGTGTTCCTTTCACCACCGCGTCAAAGACCACCAAACCTTTTTCTGCAACCGCCAAGTCCATTAGCGTTGGTTCGCCTACAATGGCCACATCCACCTTCGGCATTATAGGCAACATACAGGCAATCCCGTTTTTACCATTAGTTTCTTCTTCTGCAGTACCGGCAAAAATGATATTATAATTCAAATCTTCGCGATCATAAAAATACGTGAACGTCGCCAATAATGAAACCAAACAACCTCCAGCATCATTACTTCCTAAACCAAAAAGTTTTCCATCACGAATTTCAGCTTTAAAAGGATCGTTAGTGTACGCCGCATTTGGTTTTACCGTATCATGGTGTGAGTTTAGCAATAAGGTAGGCTTTGCCTCCTCAAAAGCTTTATTCGTTGCCCACACATTATTTAAATGCCTTTTATGAGGAATCTTATGCTTAACAAACCACTCCTCTAATAATTGCGCCGTTTGGTCTTCTTCGCCAGAAAATGATGGTGTTTGTATGAGATTTCGAAGTAATTGAAGGGCTTCTTGCTGAAGTTCTTTAATATCCATTACTGAATGATTTTTGTATGCGTTGTATTTTCTTTTAAAGATTGGTGATTTCCCAGATGAATTTTCTGTACTCCCTGTTCTAAGGCTTCAAAACAATTTTGAAGTTTTGGTAACATCCCATCGGTAATGACCTGTTTTTCTACCAGCGTTTTATATTGAAGAAAATCTATTTCCTTAATTACCGATTCGTCATCTGAAGCATCTGCGAGTACACCTTGTTTTTCAAAACAGTAATAAAGTTCAGTTTCATAAGATTTGCTCATCGCCCGGGCAATTTCTGAAGCGATCGAATCGGCGTTGGTATTAAGCAGTACTCCATCTTTAGTACAGGAGATTGCAGAAAAAACCGGTACTACTCCGTCCTCCAAAAGAGCCCCAATAAATTCAGAATTCACCTTCTCAATATCACCTACAAAACCATAATCAATATTTTTAACCGGTCTTTTTACCGATAAGATGCTTTGCCCATCGGCACCGCAAAGCCCAATTGCATTGGTATGCATCGATTGTAATTTTGCAACTATGTTTTTATTGATAAGACCGCCATACACCATGGTAATCACTTTCACCGTATCTTCATCGGTTATGCGACGACCATCGACCATCTTTGTTTCGTAGCCTAATTTTTCTGAAATCTGAGTTGCCATATTTCCACCACCATGCACCAGGATCTTATAACCTTCCAGGTTTTTAAAATCTTCAAGAAATTCATCGAATTTGGCGGAATCTTCGATCAACTTTCCTCCTATTTTTACAACTTTTAGTGGTTTCATTTTTTTAGTAGTTAGTAGTTAGTATTGAGTAATGAGATTTTAGCTTTTCAGGATTCAACATTTAAAATCAGACTTCTCGATACAATTTTATCTTCGCTATGGCTCCAACAAAATCACTCGAAGTGATAGTTGAGTTCAAAGTTCCAAAGTTTAAGGTTTAAGATTGCTTGCAGTTCTCATCTTCAAATTAAAAATCTATACCTCAACACTTAGCTTTAAAACTTTCAAAATTTACGGATCACAGCATCTATCCTCTCTTGTCTCTATTCTATATTCTTGATTCCTGGTTCTTAAATCTTGTTTCAAATTCGCACATTTTCAAATCACCATATCAACATTAATCGATAAATAAAACTTCTTGATACAATTTTATCTTCGCTATGGCTCCAATAAAATCACTCGAAGTGACAGTTGAGTTCAAAGTTCCGAAGTTTAAGGTTTCTTGCAATTCTCATCTTCAAATTAAAAATATATACATCAACACTTAGCTTTAAAACTTTCAAAATTTACTGATCACAGCATCTATCCTCTCTTGTCTCTATTCTATATTCTTGATTCCTGGTTCTCGTTTTTAATTAACACATTTTCAAATCACCATATCAACATTAATCGATAAATAAAACTTCTTGATACAATTTTATCTGCGCTATAGCTCCAATAAAATCACTCGAAGTGACAGTTGAGTTCAAAGTTCCAAAGCTTAAGGTTTAAGGTTGCTTGCAGTTCTCATCTTCAAATTAAAAATATATACATCAACACTTAGCTTTAAAACTTTCAAAATTTACGGATCATAGCGTCTATACTTGCTTGTCTTTATTCTATATTCTTGATTCCTAGTTCTCGTTTCTAATTAACAGATTTTCAAATCAGCATATCAACATTAATCGATAAATAAAAGTTCTTGATACAATTTTATATTCGCTATGGCTACAATAAAATCACTCGAAGTGACAGTTGAGTTCAAAGTTCCAAAGTTTAAGGTTTCTTGCAATTCTCATCTTCAAATTAAAAATATATACATCAACACTTAGCTTTAAAACTTTCAAAATTTACGGATCACAGCATCTATCCTCTCTTGTCTCTATTCTATATTCTTGATTCCTGGTTCTTAAATCTTGTTTCAAATTCGCACATTATCAAATCAACGCATCACCCAGTCACCGCATTTAATCCAGCTTTTCCAAAATTCGTTTTAAGACTGCTTGTGCGGCATAAGTTCTATTATTTGCCTGATGAATTACAGCTGAATTTTCACTATCCAAAACCTCGTCTGAAATTACCACATTTCGCCTAACTGGCAAACAGTGCATTACTTTAGCATCGTTGGTAAGCGCTAATTTCTCTTTAGAAAATGTCCAATTTGAATCGGTAGACAATACTTCACCGTACTTCTTATAACTACTCCAATTCTTCACATATACAAAATCGGCATCTTTTAAGGCCTCATCCTGATTATGATATACTTTGGTATCATTTAAAACCCGGTTGCTTAGATCGTAACCCTCAGGATTTGCTACACAAAAATCAACGTCCATTTTCTGCATCATTTCAGCAAAAGAATTAGGTACCGATTGTGGCAAAGCTTTGGGATGTGGTGCCCAGGTCAATACTACTTTTAGCTTATCTTTCTTCTTTAGTTCGGTGATCGATATCGCGTCTGTCAAGGCCTGTAGCGGATGCCCGGTAGAACTTTCTAAATTTACCACAGGTACACTTGCATACTTTTTAAACGCATTAATTACCTGCTCTTCTTCATCTTTCACCTTGTCTTTTAACCCAGGAAAAGCACGCACACCAATTACATCACAATATTGCGACAATACGGCAGCGGCTTCTTTAATATGTTCTGCTTTATCCGAATTCATAACCGCTCCATCTTCAAATTCCAAGGCCCATCCATCTGCACCTACGTTCATCGTAAGCACTTCCATTCCTAAAAGTCGGCCAGCTTTTTCTGTACTTAAACGCGTACGCAAACTGGAATTAAAAAACAACAAGCCCAGGGTTTTTCCTTTTCCTAAAGCGGCAGCTGAGTTTTCTTTTTTAAGCTGAATCGCTTCTTTTATTAATTCATCAAGGTTTTCGATATCGTGAACGCTTGTGTAATGTTTCATTGAAATTGGTTAATTTTAGGGTTTATTTTTGGTTCGCTAAACTGATCTTTAAAGCTTTAAAAAAGGTATCAAAATGTTTCTTTTCGATATTTAGCGGCGGTAAAATTCTAAGCAGATTCTTGTTCGCGGCAGATCCCGTAAAGATTTGATGCACATACAACATATCTTTTCTAAGATTGGCGACTTCAAAATCGAATTCTAAACCAATCATTAATCCGCGGCCTTTAATATTTTTTATCTGCGGAATTTCTTTTGCCTGCTCTTTTACGTAATCGAACATGGCTGAAGCATTCTGCAGCAATTCTTCTTTTTCAAGAATATTCAATACCGCTAATCCTGCAGCACAAGCCAGATGATTTCCGCCAAAGGTAGTTCCCAACATTCCATATTTTGGAGCGATATTTTTATCGATCAAAACCCCACCAATTGGGAAACCATTTCCCATTCCTTTCGCTATTGAAATAATATCAGGATGAATATTATGCTTCTGAAAAGCGAAAAAGTCACCTGTTCTTCCATAACCAGCCTGAACTTCGTCTGCAATGATCATCGCTCCGTTTTCTTTGGCTAATTTTTCAATTTGCTGATAGAATTCGGTGGTTGCTTCATCTAAACCTCCAACACCCTGAATCACTTCAAAAATTACTGCAGCCACATCTCCTTTTTGCAATTCTGAGGCTAAAGTTTCTGCATCATTAAAGGCGATTTTGGTTATTTTATGACCTTTATTAAACGGCGCTTTAATACTTTCATTATCGGTAACGGCTACTACTCCAGAGGTTCTTCCATGAAACGCATTTTCAAAATAAATTATGCGCTCTTTACCTGTCGCAAAGGAGGCTAACTTTAAAGCATTCTCGTTAGCTTCGGCACCAGAATTACATAAAAACAACTGATACTCCTCACAACCCGACAACTTGCCTAATTTTTCGGCCAGTTCGACTTGCAACGGATTTTTAATCGAGTTTGAATAAAAACCAAGCTGACGTACCTGGTTAGAAATTGCATTCACATAAGCAGGATGCGAATGTCCTATAGAAATTACGGCATGCCCGCCGTAAAGATCAAGATATTTTTTACCATCCTTATCGAAAACATACGTGCCTTCACCTTTTACAGGAGTGATATCGAATAATGGATAAACATCAAAAAGCTCCATATTTATTGTTCTGAAATGTTATTTATTTTTTTGAAAGATGCTTGTAAGCCTTTAATTAAAGAAGAACTTAACCCATTGTGCTCCATCTCGTTTAATCCTTCGATAGTGCAACCCTTTGGTGTGGTTACTTTATCAATTTCTTCTTCGGGATGCTTCCCAGATTCTACCAATAAACTCGCGGCCCCCAAACAGGTATTCATCGCCAGTTGCTGTGCATCCTTGGCGTCAAAACCAAGTTGTACGGCTCCCTGTGTGGTTGCACGAATTAAGCGCATCCAAAAAGCAATACCACTGGCACAAATTACCGTTGCGGCCTGCATTTTATTTTCCTTGATAATGATACTTGTTCCTAAACGATTAAAAATAGCCTCGGCGATAGCGATACGTTTTTCTCCTTTTTCGTTAGAACACATACATGTCATCGATTTTCCAACAGCTATCGCTGTATTAGGCATGGCACGTATAATAAACTGATCTTTACCAACTATGGCTTCAATTCTATCGATTTTGAACCCGGTTATTGTTGAAATAAGCACATGCTTATCAGTAAGCAAATCTTTTATTTCTTCTAAAATTCGTTCTAATTGCTGAGGCTGTACCGCAAAAATCAGAATATCTGAATTTTTAACTGCTTCCTGATTGTCTGAAGTTACCGTAACCTTAGAGTATTCTTCATAAGACTTAATCGCTTCAGTATTTCTTTTGGTGAGGTAAAGCGTGGTAAACGCATTATTTACGATAAGTCCCTTGGCAATAGACTTTCCTAAATTTCCCGCACCGATAATCGCTATTTTCATGGTTTAAGTTTTTAGAAATTGGTTCTAGAAATAACTAGCTTTAAGATGCAATCCTGAAGTTTCCGGTAAACCGAACATTAAATTCATATTCTGTACGGCCTGTCCCGATGCTCCTTTTAATAAATTATCGATTACACTGGTGATTAATAATTTATCCCCAAATTTCTCTAATTTCAACAAACATTTATTGGTGTTTACCACTTGTTTTAGATGGATATTTTCTTCAGTCACAAAGGTGAAAGCAGCATCTTTATATTGCTCTTGGTAGATCGCTTTTGCTTCTTCCAGGCTACCGGCGAACTTCGTATAAGCAGTGGCATGAATTCCGCGAGAGAAATTTCCTCTATTCGGAATAAAGTTTACGGTCATGTCTAATTCAGGTTGCAGCCATTGTAAACTTTGCCCAATTTCATTTAAATGTTGATGCTCAAAAGATTTATAGGCTGAAAAGTTGTTATCCCTCCAGGTAAAATGTGTTGTGGCTGAAAGCGAAACTCCGGCACCGGTTGCCCCGGTAACTGCATTTACATGCCACTCGTCTTCAACTTTCTTTGCTTTTGCAAGCGGAAGAATCGCAAGGCTTATCGCCGTTGCAAAACAACCCGGGTTTGCGATAAAATTCGCTTTTTTGATCGCATCTTTTTTAAATTCAGGTAAACCGTAAACAAAATCATGGTTACCATCCATTCTATAATCAGTACTCAGATCTACAATTTTTGTGTTCGCTGAAAATGTATTTTCTGCTAAAAACTTTATCGAATTCCCATGCCCAAGACATAAAAACACTACATCTACTTCTGTATTGATTTCTCCTGAAAATAATAGATCGATTTCTCCAATTAAATCCTGGTGCACTCCTGCAACCGGTGTTCCCGGCCTTGAAGTACTAAATACAAAATCGAGTTCAACATCTGGATGATAGGTTAAAATTCTAACTAGTTCCCCTGCCGTATATCCTGCTCCGCCGATTATTCCTGCTTTGATCATGATATCCTTAATATTTAGTTATTTTCTACCGACTGGTATACCTTACCGGCATTGGATAGAATTTTAATAAATCCTTTAGCATCATTTGCGGTCCAAGCTTTATTTTCTTCTCCATAATTTCCAAAATTGCTATTCATCAGATCGTAGGGTGAAGAAATTCCGTCTAAAACAAATCGGTACGGATGTAGGCTAACAAACACTTTACCGGTTACCCGTTCCTGAGAACTTTGCAATAAAGCTTCAAAATCACGCATTACAGGATCTAAATACTGACCTTCATGTAAATGTGTCCCATACCAGTTCGCTACATAATCTTTATGTTGTAACTGCCATTTACTAAGCGTATGTTTTTCTAACAAATGATGTGATTTTATAATAATGCTTGCAGCTGCAGCTTCAAAACCTACCCTACCTTTAATCCCGATGATGGTATCTCCAACGTGGATATCCCGACCAATCGCATATTTTTTAGCGATTTCTTCGAGAATCTGGATATTATTTTCAGGAAAATTCTCTTTATCATTAATAGCGGTAAGCTCTCCTTTGGTAAAACTTAAGCTAATTTTACCTATCTCTTTTTCTGAAAGTTGGGATGGAAATGCCGATTCTGGTAATGGCTCGTTAGAAGTTAAAGTTTCGGCTCCTCCTACACTGGTGCCCCAAAGTCCTTTATTCACTGAATATTTAGATTTCTCCCAGTTCATTTCTACTCCGTTTTCCTTTAGGTAATCAATTTCTTCCTGTCGGCTTAACTGTTTATCACGAATCGGAGTAATAATTTCAATTTCAGGAGCAATAATCTGGAAGATCATATCGAATCTTACCTGGTCGTTACCTGCACCGGTACTACCATGAGCGATATATTTTGCACCAATTTCTTTGGCATAATTTATAATCTCAATAGCCTGTACGATACGTTCTGCACTTACAGAAAGCGGATAGGTGTTATTTTTTAAAACATTACCAAAAATAAGATACTTTACTACCTTAGTATAAAATGAAGAAACCGCATCGATATTTTTATAGGTGGTTGCTCCTATTTTCTTGGCATTGTCTCCTATTTTTTGAACTTCTTCTTTAGAGAATCCTCCGGTATTCACGCTTACTGCATGCACTTCGAAACCTTCATTAGACAATGATTTTGCACAATATGAAGTATCTAATCCGCCGCTGTAGGCAATAACTACTTTTTTCATTTTTATTGGTAAGTTTTAATCTAGGTTATTTTTTTCCTTTTTATAGAAAAGGCTTTGTTTTATATTTTTTAATCGGGTAAAAGTTTTGTCATTAAGCTCATGCTTTTTTCTATCCTTTTTCTTTTTTTCAGGATCGTAAAGCATTCCTGTACACAAACACATTTTACGTTCTGTACGGGTTAGAATATCGTAGTTTTTACAGGTTTGGCAACCTTTCCAAAAAGCTTCATCATCGGTAAGTTCAGAAAAAGTAACGGGCTGGTAACCTAGCTCATAATTTATTTTCATTACGGCTAAGCCTGTAGTAATCCCAAAAATCTTTGCGTCTGGATATCTTTTTCTGGAATAATCGAAAACTGCTTTTTTAATATCTTTTGCCAGCCCCTGATTTCTGTAATCGGGATGTACAATTAATCCTGAATTGGCCACATATTTTTCATGACTCCAGGTTTCGATATAACAAAAACCGGCAAATTTATCACCATCCAGCGCTATAATGGCATTACCGTTCTCCATTTTGGTAATTACGTATTCTGGTGTACGGCGCGCTATACCCGTACCACGAATTTTGGCAGATTCTTCTATAGTTGTACAAATAACCTCAGCAAATTTTGCATGAGATTTATTAGCAATGACAATCTTCATTTGCTAAACGATTATTAGGATTGAAAAAAATAAATTGAAAGTTCTAACCGAAAGGGGAACCGGACTCACCTAAGTTCCATAAAATTAAACACGCACTTACGTGCGGGGGTTACGACGGCGGCGTACGGGAACAAGTACAACAGCAGGAGTTGATGGCCTGTTAAAAAGAGCGATCCAATCCTGTAAACCTTGTATAAGGCTTTCTAATATTTGTTGTATGTTCAGTGATTTTTTCAAAATAAAAGTTTCAAATAATATTAATAAGAAGATTATATAAGCATTACCTTATGCAGCGCACAGGGTATCGATTATTAGTTAATATTATTTGACTTTGTGTATTCACAATGTAAATATAGATTTTATAAACGGATTTACAAAGACTTTTTTGATCAAATAATGAATTGAAATAAATCTGGCGTATCATTAAGGTATCTACCATAAAAATTGCGCTCTTTCATCCTGTTTATCAGGGGCTCAAAGTCAGATTTATCTTTAAGTTCTATCCCTACCACGGCAGGACCGTTTTCCCTTTCGTGCTTTTTGGAATATTCAAAATGGGTAATATCGTCTGTAGGGCCTAATACTTTATCCAAAAACTCCCGCAAAGCACCGGCACGTTGTGGAAATGTAACTACAAAATAATGTTTTAAACCAGCATATAATAGTGCCCGTTCTTTGATTTCTGCAGTACGGGTAATATCGTTATTACTCCCGCTTACAATACATACTACATTTTTGCCTTTTATTTCCTCTGCAAAAAAATCTAAAACCGAAATAGACATAGCCCCGGCAGGTTCTACCACAATAGCGTCCTGATTGTAAAGATCCAGAATGGTCTGGCAAATTTTGCCTTCAGGAATCGTGACCATTTGATCTAAATTTTGTTTACAAATTTCAAAATTCCGACTGCCTACTTTTTGTACCGCTGCTCCATCTACAAAACGTTCGATCTGCTCTAGCTCTACCAACTTTCCTTCTTTGAGGGAAGCCGACATTGATGGAGCTCCTTCCGGCTCTACACCAATAATCTTTGTTTTTGGAGATAATTCTTTAAAAACCGAAGAAACTCCGGCCAATAATCCTCCGCCTCCAAGAGGTGCAAATACATAATCTATAGGTTCCCTGGCTTGCTCTAAAATCTCTAGACCAATAGTTGCCTGGCCTTCAATCACCTTTTCATCATCAAAAGGATGGATAAAAACAAGATCCTCCTCACCTGCCCTAATCATGGCGCTTTTAAAGGAATCATCAAAAGTATCCCCTTCTAAAGCAACTTCTACCCATTCACCCCCAAACATTTTAGTTTGCGCTACTTTTTGACTGGGTGTGGTACTTGGCATATAAATCACCCCTTTGGCTTTTAGTTTGTTGCAGGCAAAAGCCACCCCTTGCGCATGGTTACCCGCACTGGCACAAATCACCCCTTTCTCTAGCTGGTCTTTGGGCAAACTGGAAATCTTATTGTACGCTCCACGAATTTTATAAGAACGTACTTGTTGTAAATCTTCCCTTTTAAGCATAATATTTGCTCCAAATCGATTGCTGTACGTAAACGATTCAGCTAAAGGCGTGTATACAACAACTTTAGATATTCTTTCAGAGGCCTGTTTAACAGCTTCTATACTCGGTTTATATATTTGTGCCAATGCAGTATCCATCAATTATTCATGTATTCTTTTCATTGCAGTCATGGCTTTTCTAAGCTTTGCTCCTACTATTTCTACAGGATGCTGTCTTAGTGCGTCATTTACAGCAATCAATTCAAGATTATCAACTCCGGTTTCCTCAGTTCCATAAGCATGACCTATAAAATCTTTATCCAAGCCATTCACGTAATCTTTGATAAGTGGCTTACAAGAATGATCAAAAAGGTAGCAACCATATTCTGCCGTATCCGAAATAATTCTGTTCATTTCAAATAATTTCTTTCTGGCAATGGTATTGGCGATAAGTGGAGTTTCGTGCAATGATTCATAATACGCAGATTCTGCAATAATACCTGCTTCTACCATGGTTTCAAAGGCCAGTTCTACACCAGATTTTACCATAGCAACCATTAGCACACCTTTATCGAAATATTCCTGTTCTGAAATTTCTTCTTCTGAAGCTTCGGTTTTTTCAAAAGCAGTTTCTCCGGTAGCGGCTCTCCACTCTAATAATTCTTTATCGTCATTTGCCCAGTCTCTCATCATTCTGGAGCTAAACTCTCCAGAAATAATATCGTCCATATGTTTCTGGAAAAGCGGACGCATAATCTCTTTTAATTCTTCTGAAATTTCAAAAGCTTTAATCTTTGCAGGATTAGAAAGACGATCCATCATATTAGTGATACCACCGTGCTTAAGCGCTTCAGTAATCGTTTCCCATCCATACTGAATAAGCTTGGCCGCATAATCAGGTGAAACACCATCAGCCACCATTTTATCAAAGCTCAAGATCGATCCTGTTTGAAGCAATCCACAAAGAATGGTCTGTTCTCCCATAAGATCAGATTTGACTTCAGCTACAAAAGAAGATTGAAGTACTCCTGCTTTATGACCACCGGTACCATAAGCATAAGCTTTAGCCCACTCCAGACCAATACCTAAATGATCGTTTTCTGGATGTACAGCAATTAAGGTAGGTACACCAAAACCTCTTTTATATTCCTCTCTCACCTCACTACCTGGACACTTAGGAGCTACCATAATTACAGTAATATCCTCTCTAATTTGCATTCCTTCTTCAACAATATTAAAACCATGAGAATACGAAAGCACCCCGTCTTTTTTAATATGTGGCATAATAGCTTTAATTACGCCGGTATGTTGCTTATCTGGAGTAAGATTAATCACCAAATCTGCTGATGGAATTAACTCTTCGTAAGTACCAACTGTAAAATTGTTTTCAGTTGCATTTTTGTAAGACTGCCTTTTTTCTTTAATCGCTCCATCGCGTAGCGCGTAAGAAATATCAAGACCGCTATCTCTCATGTTTAATCCCTGATTAAGACCTTGAGATCCACATCCTACAATAACTATTTTTTTATCTTTTAATGCAGCCACTCCATCACTAAACTCATCTAGCTCCATGAACCTGCAAGTCCCCAGTTGGGCCAATTTTTCTCGTAAAGAAAGGCTGTTAAAATAGTTTGTCATGATATTGAATTTGTTGTATTAAATTTTTCTAAGATTCCTGTTATTGGCATTTCGTTTTTGGTTACTGCAATGGTGCCCGAACGTACAAACTGCATCAAACCATAAGGTTTTAAAGTTTCGTAAAGTTCATCTACCTCACTGCGTTTACCGGTTTTTTCAATCACAAAGAATTTTGGGGTAACGGTAACTATACGCGCATTGGTTGCCTTAATAAAGGCCTGCACATTTAAATCGTCCAAAAATTCTGAAGATTTGATTTTGTATAAAGCTGTTTCCTGATAGATCATTTCTTCTGCGGTATGATAAAAAGCTTTAATCACTTCAATTTGCTTTTCGATCTGTCCTACAATTTTCTTGATCTGCTCTTCAGTAACTTCAACTACAATTATAAATCGCATTACCTCCGGCACCTCACTTGGCGAAGCGGTAATACTTTCTATATTAATATGTCTCTTTAGGAAGATGGCCGCAATTCGGCTTAACAGTCCTAAATTATTTTCAGTATATATCGAAACTGTGAAATTTTTCTTTTCCATTACTCTAAAATTATATCTGAAACTGATGCCCCTGTTGGTACCATAGGGAAAACATTTTCTTCCTGTTCTACCTTCACTTCAAGGAAATATGGGCCATCGTGATCAATCATTGTTTTTACGGCATCCTTAAGTTGCGAACGATCTGTAACCCGGTTTCCTTCTATATGGTATCCTTTGGCTATGGTAACAAAATCTGGGTTTGTCATTTCTGTAGAAGCATATCTTCTATCAAAGAATAATTGTTGCCATTGTCGTACCATTCCTAAAAATCCATTATTTAAAACCACGATTTTAACCGGAACTTTAGTTTGAAAAATGGTACCTAATTCCTGAATGGTCATTTGATACCCACCATCACCAATAATAGCTACGACTTCGCGCTTAGGACTTCCCATCTTTGCTCCAATAGCGGCTGGCAATGCAAACCCCATAGTTCCTAAACCACCACTGGTTACGTTACTTCTGGTTTGCGTAAAATCTGAATATCTACAGGCTGCCATTTGATGCTGACCAACATCTGAAACGATGACCGCATTGCCTTTAGTATTTATATTGATTTCCTGAATAACCTCAGCCATTCCTAAATCTGGCTTATTAACATCCAGATTTCCTCTGATTACTTTCTCATATTCAGTTTTATATAATTCTTTAAACCTGTTATGCCATTCTTTATGAGATTTGGGCTGTACAAGTTCCATTAATATTTTAAGCGTTTCCTTTACGTTTCCTAAAACCGGAAAATCGGCATAAACATTCTTATTGATCTCTGCAGGATCAATTTCTAAATGCACCACTTTAGCTTGCTTTGCATAATGATCTAAATTACCGGTCACACGATCATCAAAACGCATCCCTATGGCGATTAAAACATCACATTCGTTGGTAAGGACATTTGGTCCGTAATTACCGTGCATACCTACCATACCTACATTTAAAGGATGTTTTGTAGGCAAAGCCGAAAGGCCTAAGATCGTCCATGCTGAAGGAATACCGGTTTTCTCTACAAATTCTTTAAATAGCTCTTCTGCCCCACCAAGGATTACCCCCTGACCAAAAACGATCATTGGTTTTTTAGCTGAATTAATTGCCTCGGCTGCTTTTTCAACCTGAAGCAAATTCACCTCTGGGTTGGGTTTATAACTGCGAATTCCGCTACATTTTTTATAATTGAACTCCAGGGAAGCAAATTGCGCATCTTTAGTAATATCTACTAAAACAGGGCCAGGACGTCCCGATTTTGCAATATAAAATGCTTTCGCGATCACCTCAGGAATTTCTTCGGCTTTGGTTACCTGATAGTTCCATTTTGTAATAGGGGTAGAAATCCCTACAATATCGGTTTCCTGAAAAGCATCACTACCTAACAAATGAGAACCTACCTGCCCCGTAATACACACTAAGGGTGTAGAATCTATTTGAGCATCTGCAATTCCTGTCACTAGATTAGTCGCACCAGGACCAGAGGTTGCTACCGCCACTCCTACTTTACCACTTACGCGGGCATAGCCTTGTGCAGCGTGAGTAGCTCCCTGCTCATGTCTGGTAAGGACGTGGTGAATTTTATCCTGGTATTTGTATAATTCATCATACACCGGCATAATAGCCCCACCCGGGTAACCATAAATCGTTTCTACGCCTTCCTCTAACAAACACTTAATTACTGCTTCTGCTCCAGAAACAGTCATTGAAGTATCTGCCGATGTCTTTTCGAAACTAGCTGTTTTTACTTCCATAATTCACCATTTTAAAACTCATCGGTCACACATCCTTTAGATGCCGATGAAACTGTTCGCGCATATTTATATAAAACACCTTTACTGAATTTTAAAGCAGGTGCTTTCCAGTTTTTTCTTCTTTCTTCAATCTCCGCATCAGTAAGATCTACATGTATAGAATCGTCTTCTGCACTAATGGTAATTTTATCACCATCTTTTAATAAAGCGATCATTCCGCCTTCCTGGGCTTCAGGAGTAATATGCCCCACTACAAAACCATGCGTCCCTCCAGAAAATCTCCCATCTGTAATTAGAGCTACCTCTTTACCTAATTTTGCCCCCATAATTGCTGAAGTAGGCTTAAGCATTTCTGGCATTCCAGGACCTCCTTTTGGCCCTTCGTAACGAATTACCACGACATCACCTTTCTTCACTCTTCCTTGAGAGATACCATCGTTAGCCTCATATTCACTTTCAAAAACCTTTGCAGTTCCTGTAAAGCTCAAGCCTTCTTTTCCGGTAATTTTTGCAACAGAACCTTCTTCTGCTAAATTGCCGTGAAGAATCCTGATGTGCCCTGTTTTTTTAATTGGTTGATCAATTGGATAAATAACATCCTGGCCTTCTTCTAAATCTGGAACATCAGTTAGGTTTTCTGCCAAGGTTTTTCCGGTAACGGTCATACAATCACCATGAAGCAGACCATGTTTCAACATGAATTTCTGAACGGCAGGAATTCCACCAATTCTATGAATATCTTCCATAGCATATTTACCGCTTGGCTTTAGATTGGCCAGGAACGGTGTACTATCTACAATTTTCCCAAACTCTTCTATACCCAATTCGATTTCTGCTGAACGGGCAATCGCCAAAAAGTGTAGTACTGCATTGGTAGAACCACCAAGAAGCGTAAGTAATCTTATTGCATTCTCCAGCGATTTTTTGGTTACAATATCTCTTGGTTTTAAATCTTTTTCTATAAGCAGTTTCATCACCTCACCGGCTTTTACGCTTTCTGCTTTTTTCTCTTCGCCTACGGCGGGATTAGAGCTATTATACGGTAAAGACATTCCCAGCGTCTCTATAGCTGAAGCCATTGTATTTGCAGTATACATACCTCCACAGGCTCCCGCACCAGGACAGGCTTTCTCGATCACATTGTCATATTCGTCCTGATCGATATCGCCACTTACTTTAGCTCCCCAGGCCTCAAAAGCCGAAACTACATCCAGTTTTTTTCCATTATGACAACCTGAAGCGATTGTACCGCCATACACTAAAACTGAAGGTCTGTTTAAACGCAGCATCGCCATTAATGCCCCTGGCATATTTTTATCACAACCTACCACAGTTACCAAACCGTCATAAGACATGGCATTTACAACAGTTTCCATAGAATCTGCTATAATATCACGTGAAGGAAGGGAAAAACGCATCCCTGGAGTTCCCATAGAAATACCGTCACTTACCCCAATAGTATTGAAAATTAATCCCACAAGATCTGCAGAAAGCGTTCCTTCTTTTACCAGTTTTGCAAGATCGTTTAGATGCATGTTGCAAGGGTTACCCTCGTATCCTGTACTTGCAATTCCAACAAATGGTTTTTTAAAATCTTCTTTAGTTAAGCCAATGGCGTGAAGCATGGCCTGTGATCCCGGTTGAGAATCACTCTGAGTTAAAATACTACTATACTTGTTATTCATTACTAATTTTTCTCTTCTCGTTAGATAAAATTACCGCCTTCAAAATGCCTCTGTTTTTTAGCTAAGATTCCTTAATTGTTTTCAACGACATATTTAAGAGTGCAAAACATTGATTTACAGAAAATTAAACTCTTCTTTTTTACGACTGCTGAAACTATCAAAAAACATTTAATTTTTTATTGATTTAACATTAACCTCATTATTATCCTTAATATACCTTCATTTTTAAAAAGAATACGGCAGCTTTTCAAAGATCCTTATTTCCTGAATTTAGCTACAAGGCATAAAAAAAGCCATCCCTAAAGATGGCTTATACGTTATATATCATACATATCCTCTCTAGAGCCAGGTTTTCCAAATGAAAATGACCTTAATAATTAAAGAGATAATGTATTGTTTTCCTAAATTCATAAGTAAAAGACTTCCCTTAGGGCAAACCTATGAGACATTTATTAGAACCTAATTTTTATTCGAGATATTTAATATCGATTATCACGTAAACTTAATAATAATTTTCTGATCAGATAAAATTTAGGTTATTTTTTTAGCTTTATAGAATATAGATCTTTTCTGCGATCTTTTAAATTTCGTACACTCCCAAAATTATGCAACTCTTTCAGTAAGTCCAGATCTACATCAGCGAGTAGCGTACTTTCGGTATTTGGTGTAGCTTCTGCTTTTACACCATTAACAGGAAAAGCAAAATCAGACGGAGTGAGCACGGCACTTTGCGAATACTGAATATCCATATTATTTACTTTTGGCAGATTTCCTACTGATCCCGCAATGGCCACATAGCACTCATTTTCTACCGCCCTGGATTGTGCACAAATCCGTACTCTGGAATACCCATTTTGCGTATCGGTCATAAAAGGCACAAATAAGATGTTCATTCCTTCTTCTGCTAATAACCTTGGAAGCTCTGGAAATTCCACATCATAGCAAATTAAAACACCTATTTTACCACAATCAGTATCAAAGGTTTGCAACTTCGTACCGCCTTTCATGCCCCATGCAGATTCTTCAGCAGGAGTAATATGTAATTTTTCGTACCGCTCATAACTTCCATCACGACGACATAAAAAACCTACATTATACATATGCTCTCCAATCACCTGTGGCATACTTCCGGTGATGATGTTAATATTATAATTAATGGCGAAATCGATAAACGTTTCCAATAATTTATCGGTATAGGTGGAAAGCCCTCTAATAGCTTCAGCTTCATTTAAGTGATTAAACTCTGCCATAAGCGGAGCATTGAACAGTTCAGGGAAAAGAATAAAATCACTTTGATAATCACTAACCGCATCTACAAAAAACTCGATTTGTGATACCAAAGCATCAAAATTCTTAAATAAACGCATCTGCCATTGCACCAAACCTAAGCGTACAACGGTTTTAGTACTTTCTATTAATTTTTGAGGTTTGGTATAATAGATATTGTTCCATTCCATCAAAACCGCGTATTCTTTGCTCTCATGGTCGCCAGAAAGGTATCCTTTAATTACCTTTTTTACGTGGAAATCATTAGAAAGCTGAAATGATAGCACAGGATCATGAATTTCCTGCAACTTAACTTTATCGATATACTTTTTAGGAGTAAGCTCATTTGCGTATTTGGCAAAATTGGGGATTCTACCGCCAAATATTATAGATTTCAAATTTAGCTGTTCACATAATTCTTTACGCGCTTCATAAAGCCGCCGCCCTAAACGTTTCCCTCTATACTCCGGATGGATAAAGACATCTATACCATAAAGAACATCACCATTTTTAGTATGGGTGGAAAAGTTTTCTCCACCAATAATATCATCATAAGTATGATTATCATCAAATTTATCATAGTCTACAATGATAGAAAGGGCACAACCGGCAATTTTATTATCGATTACAATGCAAAACTGCCCGTCTGGAAATTTTTTGACCAGGGTTTTTATTTCAGCAGCACTCCAATAATCATCGGGCATACCACTATAACTTTTTATCATCGAAACCTTAAGTTCCTTATAATCCTGAACTTTTAAATTTCTAAGTTCTATTGTAGGTGTCTCCATCTTCTATAAACCGTGTTTAATTCTGAAAACGAAGATACTATCTAAAAAATTAGATTTTCAAAAAAAGAAGCTAAAAACAGGCAATATTAGATGGTGCAATAATTATTTTTAATGGCGTAAACAGCAAGGCCTACTCTACTTCTAATTTGGAGTTTAGTAAAAAGATTTTCCCTGTAACCATCAATTGTTTTTGGACTAAGACTCATTTTTGCGGCTATCTCTTTATACGTCATCTCTGTACAGACATATTGTAAAAATTCAATTTCCCGCTCTGAAAATTGTTCCTTGGCTGGTGTTTTTTTGCCTAGTTCCTGTATTAATTCCTTCTCAAAGCAGTAACCGGTTTCTATAACACTATCCAAAGCTTCTTTAAATCGATCTGGATCAATATCTTTAAGCAAGTACCCCCTGCATCCAAAGCTTATCATTTTTAAAAGGGTTTCTTCGTCATTTTCCATGGTTAATGCCACAGCCTTCTGTTTGGGAAACTCCTGTTTAAGCCACTGCATGGTTTGTAATCCATCCATTAACGGCATACGTACATCTAATAAAATAAGATCTGGACGTAAATCCATTTTTTTTAAATTATCCTGAAGTTCCTTTCCATTTCCATATACTGCTTTAACCCGATAGCCATCAAAAGAATCGACTAATCCTTTTAAAGATTGCGAAAAAAGTACATGGTCATCGACTATTATTATCGATTTCGTCATTTGATTGATTAGATTATTTTGGATTTAGCAAAGATAGAGAAGTTCCCCGAGCAGGAAAAAATTCTATATTAAATTGCCACTTCAATCATCCTATTTTCCTTCTAAAATAATAATTTACTATTCATGGTTTAGATCCAAAACACCCTTAAAATTCATTCAAACAACTAACTTTCAACATACTGAACTTAAAAATTATTTTATAATACAGCTTACCGCTAATTAAGGAATTGCCATAAATCTAAAGGCTTATTAGACTAGAATTTTTAATATCTCATAAATATATCCGTTACTATTTATGAAAATTAGTTTTAATAAGATTACCGATTTTTTTACTCATTGATAGCATATAACGTTACTGTTTAAAGATTTAAAAGAACACTAACCCGTTATAATAAAATGGTTTTCAATTATTAATTTCCGTTCAGTAAAAAAATATAGCATATATAATTGCTGTAAGTCTTCACACTATGAATCAAAATAATTTCTTTAGGCTTACGTATAAAGATTACTTGAAGAATTTCCTGTATCCCAAATACTTTTCTTTCTGTATACAAACAATTTACAATAGTTGAAACTATTATATTTCTGGCTGTTTTCCTGTCAAGAATTTTGTTACGATAAATTAATTTTAAGATAAAATTACAAATATATTTTAGGTAAATTAAAAAATATTATACAAAAAGGGGTGTTTTTCCCCTTTGCTAAACAAATCTTTTAAATTACTTTTGAATTATCATTTTAGTTAGCTAAGGTGTTTTGGGGCAAAAAAGTGTCGATAGAATGTGAAGTAATTCTGAGTAGGGTCTTTATTACTTCGTTCAACGTCTAGTCGGCACTTTTTTATTTCAAAGCGCTAAAAGGATTTAATACATCTCCACCCTGTCGATAGCTTATCGGAATCAAAATGTGTAGAAAATGTAAATAGATTTTATGCCTCAATCTAATTGGACATCAACACCTTTCTTGACTTTATAGGGATTGCTGAAAAGAAAAATTTATATTTTCATTTGTTAATTTTTGAGCAATAGTCCTTATTCCTTTGTCGGATAATTGCAAAATCCTGGGATAGCCACCTGTTGTTTGGCAATCTCTCATTAAAACGATCAATTTCCCTGAAGGTGTTAACTGAACTGTTCCAGGCACCACCGGCCCCGTAATGATTGGCTTTAAATCATTTTGTAATTGTTCTTGTAACTGTATGGCCATTCTATTGTTATTTTGATCGATGCTAAAAGTCGAATTTCTAAGATGTTCCTTTTGGGTTTCAGAAAGGAACTTAAATTCCGGGCCTTCATAAACTTCGACTTCGGATGTTTTAAGATAATCTTCATTAAACTTTAATCCGGCATTAGTTTCTATTCTTCCGGCCAAGTCTTCCTTGTAGGATATCACTAGGTCTTTCTCTAATTTTTGATATTTGCTGATTCCTTCGTACCAACTTTTACTTCCCAAAACCTTTTCTGTAGTAAAACCTCCAGTAATAGCAAGATAAGCCCGGCAGCCATATGCTCTTCTTCCAAAACTTAGAATATCACCTTTGGCTATTTCCAGGATAGTATTGTTTTTTACTTCCTCTGTATTCAATTTTGGTGAAAGATAGGCCCCCGAAATCACAATTTTTGTTGCCGCCGTAAATTCTAATTTTGGTCCCATCATCGTTATTTCAAGTACTGCATCATTAGCATTATTTCGCAACATTAGATTGGCTGCTCTCGCCGCGTATCTATCCATTACGCCACTGGCGGGAACACCAAATTTCATATTTCCGAATCTCCCATAATCCTGAATACTACTAAAAAGTCCTGGTTGTAACACCTTCACTTCACCCATTTCGATCTTGCTTTTTTAATTGAAAATTACCTTGCTCCACCTGCTGTTTTATACGATCATATTCTTCACGATCCACACTTTTAAATTTGATGTAATCCCCGGCTGAAATTAAAGTTGGATATTCCCTGTTATTATCAAAAAAATTAAGCGGACAATTACCAATAATTTGCCAGCCACCGGGGCTTACCTTTGGATAAATTCCGGTTTGATTTTCACCTATTCCAACCGCCCCCTTTTCGATCTTCATTCGGGGTTGTGATTTTCTTGAAATATGAAGCTTTTCATCCAACCCTCCCAGGTATAAAAATCCGGGTAAAAATCCCATAAAATAAACTCGATATTCCGGCTGCATATGCAGTGAAATTATTTCTGAAATTTCCAGATTTTTCTCTTTGGCAATAAACTCTAAATCGATGCCAAAATTAAGATCATAACACACCGGGATTTCGAATATACTACTTTCAATATTTTTCGTATCATTGTATTGGTCAAATACCTTTTTTATCGCTTCAAGGTCACTATAAACATCCTCTATAGTCACAAAGTAATTAATTAATATCGAGTTATATGTATTAATTACTTCAACCTTTTGTTCAATATAAATTTGCTGAATTAAATTTCGATAATACAAGACTTTATTCAACAATTCTTCGCTAATTATCTGTTCAAACTGAACTAAAATAGCATTATCTCCTAAGGGTGAGATTTGTGGTAAGTCCCTACTCATGTGTTCTTGATCTTTATATTTTTTTCGGAAAATCGTTCATGTAAAAATTGCAAAATTTCAACTGAATTTTTAGTGTCGCTATGCAAGCAAAAAGTACTGGCATTGCAAGGCAGAATTTGGCCACTTTTAGTGATGATTTTTTTATCCTGAAACATACTAAAAACATGTTTAAAAACCGCTTCCTGATCTTCAATAACGGCATTGGTTTTCGACCTGCTTACCAACGAATAATCGACCTCATAATTTCGGTCTGCAAAGCCTTCAAAAATGATATTTATTTTATCTTTAGCAACCTCAGAAATCACAGAATTTAATGGTACAAAAAGACTAAAATCATCCTCGATTTCAAGCAAACTTTCTACAATAATCTGGGCTATTTTTTCATCTTTTGCAGCATCGTTATAAAGGGCTCCATGTGGTTTTACATGATGCAATCTTACTCCTTTCGCTTTTGCTATTTCCTGTAGAGATATTACTTGATCCCGAATACTTTTTTTAAGATCTTTGGCAGCAATCTGCATCGATCTTCTTCCAAAATTTTCTCTGTCGGGATATGAAGGATGCGCTCCAATATTCGTGTTGTTTTCAAAAGCTAAATTCAATGTTTTACGCATCGTTTTAATATCACCGGCATGCCCTCCACAGGCAATATTACAACTGGAAATTAAAGGCATTAATAAATGATCGTAATCCCCGCCTTCACCAAGATCGCAGTTAATATCTATCTCTTTCATGATTTCTTTTTACTAGAAATTTTAAGGTAAAGTTTTTTCAGCAAAAAAGTGCAAAATAAATGATAAGCCTTCCTTATTGATAGGTTTTTACCTATACGGCAGTAGTTTAGAGTACTGTATAAATTGACTTGCCCCCCAAAAAGATTGCTATTGCAATTACAACAGCTCCTAATATATTTTGAAGTAGGGAATTTTTATAATTGCCTAAAACCGAGGCTCTATTCACCACCCAAAACAGGAAGACAGCAATTACTGGCAGCAAAATTCCGTTTGCGATCTGCGCGAATTGTATTAATTGAATAGGTTGAATTTTTAAAGAGGAGCAAAAAACACCCAAAATCAATACAAAAGCCCAGACCGCTTTAAATTTAACCGATTTTAAACTGACGTTCCATCCCATGCATCCTTTAACCACATATGCGGCTGCCAATGGAGCAGTGATCGACGAAGTAATCCCAGCTGCTAAGAGGCCGATAGCCATAAACCAGGATGCAAATTCACCAAAAACAGGTTTTAAAGCTTCGGCAAGATCTACCGCATTATTTACGTTATCCAATCCAGCGGCAGCACCGCAAATCAAGATGGCCATAGAAACTACTCCCCCTAAAACAATAGCGATAATCAATTCGATTTTAGCTGTTTTAAGAAACTTTTTTTCCTTCCATTTCTCACTAACCAACGAAGCATGTAAAAACAAATTATAGGGTACTACCGTGGTTCCTACCAAAGCGATTACTCCTAGAATTCCGGTAGAAAGATGATTTGGGATAAATCCGTTTAAAATTTTGCTAATATCAGGTTTTACAACAATCGCGGTGACGATAAAGGCCAGGCTCATTACCATGACCAGTGCAATAAACACTTTCTCCAAAACTTTATAATTTCCTATCCAGAGAATTGCAAAAGCAATGACACCAACAGTAATACTCCAGATATTTACTTCAAATTGGAATACACGAAGCTGTTGTTCTCCAAAAACGGCTTGTAAACCCAAAACTGCGCCGGTAATATTACCAGCTTCGTAAGCAGCATTTCCAACAACTATTGCCGAAAAAATAAGAGCAAGTGCTAGAAATCTCCAGACTGGCTTTTTAAGCTCATCCCGAATATTATCACTTAATCCTTTTTGGGAAATAATGCCAAGTCTGGCAGCCATTTCTTGTAAAACAATACAGGAAAAAACGGAAAGTAATAGAGCCCAAAGCAGGGAATATCCAAAATTAACACCTGCCAAAGTGCAGGAGGTAACCGTTCCAGGGCCTATAAAAGCCGCAGAAACCAATATCCCGGGTCCTAATTCTTTTAAATAATTTTTCAAATTACCTCTTATCCTGGCTTAAAGCATAAATTGCAAAAGTGCCCAGCCAGTGTCCGCCTTCGTAAGAGTCACCTACTACATTAGGAAATGAATATGCTAAATGACTATCGGCAAGTGACCGTAAATGTCCAAATTGCTCTGGATAATCGTTTGCCAAACCATAAAAAACCCAGGCACGGCTAAAGTTTAAGCCATCTAAATGAACCAGTTTACCATCGCTTCTATCAGATACTTCACCTACTTCTATTGAAAAATCCTGATTGGTAAGCGCCGGCATAAAATCATCCATCCAAAGAAAAAATGCATTTTTAGGCATAATTCTTCGCATAATATCAACTTCTTCTAAACAGGGAGATAAAAAATCATAGCCACCGGGTTCCCAGGAAATAGGACAATCATCATCCTTTAAGTAAAAATCCTTTGCCCGCTTAGAGATTAATTCCTTAAGTTCTACATGCTCTGTTGTTACTGCATAGTCATAAGCAAAGCCTAAACCAAATGCCGTGTTGGTATGTTCCCCTACCCTGATTGGATACTTAAGTTTAGGAAGAAATTCCAAGTATCTGGAAACGATCAAATCTGTAAGTGGTTGTAGATTTTCATCTAATTTTTTAGCCAAAGGATCATTCCAGGTTTTAAGTTCTTCCGCAAGTTTTAAAAGCCAGGCCCAACCATAAGTTCTTTCATAACTATTTTCCTGCGGACGCTTAAAATAAGCTACTTCAGCTTTAATATTTTCGGCTGATAAAGATTGTTCTAATTTTTGACGAATCTCATCCGCTTTTTCAAGATTCGGAAATTTTTTAAGCAAAGCTACCATCGACCAATGTCCATGCACCGAACTATGCCAGTCAAAACAGCCATAAAACGCAGGGTGTAACTCTTTTGGTTCTCCTATAGCTTCGGCATTATCCAGCGTCTGACTTAGTTTATTGGGATATTGCGTACTCACGCAGGCCAAAGGAAGTTCAGCGAGTTTATTAGCCTCTTCAAGTGTAAAATTTATAGTTTCATCAGGACTTATCGTCTCGGTTATCGCATCTATATCTATCAAGGAATCAGATGACGTTTCATCTGGTTTAACAGGGTCGTTTGCGGTTTCATTTTTACAGGCAAAAAGACTAAAAGCTGTAAAAACAAGCACTAATTTTTTCATGTATTGGGATGGATTGAAAATTCAGGAACAATTTATCAAAAAATAATTACAAAAATTTAAAGGTCTTCCTAAAAAGAGAAAACATTTATCCCAACCAACCATCTCTATCTAAACTGCGATACTGGATCGCTTCACTGATGTGGGCCGATTTTATTTCTTCGGAAGCTTCTAAATCAGCAATGCTTCTGGAAACTTTTAGAATACGATCGTAAGCCCTGGCTGAAAGATTGAGCCGCTCCATCGCTGTTTTAAGCAATTTTTTAGAGATGTCGTCTAATTTGCAGAATTTTGAGATCTGTTTAGTTCCCATCTGGGCATTGTAATGAATATTTTCGTATTCCTGAAATCGTTGTGTTTGCAATTCCCGGGCTTTCGTTACCCGTTTTCTAATAGCAATACTTTTTTCTCCTTTTCTTTCTTCACTAAGCTTATCAAAAGGAACCGGAGTAACTTCGATATGAATATCGATTCGATCCAGAAGCGGACCGCTAATCTTACTTAAATAACGCTGCATTTCTGCCGGCGAAGAGGTAACAGGAGCATCGGGATCATTAAAATATCCGCCGGGACTTGGATTCATACTGGCAACCAACATAAAACTGGAAGGATAAGTAACCGTAAATTTAGCTCTGGAAATTGTTACTTCCCGATCCTCTAAAGGTTGTCGCATTACTTCTAAAACACTTCGCTTAAATTCTGGTAATTCATCCAGGAATAAAACGCCGTTGTGGGAAAGTGAAATTTCTCCCGGCTGTGGATAGGCACCACCTCCAACAAGTGCCACGTCGGAAATTGTATGATGTGGACTACGAAAAGGGCGCTGTGCCATAAGTCCGTGATCCTTAATTTTTCCAACTACACTATGTATTTTGGTAGTTTCTAGCGCCTCATGCAGTGTCATTGGTGGTAAAATACTGGGTAGTCTTTTAGCCAGCATAGTTTTACCGGCGCCTGGCGGACCTATTAAAATAATATTATGACCACCCGCTGCGGCAATTTCCATACAGCGCTTTATGGATTCCTGGCCTTTTACATCAGCAAAATCATGTTCTGGATGATCCAGATGATTATAAAACTCTTCCCGGGTGTTGACTATGGTTTCTGGAAGCTCCAGTCCCTTATCAAAATGATCACAGACTTCTTTTATATTATGAACCCCATACACCTTTAAATCTGAGACTATTGCAGCTTCTTTAGCATTCTGTTGGGGTAAAATAAAATACTTAAAACCTTCCTGTTTTGCTTTTATGGCAATAGGAAGTGCTCCCTTGATGGGCTGTAAACTTCCATCAAGGGATAATTCTCCCATAATAATATATTCTGAAATATTTTTGGCTTTAATCTGGCCAGAAGCGGCCAAAATACCGATTGCAAAAGTAAGATCATAAGCCGATCCTTCTTTTCGAAGATCGGCCGGAGCCATATTTACAATAATTTTTTTTCCCGGAAATTTAAATCCGTTATTCTGAAGTGCTGCCGCAATTCTAAAACTACTTTCCTTTACCGCATTATCCGGCAGACCTACTAAATGATAGCCGATTCCTTTATCAATATTAACCTCAACCGCAATAGTTGTGGCCTCGACACCAAAAACAGCACTACCATAAACTTTTACCAGCATTTAAAGAGAATTTACTTAAATGTAGTAAAAAAATTTTATTCCCTGTAATTTAAGCAGTTAGTACATTTTTACGATAATGCTCCACCAACGCATCTATTGGACGTCTTACTATATTTCCTACCTCGATTCCATAAGGCTGTAATACTGCCCTGATAATATCTTCACTAAAATAAGCAATAGTTCCTATAAAATGCACAGGAACAGTACGACACTCGGGATAACAAAGTACACGAGAATGCACAAAATCTGTTAAACCTTCATGAACTAATTTATAGAAATACCCATTACGTTCGTTAGCGAAAATAAATTCAGCAAACGATGCTAAATACGTATTTGGATTTTCTTTTTGGTAAATATTCTTTTTGATTTCATCACTGCTCAAATCAAATTTTTCTTCAAATTTAACAGCGAGTTCTGGGGGCATTCTTTTATAATAGTAATCGCGTATAAGCCTTTTACCAAAATAATTCCCACTAGCTTCGTCCATTAAAATATACCCTAAAGAGGCTACCGCCTGATGTATATTTTCTCCATCAAAATAGCATGAATTAGATCCTGTACCCAGAATACATACAATACCTGGTTCGGTAGTAGCAGCATAAACCGCCGCAACCATATCTTCTTTAACCATTACGTCATCTGCATTGGTAAAGAAATTAGCAATGATGCCCGCTAAAAGTTTACTAGGCTTTTCTGTTCCACAACCAGCTCCAAAAAAGTGAACTCTTTCTACCTTATCCTTTACTTCTCTAAGATCCGGATTTTCTTCTATACGTTGTTCTAATACTATCTCTGGAAACACGGCAGGATTTAATCCCTTAGTTCTTGTTTTAAAAATCTTTTCTCCGGTGGAATCCATTAATATCCAGTCGCACTTTGTAGAGCCACCATCTGCTATTAGTATCATTTGCTATTTAGTATTGATTAGAGATAAAAAAGCCTGAAAAACTGTGTAAATCCAACATCTGAATTTGTGCACAATCTTTCAGGCTGATAATTAATTTATAAAGAAGCTACGTGTGCAGCTAAATCTACAAGTTTAGATGAATAACCATATTCGTTATCATACCAAGCGATTAATTTGAAGAAATTATCGTTAAGCGCGATACCAGCTTCAGCATCAAAATTACAAGTATGAGCATCAGATACGTAATCCTGACTCACTACAGCTTCATCTGTATAAGAAATCACTCCTTTGTAATCTCCATCAGCAGCTTTTTTGAATGCAGCTTTGATATCATCGTAAGAAGCAGCTTTTTCAGTTTTTACAGTTAAATCTACAACAGAAACATCTGTAGTAGGAACTCTAAATGCCATACCGGTAAGTTTTCCTTTTAAAGAAGGAATTACCTTTGTTACGGCAACTGCAGCTCCTGTAGAACTTGGGATAATGTTAGCCATAGCACTACGACCTAATCTAAAGTTCTTCTTAGATGGTGAATCTACAGTAAACTGAGTAGAAGTAGATGCATGAACAGTCGTCATTAAACCTTCCACAAGACCAAACTCATCATCAATAACTTTTGCAAGCGGTGCAAGACAGTTTGTAGTACAAGAAGCGTTAGAAACGATATCCTGATCTGCAGTTACTTCATGATGATTCACTCCCATCACAAACATCGGTGCTGTTTTAGATGGTGCAGAGATCACCACTTTTCTCGCTCCGGCTTCAAGGTGAGCTTTTGCATTATCAAGATCGGTAAAGATTCCTGTACAATCCAATACAACTTCTGCTCCTGCATCATTCCATTTTAGGTCTGCTGGATTTTTTTCTGCGCTCACTCTAATGGTTTTACCATCCACAACAAGATTCCCGTCTTTAACCTCTACAGAACCTTTAAATTTCCCGTGAACAGAATCATATTTTAAAAGGTAAGCCAAGTGATCTACATCAAGTAAATCGTTAATAGCTACTACCTCTACTTTTTCGCTTTGTGCTGCTATTCTAAAGGCTATACGCCCAATTCGGCCAAAACCGTTAATTCCAATTTTTGTACTCATTTTTCTATTTTTAAAGTTTAAACTGAAGTGATGTCTGCCACCCTTCTTAATTCTTTATCATATTTTGCCTCACCATTAATGGCTACGGTAAGCGGTACGCGAACTACCTTTTGATGGCTTAAGCCAATCATTACTTTAGAGTCCCCGTCCAGTAGAGCTTCTACAGCCCCTACTCCTAATTTACTTGCCAGAACGCGATCAAAACAACTTGGTCGCCCTCCTCTTTGAATATGTCCCAAAACAGATACCCTAATATCGTATCCTTCTAAATGCTCTTCTACATATTCTGCAAGCTGAAAAATATTTTTCCCGCTTTTTTCTCCTTCGGCTACTACTATGATGCTGGAAAGCTTGCCGGACATTTTACTCTTTCTTAATGATTCCAACATACGTTCTACTCCTTCTTCTTCTTCCGGAATCAAAATCTCTTCGGCTCCTGCTCCTATTCCACTATTAAGAGCAATGTCTCCCGCATCTCTTCCCATAACTTCAATAAAGAATAATCTATTATGAGAACTGGCAGTATCTCTAATTTTATCTATGGCATCCACAACTGTATTTAATGCAGTATCATATCCCAATGTAAAATCTGTACCGCTAATATCATTGTCGATTGTAGCCGGAATCCCAACTATTGGAAGATCAAACTCCTGACTAAAATAAACGCCACCCGTAAAAGTACCATCTCCGCCGATAACCACCAAAGCGTCAATGTTATTTTTTGTTAATTGCTCATAAGCTCTTTTTCTTCCTTCTATGGTCTTAAACTCCATAGAGCGAGCAGATTTAAGGAAAGTCCCCCCTTTATTGATAATGTTTCGTACAGATCTGGCATTAAGTTCTTCAAAGTCTCCTTCCATTAAACCCTGATAACCTCTGTAGATCCCTACACACTCCACATTATAAAAAGAACAAGCTCTAACGACCGCTCGGATTGCGGCGTTCATTCCGGGTGCATCTCCCCCGGATGTTAAGACACCAATTTTTCTTATTGTATTTGCCATCACCTCAAATCTATTTTAAATCTTAAATATAACCTAATTTGCATTTAAACTAAATCGATTTCGGTTGATAACTAATAAAAACAGCCCTAAATGAGGGCTGTTTTTATCATTTTGTGAATTTTACTACTGAATTATTAAAATTTTATATTCCCAGGGAGAAAATTGAAATTTTTGATTTTTTTCAATCACGAAAACTTTTTCGTTATTCATATAATCAATAAACTGGCCTTCCAGGTCAATATTGAACTCTTTTTTACGATCAGAAAGATTTCCTATAAAAATTACCTCATCATCATTTTGTTGCCTTTTGAAACTAAAAATCACATCCTCTTCTGAATTTTTAATGGTTGAATAACCAGCTTTGGTTTTCGAGCCGTCTAGAGCCGGACTTTCATTTTTTAATTTTCCAAGTTTCGATAAAATTGGCCAGAATTTATTTTGCTTATGTGGAATAGTATCTTTTTCGAAAAAGCGTAAGCGTTTTTGCATATCGTATTCCTGTCCGCTATAAATCAAAGGCATTCCCGGCAATGTAAAGCTTAAAGCCGTCATGACCTCTGCCGCATTACCCATTCGTTCATTTACCGTTCCGTTCCAGCTATTTTCATCATGATTGGTAACAAAATTCATCAGATAATCATCCTCCTGGTAGTTCGTGTCAATTTTCTTCATATAATCACTCAGATCCTTCGCATTTTGCTTTCCCTGTGCAATGGCATTTAGAATATGATGACCTTCCCAGTTATATCCCATATCAAAAGCTTTTTCAAAAAGATCTTTATCTTCAGATTCTGCCAACATAAAAATCGGTTTAACCTGCTTCATTTCTTCTACCGCAGATTCCCAAAATTCTGTTGGTACTTCCCCGGCAACATCACATCGAAAACCATCAATATTTTGCTCTTCTACCCAATAACGCATATCCTTACGCATTTCAGTCCACAATGCTTTATTGTCGTAATTAAGATCAGCTACATCTGTCCACCCCCAGCTCTCGCCAGTATCAGGATTTATAGGGTCTATAATCTCTCCGTTTTCGTTTTTAGTATAAAATTCGGGATGTTCTTCAATCCAAACATGATCCCAGCCGGTATGATTTGCTACCCAATCCAGGATCACATACATGCCGTTTCCATGAGCTGTTTTTACCAATTCCTGAAAATCCTCTAGAGTTCCAAATTCGGGATTAATTCCCGTATAATCTGAAATTGCGTAATAACTGCCTAAAATCTTTTCACGCTCTTTAGGGTCTTCAATTTCTTCTGCAAACCGGCCATCTGCGGCTTTTCTTTTTACAGAGGATATTGGATACACTGGCATTAACCAGATCACTTTTACACCAAGCTCTTTTAACTGCGGAATATCCTTCGTAAATGCTGCAAAAGTACCTTCAGGAGAGTATTGCCGAATATTCGCTTCGTAAATTACCGATTGTCCTAAAATACTATCGTTTATAGGTGCCAGTGTTTTCCCTTTTTCGTCCTCTTTTTTAACCGACTTTTCAGAAGTTTCGTTTTTACAGGCAGCAAGCAGGGAAACTGCCAGCGCCGCTATTATAAATCGTTTCATTTTTTATTGAAGTTGAATTAACATGGCATCCTGTGCAGGAATGCTCAAAGTTTCATTTAGCTGAATGTCTTTTCCTGAAATAATTTCTTTTCCAGAGGTGGAACCTTGAATTCCTTCAGCATATTTCTTTAAATCTAAAGTCTGTTCTTCAGCATTATTATTGATAATAACCATTACCCGGTTTTTATCATTATACCTAAAATATACATATACATTATTTTCTGGTAAAAACTGAAGCATTTTACCAAACTGCAATACTTTATTTTCTTTTCTGAAATTCAGTAATTTTGAAGTCAGATCAAAGTATTTCATTTGGTTTTCAGTTCTGTCTTCCGCATTAAAGGCAGATTGTTCATCACCTTCCCAACCACCTGGAAAATCCTGTCTAATCGCGCCGTCGCCTTTTCCTTTATCGCCTCGCATTCCTATTTCATCTCCGTAATAGATTTGAGGCGTACCACGTACCGTAGCGATCATGGTCATCGCCATTTTATATTTTTTAAAATCACCATCGTAAATCTCATTAAATCTACCCGTATCATGATTGCCCATAAACACCATCAAATTATCGGTATCGGCATATAAGAAATCGTTCACAAAATTCTCATAGGCTTTAATCATTCCTCGATCCCAACTGGCATCCTGCTCATGAAACATCGATGTCATCGCATCATGTAAAGTGAAATCCATCACCGATGGTAAATTAGAATTGTAATCCTGAATTGCGCCTATGGGGCTATCTTTTTGCCAGTAGCTAATTTGCGCCTGGTCGTGCATCCAAACTTCCCCAACGATATTAAAATATGGATATTCGTCCATGATCGCTTTCGTCCATTTCGCAATCCCTTTTTTATCATTATAAGAATAGGTATCAACACGAAATCCGTCTAAACCAGAATATTCGATCCACCAGATCGCATTCTGAATCAAATAGTTTAACACTAAAGGATTACTCTGATTTAAATCGGGCATTGTACCGGTAAACCAGCCGTCTACACAGTATTTAAAATCACGTGCTGATTTGTGCGGATCGTATTGCGTAGTCATTCTATAATTAGAATTCTCATAACCCGGGAATTGATGTACCCAATCATACGTAGGTAGATCTTTAATCATCCAATGCTCACTACCCCAGTGGTTGGTTACATAATCCATAATTAGCTTCATATCTTTTTGATGAAGCTCATTGGCCAAACGCTTATAATCTTCGTTAGTTCCGTAACGTGGATCTATTTTATATACATCGCTTTGCGCATAAGTATGATAGGAATAACCGGCATCATCATCGGCTAGTAAAGGTGTGCTCCAAAGCGCTGTAATCCCAAGCTTTTTTAAATAATCTAAATGATCGATCACCCCCTGAATATCACCACCGTGACGACCGCCTTGTTTAGAACGATCGGCTTTTTCCTGCATTTCTGCAGAAGAATCATTATCCGGATTTCCATTAGCAAAACGATCGGGCATAATTAAATAAATCGCATCACTCGCATCAAAACCTTCTCTTAACGCCGAATCTTCGTCTCTTTGCTTTAATTCGAAAGTTTTGGTGATATTTCTTTTACCTTTTTTACTGAAGTTAAACTCATAATTTCCCGCAGGAAGTGCTGAAGAATTTATTGTTACAAATACATAATTTGGATTCTCGGTTTTTCGAATATTATTGATGATTACCTCATCTTCTGAAGAAACTTCGTACGTGCCGATATTTTTTCCGTAGAACATAATTTGAAGTTCTTCCAGATTCATATCGCTCCACCAAAAAGGCGGCTCCATTTTATCGATTTGTGCCTGCGCTACTCCTGAAATTAATAACAGGAGCAACACAAGATTATATAATTTAGTTTTCATTTTTTTGTTTTCAGTTTTCAGCTTACAGCTTTTAGCGATCTGCTATAAGCCATTAGTTTTGGGTTAAATAAGAATTCTGGACACTAATTTTCATTCGTGGAAAGATTTCTCCGCTTCACTTTGTTTCGGTCGAAATGACTTAAATTTAATGGTTATTTCAAAGTTTAAGATCCGACATTAATTTTCAAATTAACACATTAGTACATTTTCAAATTAACTGATCTCAGTTCTATTTCTTCGAATTCTCTTCAATATCAAAACTCGAAGTAACATTCTTTCGCGAAAAAAATTTTCCACTCCACTATGTTTCGGTCGAAATGACAACTCATTTCAAGAATAATTCAAAATTTAAGATTCAATATTAATTTTCAAATTAACGCATCTTCACATTTCCAAATTAATTGATCTCATTTCTATTTTCTTCGAATTCTCTTCAATATCAACACTCGAAGTAACATTCTTTCGTGAAAAGATTTCTCGACTCCACTTTGTTTCGGTCAAAATGACAACGAATTTTAGATCTAATTCAAAGTTTAAGATCCGAC